>NZ_JAOQJK010000008.1 GCF_025567045.1 Barnesiella propionica | reverse complement strand
CAGGGGGTTAAGCCTGTCAAAAAAAACGTCTCGTACTACTTTGTCTATTGTAATTATTTCAATGAACTTTTATTGCTATCTTCGTGTTTTCTCTTTAAAGGGGAACCTCCGAAGGGAAAACGGAGCAAAGATAATATCTTTTGAGGGATTCTTCCAAATCTTTTGGCCTCTTTTTTCACCAGTGATTAATTTCTTTCCCCAAAAGCGACGGCAAAGATAATAACTTTTTTCCCCTCTCTCCAAATCTTTTCTATGTTTTTTTGAAAAATAATATCATCTGACACAACTATATCCTGAATTACAGATCATTATATCATACATTTTTTTGAAAAAGATTTATCTGAATAAACAAAATTATAATACTAGCAATAATATCACACAAAAAATTCGTTCCGTTTTCAATTTATAAATATTGAGAACGGAACGAAGCTGTATAAGTTTATTACCTTTATTACGGTTTTATTTTTTTATATCCATATTGAGCTGCTTTACCAAGCTCTTCTTCTATACGTAACAATTGGTTATATTTCGCCATACGGTCGGATCGGCTTAATGAACCTGTTTTAATTTGTCCGGCATTTACTGCTACTGCTATATCCGCGATCGTTGCATCTTCGGTTTCACCTGAACGGTGTGATATTACTGCTGTATAACCGTTCCGTTGCGCCATTTCCACGGCTCTCAACGTCTCTGTCAAAGTTCCTATTTGATTTACTTTTACCAATATGGAGTTAGCACAACCTAAACGAATCCCTTTTTCAAGATATTCGACATTAGTAACAAACAAGTCATCTCCTACTAACTGGCAACGGTCTCCAATAAGATCTGTCAATAAACGCCAACCATCCCAATCATCTTCACTCATTCCATCTTCTATAGAGTCTATCGGATATTTCAATACCAGATCCTGTAAATAATCTGCTTGTTGTTTTGATGTTCGTTTGGCACCGCCAGGACCTTCAAATTTTGAATAATCATAAATTCCGTTACTGAAAAACTCAGATGAAGCGCAATCCAATGCGATCGTCACATCTTTTCCCGGCATATATCCGGCTTCTTCTATAGCTTGTATTATTGCACCGATTGCATCTTCGGTCCCGGCAAGAGCGGGAGCAAATCCGCCTTCATCTCCCACAGCTGTACTTAGCCCACGATTATGTAAAACTTTTTTCAACGTATGGAAAACTTCCGCCCCCATTCTTAATCCTTCTTTAAAAGAAGATGCCCCGATAGGACGAATCATAAACTCTTGAAACGCGATAGGGGCATCGGAATGAGAACCACCATTGATAATATTCATCATAGGTACGGGTAATATATAACTATTGACTCCTCCTATATAATTATATAAAGGCAAACCTAAATAAGCAGCTCCTGCTTTCGCTGCTGCCAAGGATACCCCTAATATGGCATTCGCACCTAATTTGGATTTTGTTTTTGTTCCATCTAAAGCCAATAATGTTTCATCAATACCGATCTGGTCCAAAACACACATCCCTTTTAAGGCATCGGCGATAGTCTTATTGACATTATGTACTGCTTTCGTTACCCCTTTGCCGGAATAACGTTCTTTCTGATTATCCCGTAACTCCAAGGCTTCATGAGAACCTGTAGATGCTCCGGACGGTACTGCGGCTCTCCCTACTATTCCGGACTCTAATTCCACATCGACTTCTACGGTAGGATTACCACGTGAATCGAGGATTTCTCTTCCTATAATTTTTGCTATTCTCATAATTGTTTGTGTTTGTATTTAACTCTATTATAGTTAAACGTAAAACACAGGGTTTTGTTTATACAGACTTTAAATTTATTTACATTATTAACAAATAAAAAAGAAGGAATATTCCTGTGCGGAAATCCCTTCTTTTTATATAGATAAAATCTATCTTTCTTATTCTGCAGCTTTTTCTTCTGTTGCAGGAGTTTCTGTTGCCGCCGGTGCAGCTACTTCAGCAGAAGCAGTTTTCTTAGAACGACGTGTTCTTGTAGCTTTCTTCGTTGCTTTCTCTTTCAACATATTTTCGTTATAGTCAACAAGCTCAATAAAGCAAGTTTTTGCATTATCACCTAAACGATTTCCGGTTTTAAGGATACGGGTGTAGCCTCCGGGACGATCGGCAATCTTAACAGAAATTTCTTTAAAAAGCTCCGTAACGGCATATTTGTTCTGTAAATAACCGAACACTACTCTTCGTGATGTCGTTGTATCTTCTTTTGCTCTGTTGATAAGGGGCTCAACGTACATTCTCAAAGCTTTTGCCTTGGCCAATGTGGTAAAGATTCTCTTGTGGAGAATCAAAGAAGAAGCCATATTGGACAACATCGCATCTCTATGAGCCTTTGTACGTCCTAAATGATTAAATTTTTTATTATGTCTCATCGTTTTACTCTTTATCTAATTTATACTTCGAGATATCCATACCGAACGAGAGGTTCAGATTGGCTAACAGTTCGTCAAGTTCAGTAAGAGATTTCTTACCGAAGTTGCGGAATTTCAACAAATCGGTTTTGTTGAAAACCACTAGTTCTCCTAATGTTTCTACATCGGCAGATTTCAAACAGTTAAGCGCACGAACGGATAAATCCATATCGACAAGTTTCGTTTTAAGTAACTGACGCATGTGCAGTACTTCTTCATCAAACTCTTCATTTCCATCAGCATCTGTCGTTTCGATGGTAATTTTTTCATCGGAGAACAACATAAAATGATAAATAAGGATTTTAGCCGCTTCTTTAAGAGCTTCTTTCGGATGGATTGAACCATCGGTTGCAATTTCTAATACCAGTTTCTCGTAGTCCGTCTTTTGTTCTACACGGAAGTTCTCAACTGCATATTTTACATTCCTGATAGGGGTAAAAATAGAGTCGATGGGTATTACATTCACTTCATCTCCGGGATTACGGTTTTCATCGGCAGGGACATAACCGCGCCCTTTGTTGATAGTGATATCCATCTGAAAACTTGCGTTTGAATCCAAATGGCAGATAACCAACTCGGGATTGAGAACCTCAAATCCGGTCAAAGTTTTGCCAATGTCTCCAGCTTTGAACACTTCCGAGCCCGAAACAGTAATAGTTACCTTCTCATTCTCGATTTCCTCCACAATTTGTTTAAATCTTACCTTTTTAAGGTTAAGAATTATATTCGTAACATCCTCGATAACACCGGGAATGGTAGAAAACTCGTGTTTTACTCCATCGATACGAATCGATGTAATTGCAAAGCCTTCGAGGGAGGAAAGGAGGATTCGGCGTAAAGCGTTACCTACCGTAACACCATAGCCTGGTTCCAACGGACGAAACTCGAACTTACCGAAGAAATTGTCCGCTTCCAACATCAATACTTTATCGGGTTTTTGAAATGCTAATATCGCCATGGAATCAATTATTATTTAGAATACAACTCAACGATCAACTGTTCTTTGATATTTTCAGGAATATCGGCTCTCTCGGGAGTGTGAAGCACTTTACCGCTCTTAGAGCTTTCATCCCATTCCAACCAAGGATATTTGCTGTGATTAAATCCTGACAAAGAGTCAGCGATTATTTCCAAAGATTTCGATTTTTCGCGAACACCTACAACCTGACCGGGTTTCAATGAATATGAAGGGATATTAACTACTTTTCCATCTACTACGATGTGACGATGCGAAACCAACTGACGAGCGGCAGAACGGGTAGGTGCTAAACCTAAACGGAATACTACATTGTCAAGACGTGCTTCAAGTAATTGTAACAACACTTCACCTTTGATACCTTTGGTACGTGAGGCTTTTTCGAATAAGTTGCGGAACTGTTTTTCCAATACACCATAAGTATATTTAGCTTTTTGTTTCTCTCGCAACTGAATACCATATTCTGAAGTTTTTCTTCTTTTATTTGCACCATGCTGTCCCGGGGGATAATTCTTTTTTGAAAGAACTTTATCTGGCCCGAAAATAGCTTCGCCAAATTTACGAGCAATTTTTGTTCTAGGTCCGGTATATCTTGCCATTTCTAATTTTTTTTTATAAATTATAAGTTGCGAACCCGGAAGAGTGCAGCCGCGATTGCAGAGAGGATTAAGTGCAATCTATTCACTATTCGAGATTCAGTTTTCTAATAAAAAGAATAAGTTAGACTCTTCTTCTTTTCGGAGGACGACATCCGTTATGTGGAAGCGGAGTAACATCGACAATCTCGGTTACTTCGATACCTGCACCATGAATAGTTCTGATTGCAGATTCACGACCGTTACCTGGTCCTTTCACATAAGCTTTTACCTTTCTCAAGCCTAAATCAAATGCCACTTTTGCACAATCCTGTGCGGCCATTTGAGCGGCATACGGAGTATTCTTTTTAGAACCTCTAAAGCCCATTTTACCTGCCGAAGACCAAGAAATAACCTGACCTTCACTGTTGGCAAGCGATACAATAATGTTGTTGAACGAAGAATGGATGTGTGCCTGGCCAACTGCGTCAACCTTTACATTCCTCTTCTTTGCTGCGACTGTCTTTTTTGCCATACTTACTTATTATTTAGTAGCTTTTTTCTTGTTAGCAACTGTTTTCTTTCTACCCTTACGTGTACGAGCGTTATTCTTAGTGCTCTGACCTCTCACAGGCAGACCATTACGATGGCGTACACCACGGTAGCAACCGATGTCCATGAGACGTTTGATATTGAGCTGAACTTCAGAGCGAAGATCTCCTTCTACTTTATATTCCGCACCTATTATCTCACGAACTTTAGCTGATTGATCATCAGTCCAATCTTTTACTTTAATATTTTTATCGATACCAGCTTTTTCCAAGATGGTATTTGCGGCGCTACGACCAATACCATAGATATAAGTCAAGGCTACTTCGCCTCTTTTATTTTGCGGTAGGTCAACACCAACTATTCTTATTGCCATATAATAGAATATTTTTTTGCAAAGGTAATAAATTATCCTTGACGTTGTTTATACTTAGGGTTTTTCTTGTTAATTACATACAAGCGGCCATTTCTTCTAACTATTTTGCTATCTGGCGTACGCTTTTTTAATGATGCTCTTACTTTCATATCTTTATGTATTATTTATATCTAAAAGCAATTCTTCCTTTGGATAAATCGTATGGTGACATTTCCACTCTCACTTTATCTCCGGGTAAGATTTTTATATAATGCATACGCATTTTCCCCGAGATATGAGCTGTAATTTCGTGACCGTTTTCCAGCTCTACACGAAACATTGCATTTGACAATGCTTCTACGATTACTCCATCTTGTTCTATTGCAGCTTGTTTAGCCATATATTAAATTTAAATTGATTTATCTCCTAAAACGTCTTCAACATATTTGAAGGAAGACAAGATATCTGCTTTACCTCCGCAAATAGCTACTGTATGTTCGAAATGGGCGGAAGGCTTACGATCACGTGTGCGAACAGTCCAACCGTCTCTTTCTACAACAATGTTACGTGAGCCAAGGTTTATCATAGGTTCTATGGCAATGCACATTCCATTCTTCAGGACAGGCCCTGTACCTCTACGACCGTAATTAGGGACTTCGGGACTCTCATGGAGAGCTTTTCCTACTCCGTGTCCGCACAACTCGCGTACTACAGAATAACCTTTTCCTTCACAGTATATTTGTATTGCGCTTCCTATGTCTCCTATACGCTTTCCTTCTACCGCATTTTCTATGCCAATATAGAGTGATTCTTTGGTAGCTTTCAAGAGTGCTTTTGTTTCTTCGGCGACTTCCCCCACACAAAAAGTATAAGCAGAATCGCCATTAAAACCATTCTTAACCGCACCGCAATCGATCGAAACTATATCTCCATCTCGCAACACATAGCTTGATGGAATACCATGTACTACGTTTTCGTTTACCGAGATACAGAGTGAATTGGGAAAACCGCCATAACCGAGAAAACCGGGGACGGCTCCATGATCACGTATAAATTCTTCAGCAATCTTATCAAGTTTCAGCGTAGTAATCCCCGGAGCTACCCACTTAGCCATTTCACCAAGGGTCATGCCCACCAAGAGATTACTCTCACGCATCAACTCTATTTCTTCATTTGTCTTGAGATAAATCATTTTTTTCTCAAATAATGACTTTAATAAGCGGCACCGCTACGCCCCTTAATTCTACCCGATTTAAGGAGTCCGTCATAGTGACGCATCATTAAATGACTTTCGATCTGTTGCAATGTATCCAATACCACACCTACGAGGATGAGTAATGAAGTACCTCCAAAGAATTGTGAAAATTCTGCACTTACACCAGCTATTTGTGCAAAAGCAGGCATAATTGCTACCAGTGCTAAGAAGATAGAACCGGGCAAAGTTATTCTCGACATTACAGAGTCCAGATAGTCTTTTGTCTGTTTTCCCGGTTTTATACCCGGAATAAAACCATTGTTACGTTTCATATCTTCGGCCATCTGATTGGGTTGTACAGTAATTGCCGTATAAAAATAGGTAAATACTATAATCAGTATTGCAAATACACAATTGTACCAGAATCCCGTATTGGACATGAACGAGCGCCAGAATGAGCTCGATACGTCTGACGAGAAATTTGCAAACGTAATAGGTATAAACATAATAGCTTGCGCAAAGATAATGGGCATTACGCCAGCAGTATTTACCTTTAAAGGAATATACTGCCTTGCGCCTCCGTATTGCTTATTCCCTACGATACGTTTCGCATACTGTACGGGCACCTTACGAGTGCCTTGTACCAATAGTATTGCAGCTGCAATCACAGCCAGAAGGATTATTATTTCTACCAGGAACATCACCAATCCTCCTTGTTTAGAAGCCAAACGGCTGGTAAACTCCTGCGCAAAGGCAAGAGGCAAACGGGCAATGATACCTACGAGAATGATAAAGGATATACCGTTACCTATTCCTTTGTCTGTAATTCTTTCTCCCAACCACATGATAAACATACTACCAGCAGCAAGAATAATAGTAGAAGAAACTATAAACATCCAGCCTGTATCAGGAAATGCTCCGGCCATCTGCACACGAAGGTTAACCAAATATGCAGGACCTTGCATCAAAAGAATAAGCACCGTAAGATAACGGGTGTATTGGTTAAGTTTTGTCCTTCCGCTCTCACCTTCCCGTTGCATTTTCTGGAAAGAAGGTAATACCATCCCCAACAACTGGATAACGATAGAAGCGGTAATATACGGCATAATACCTAACGCAAAAATAGATGCATTAGAGAATGCACCGCCCGAGAACATGTCGAGCAACTGCATTAGTCCTTTACTTGTCTGGTTACGTAAAGCATCCAGGCTACCGGGATCGATACCGGGGAGTACCACATGTGAACCTACGCGATACACCAACACTAACAGGATAGTAGTGATGATCCGTTTACGCAGATCTTCAATCTTCCAAATGTTTTTTATAGTTTCTATTGCTCTCATCGTATTAGAGTTTAACTATTGTTCCACCTGCGGCAACGATAGCGGCTTCAGCACTTTTAGAGAAAGCATGGGCTTCCACTTCCAGTTTCGCCGAAATAGTACCTTTACCAAGAATTTTTACTAATTGATTCGAAGAAATGAACCCAGCTTCTACTAAAGCCTCAATACCCAGTTTACTGGCATTGGTCTTTTCAGCAAGAGCTTGTAAAGTCTCAAGATTGATAGCTTTGTATTCAACACGGTTTATATTCTTGAATCCAAATTTAGGAACACGGCGTTGCAACGGCATCTGACCGCCTTCAAAACCGATCTTGCGTTTGTAACCAGATCTCGATTTTGCACCTTTATGACCGCGTGTAGAAGTTCCCCCTAATCCTGAACCAGAACCACGACCGATTCTTTTTCTTGTTTTAGTTGACCCTTCTGCGGGTTTTAAATTACTCAAGTTCATATTGCAAATTTTTTTAATCGATGTATGAATATTACTCTACTACTGCAATCAAGTGTTTTACTTTTGCTATCATACCCATGATCTGGGGGGTAGCCTTATGTTCAACTACACGATTGAGTTTTTTCAGTCCCAACGCATCTAGCGTTTTTTTCTGGGTTGCAGGGCATTTAATCCTGCTCTTTACTTGTTTAATCTTAATTGTTTCCATGTCTTGAGCTCCCATTAACCTTTAAAGACTTTTTCTAAAGAGATACCTCTGTTTTGTGCAACTGTTGCAGCATCTCTCAATTCACCTAAAGCAGCAATTGTTGCTTTTACCAAGTTATGAGGGTTAGACGAACCTTTAGATTTGGCAAGCACGTCTGTAATACCTACACTTTCAAGCACAGCACGCATAGCACCACCGGCTTTTACCCCGGTACCGTGAGAAGCGGGTTTGATATATACCAAAGCACCACCGAACTTTGCCAATTGTTCATGAGGAATAGTTCCTTTAAGTACAGGTACTTTTATCAAATTTTTCTTTGCAGCTTCTACGCCTTTAGCTATAGCTGTCGTTACTTCACTGGCCTTACCTAATCCCCAGCCTACAATGCCGTCTTCATTACCTACTACAACAATTGCTGAGAAACTGAAAGTACGACCACCTTTTGTTACCTTAGTTACACGGTTTATAGCAACCAAACGGTCTTTTAATTCAAGATCGTTCGTCGATTTTACTCTATTTACTTTTCCTGCCATGATCATTAAAATTTAAGTCCACCGTTACGTGCAGCATCAGCTAATTCTTTAATTCTCCCATGATACAGGTAACCGTTACGGTCAAACACTACAGAAGTAACACCTGCTTCTTGTGCTTTTTTAGCAATCTCAGCACCTACTTTTGCAGCTTGTTCCTTTTTAGCTCCGCCTTCAATAGCTGTTGAAGAAGCGGAAGCAAGAGTTTTACCTGCCAGGTCATCGATAATTTGCACGTATATTTGTTTGTTACTTCTAAAAACTGTCATACGGGGACGTTCCGCTGTTCCTGAGATATGGCCACGTACGCGAGTTTTAATTTTTATTCTTCTTTCTATCTTCGTTGTCATGATAATACCAATTTACGTGAATTATTTAGCACCTGCTGATTTACCCGATTTTCTACGGATTACCTCGCCAACGAACTTAATACCTTTACCCTTGTAAGGTTCTGGCTTACGGAAAGTACGAATTTTAGCGCATACTTGACCGATAAGCTGTTTATCGCATGATTCGAGAATAATCAACGGGTTTTTATTTCTTTCGGATTTCGTCTCTACTTTCACTTCAGGAGGAAGTTTCAAATAGATAGCATGTGAATACCCTAAGGATAATTCAAGTACTTGTCCTGTATTGGATGCACGATAACCTACACCAACCAGCTCAAGTTCCTTTTTATAACCTTCGGACACTCCTATTATCATATTGTTTATCAAAGAACGATATAATCCATGTAAAGCACGGTGTTCTTTATCATCGCTAGGCCTTGTTACAACAACGTGACCATCGGCAACTTCAACTTTGATATCGGGATTAACCACTTGGAACAATTCTCCTTTGGGACCTTTTACTTTTACCTCTGTTCCGTTTACAGTAACTGTTACTCCGGCAGGTATAACTATGGGCAATTTTCCTATTCTTGACATAATAAACCTCCTTTAATTAATATATGTAACAAATTACTTCACCTCCGATTTTCAACTCACGGGCTTCTTTATTCGTCATAACACCCTTAGAAGTGGAAAGGATAGCGATACCCAAACCATTAAGTACACGTGGCATATCTTTGTATCCTGTGTACTTACGTAAACCCGGACTTGAAACACGAATCAGTTTCTTGATAGCGTTTACTTTGTTTACCGGGTCATACTTCAAGGCTATTTTAATAGAACCTTGAGGACCGTCTTCTACAAACTTATAATTCAGAATGTAGCCTTTTTCAAAAAGGATTTTCGTGATTTCTTTTTTCAAGTTCGAGGCAGGCACTTCAACAACTCTGTGCTGAGCTTTAATTGCATTTCTCAATCTTGTCAGATAATCTGCTATTGGATCTGTCATAAAAATGATTGTTTAAATTGATCCGGCATTCCGGACAATATTTAACACTAAAAATAATTTACCAGCTTGCTTTTTTAACACCCGGAATTAAACCGGCCGATGCCATTTCGCGGAATTGTATACGGGAAATCCCAAACTGACGCATATATCCTTTAGGACGACCGGTCAATTTGCAACGATTGTGTAAACGTACGCGAGAAGCATTTTTCGGCAGCAGTTGAAGAGCCTCATAGTTTCCTTCTGCTTTAAGTTGTTCTCTTTTAGCAGTATATTTGGCAACTAATTTCGCTCTCTTTACTTCACGAGCTTTCATCGATTCTTTTGCCATATCTTAGTCTTTTTTTGCGTTTTTAAAAGGTAAACCGAACTCTTTCAAAAGAGCATACCCTTCTTCATCTGTTTTCGCAGAAGTTACAAAGGTAATATTCATTCCTAATATTTTAGTAATACTGTCGATATTTATTTCAGGGAAAATAATTTGTTCCTGAATACCGAGGGTATAATTACCTCTTCCGTCAAGTTTGCCTTCGATACCTTTGAAGTCACGTATACGGGGCAAAGCCACACGAATAAGTCTTTCAAGGAATTCGTACATTCTTTCACGACGCAATGTAACCATCACACCGATAGGCATTTTTTTACGCAGTTTAAAATTCGAAATATCTTTACGAGAAAGAGTAGCCACAGCCTTCTGACCTGTGATTGCCGTTAACTCGGTAATAGCAGTTTCAATGATTTTTTTGTCTGCAGTAGCTTGACCAAGACCTTGGTTGATAACGATCTTCTTCAAGACTGGTACCTGCATAACGGAAGAATAATTAAATTCTTTTTCCAAAGCGGGCACGATTCTTTCCAGATAATCTTTTTTCAGATTTACGGTGTTGCTCATTATTTGATCTCCTCTCCTGATTTTTTAGAATAACGCACTAAAACACCTTCTTCATTTCTCTTACGACCGATACGAGTCGGTTTTTGCGTCTTCGGATCTAACAGATTGAGATTTGAGATATGAAGAGGAGCTTCTTTTTTCACTATACCTCCCTGGGGATTCTTAGCATTAGGTTTGGTGCTCTTAGACACCATATTGATACCTTCTACGATCGCACGGTTTTCTTTTACCAATACGCTTAAAACACGACCGGTTCTTCCTTTATCACTTCCGGCGTTTACATATACGGTATCACCCTTTTTAATGTGTAATTTACTCATTAACTTTCTTATTTACATTAAAGTACTTCAGGAGCCAACGAAACTATTTTCATATTGGTTGCACGTAATTCTCTCGCCACCGGTCCGAAAATACGGCTACCTCTGATTTCGCCAGCGCCATTCAATAATACACATGCGTTGTCATCGAAACGAATATAAGAACCATCCTGACGACGGATTTCTTTTTTCGTACGTACTACAACGGCTTTAGATACAGTACCTTTTTTTACATCGCTCGAAGGGATAACACTTTTTATAGCAACTACTATAATATCTCCTACGGAAGCATATCGACGGCCTGTACCACCTAACACGCGAATACAAAGAGCTTCCTTTGCTCCGCTGTTATCGGCTACTGTAAGTCTTGATTCTTGTTGTATCATATTACTTAGCTCTTTCGATTATTTCTACTAATCTCCATCTTTTTGTTTTGCTCAGAGGACGAGTTTCCATCAATCTCACTGTATCGCCAATGTTACACTCGTTTTTTTCGTCGTGAGCATGGTATTTTTTCGTTTTACTAACGAACTTACCATAAATGGGGTGTTTTTCTTTCCATTTAACGGCAACGGTAATGGTCTTTTCCATTTTATTGCTGCTAACAACCCCAACTCTCTCTTTTCTTAAATTTCTTTTTTCCATCTGGCTTGGTTGGTTATTGTTTATTAAGTTCTCTTTTGCGCAACTCACATTTCATGCGCGCAATCATCCTGCGTTCTTTGGTTATCTTAGCAGGACTGTCCAAGGGAGAAACACTATGATTTATTTCCAACTGGTTGAGAGCTACGACTGCAGCGTCCAGTCTTTCAGCCAATTCCTTGGAACCCAATTCTTTGATTTCTGCTTTCTTCATACCTTATTACACATTTTGACTTGCATCGTAGTCACGACGAACTATAAACTTAGTAGTCACCGGCAATTTTTGTGCAGCCAGACGCAAAGCTTCTTTCGCTACTTCAAAAGGAACACCTTCGACCTCGATTAAAACTCTACCAGGGGTAACAGGAGCCACGAATCCTTCAGGCGAACCTTTTCCTTTACCCATACGTACTTCTGCTGGTTTTTTGGTAATCGGTTTATCCGGGAAAATTCTGATCCAGATCTGACCTTGACGTTGCATATAACGGGTAACAGCGACACGGGCAGCTTCTATCTGACGTCCGGTTATCCATTTCGATTGCAAACATTTTATACCAAAAGAACCGAAGGCCAACTGATTACCTCTTTGAGCGTAACCTTTCATACGCCCTTTCTGTTGCCTTCTGAATTTTGTCTTCTTCGGTTGTAACATCTTGTGTTAATTCAATTCGTTAACGATTCGTTTTTTGTTTTCTGAAGCCTTTTTTGGGGGCACCGCCATTGTTACCGCCACGAGACTCCTTCGCATTGTTTGTAAAGGCTGGAGCCAAGTCTTTTTTACCGTAAACTTCACCACGGCAAATCCAAACCTTAACACCAATTAAACCTACCTTTGTCAATGCTTCAGCTAAAGCATAGTCAATATCGGCACGCAACGTATGAAGAGGTGTTCTTCCTTCTTTATACATTTCCGAACGAGCCATTTCAGCTCCATTCAAACGTCCTGATACTTGAACTTTAATTCCCTCTGCCCCCATACGCATAGTAGAAGCAATAGCCATTTTAACGGCACGACGGTAAGCTATTTTACCTTCGATTTGGCGAGCTATATTGCTTGCAACGATTTCGGCATCGAGTTCAGGTCTTTTTACTTCATAAATATTGATCTGTACATCTTTATCGGTAATTTTCTTGAGTTCTTCTTTAAGTTTATCAACTTCCTGACCTCCTTTACCGATGATAATACCCGGTCTTGCAGTACAAACCGTAATTGTTATCAGTTTCAATGTGCGTTCAATCACTATACGTGACACGCTCGCTTTTGCAAGACGGGCGCTGAGATACTTGCGGATTTTGCTATCCTCCAGCAGGGTATCTCCATAGTTTTTGCCGCCATACCAGTTAGAATCCCATCCTCTGATGATTCCCAAACGGTTACTTATCGGATTTACTTTCTGTCCCATCCAGCTTAATTTTTGTTATCGTTTTTACTCATTGTGTCAACAAACAAAGTTACGTGGTTCGAACGTTTACGAATTCTGTATCCTCTGCCCTGAGGAGCCGGACGCAGTCTTTTCAACATTGCAGCAGCATCTACATAGATTTCTGTAATGAAAAGTTCTCCGTTTTCGGCCTTACGTTCGTTTTTATTCTCCCAATTGGCAATGGCAGAACGTAACAATTTCTCCAGTCTTGCAGAAGCTTCCTTGTTAGAAAACTTAAGTACGCCAAGAGCTTTGAATACTTCCATTCCTCTTACCATATCTGCGACAAGACGCATTTTACGGGGAGAAGTAGGAACATTATTTAACTTAGCAAAATACTGAGTTTTCTGGGCTTCCTTCCTTTTTTCGGCTGATATTCTTTTTCTTGCACCCATTTTTTAATTCTTTTTTTTATTAGAAATTCTCAATTCCCGTTCAGGCCCTTATTTTTTCTTGTTACCACCATGACCACGGAAGTTACGAGTAGGGGCAAATTCGCCCAACTTGTGACCTACCATGTTTTCGGTAACGTACACGGGAATAAATTTATTACCATTGTGAACTGCAAAAGTATGACCTACGAAATCCGGAGAAATCATAGATGCACGCGACCATGTCTTAATAACAGACTTTTTGCCTGTTGCCTCCATGGCAGCTACTTTTTTATCCAGCTTCACACTGATATATGGGCCTTTTTTTAATGAACGACTCATAATTGTTTCAATTAATCAGATTACTTTTTCCTTCTTTCAATAATATACTTTGAAGAATGCTTCTTCGGAGCTCTCGTCTTAAGACCCTTTGCATACAAGCCTTTACGAGATCTTGGATGTCCTCCTGATGAACGGCCTTCACCACCACCCATCGGGTGATCTACCGGGTTCATCGTAACACCTCTGTTGCGAGGACGACGGCCCAACCAGCGAGAACGACCTGCTTTTCCAGATCTTTCCAATGCGTGGTCGGAGTTTCCTACGCTACCGATAGTAGCTTTACATGTAGCAAGTATCTTCCTCGTTTCACCTGAAGGTAATTTGATAATTGCGTAATCTCCTTCTCTCGAAGTCAATTGAGCAAAAGTACCCGCCGAACGAACCATGAAAGCTCCCTGCCCCGGACGTAATTCAATATTATGAATTACCGTACCGATAGGAATGTTTTTCAATGGCAATGCATTACCTATCTCAGGTGCAGCATTTTCGCCAGACATTACAGTTGCTCCCACTTCTAAGCCGTTGGGTGCAATAATATAACTCTTTTCACCGTCAACATAATATAATAAAGCGATACGAGCCGAACGATTAGGATCGTACTCAATTGCTTTTACTGTTGCCGGCACACCGTCTTTTCTTCTCTTGAAGTCAATAAATCTGAATTTACGTTTGTGTCCGCCACCAATATAGCGCATAGTTCTATGCCCTTCGTTGTTACGTCCACCCGATTTTTTTGTACCTACTACAAGAGACTTTTCTGGCGCACTAGCAGTGATTTTATCAAATGCACCAATAATTTTGTGTCTCTGCCCCGGTGTTGTGGGCTTTAATTTACGTACTGCCATTTTCTAATTAAATATTGCTATAAAAATCAATAGTTTCACCTTCTTTTAATGTAACCATAGCTTTCTTATAAGCTGCAGTACGTCCTTGTATAAGACCAGATTTGGTATAACGGCTCTTGTTTTTTCCGTTATAGTTCATCGTATTTACTGCTTTTACGGTTACACCGTATAAATCTTCCACTGCTTTCTTTATCTGCAGCTTATTTGCTCGCGGATCCACACAAAAGCCGTAGCGGTTAAGCTTTTCGCCTAATGCGGTCATTTTCTCCGTCACGATAGGTTTTATTATCACTTTCATTTCAAGCCTCCTCTACTTTAAAGATTATTAATAACAGCCAATGAGCTCTCGGTAAGAACCAAAGCATTGTTATCCAACACCTTGTACGTATTGAGTTCAGAAACTGTCACTACTTTTGCGTTTGCTAAATTACGAGCGGACAAATATACGCTTTTATTTTGGTCTGCTAAAACTAAAAGTAACTTTTTATCAGCTACTTGCAGGTTTTTAGCCAAGCTAACAAATTCTTTAGTTTTAGGAGCTTCGAAAGTAAAATCTTCGACTACGATAATTGCATTTTCCTGAGCCTTAAATGTCAATGCACTCTTACGAGCCAAATTTTTTACTTTTTTATTCAATTTAAAACGATAATCACGTGGTTTAGGGCCGAATACGCGTCCTCCACCTACCATAACCGGCGAGTTGATATCACCACTACGAGCTCCTCCCGTACCTTTTTGCTTTTTCAGCTTACGGGTACTTCCCGATACTTCGCTTCTTTCTTTCGACTTGTGAGTTCCCTGGCGAGAGTTTGCTAAAAACTGTTTTACGTCCAGATAAATAGCATGTTCATTGGGCTCAATGCCAAAAACGGCATCGCTCAAGGCAACTTTCTTTCCCGTGTCCTCACCTTTAATGTTATATACGCTCAGTTCCATTATTTTTCAATTATTACGATTGAACCTTTACTTCCCGGTACCGATCCTTTGATAAGCAAAAGATTGTGTTCCGGCATTACTTTTAACACTTGAAGGTTTTGTACAGTTACTCTGTCGCCACCTGTCTGACCAGCCATACGAGTTCCTTTGAACACACGGGCAGGATAAGAACATGCACCTATAGAACCGGGGGCACGTAAACGGTTATGCTGACCGTGAGTAGACTGACCTACACCACCGAAACCATGACGTTTTACTACACCCTGGAAACCTTTACCCTTTGATGTACCGATTACATCTACATATTCGGTACCTTCGAACAAGTCAACTGTGATTGTATCACCTAAATTGTAGCTTGTTTCAAAACCTTTGAACTCGGCCAAGTGTCTCTTGGGTGTTACTCCAGCTTTTTTGAAGTGTCCGGCTTCCGGTTTGGTAGTGTGTTTGTCTTTTTTATCAACAAAACCCACCTGTACAGCTTCATAACCATCATTTTCAATGGTTTTCAGTTGAGTAACTACACAAGGACCAACTTCGATAACAGTGCATGGAACATTTTTACCATCGGCACTGAAAACGGATGTCATTCCGATTTTTTTTCCTAATAATCCTGGCATTTCTCTTAATTTTTAAATCACACTTTAATTTCTACTTCCACTCCACTGGGCAACTCCAACTTCATCAATGCATCTACTGTTTTTGCAGTAGAGCTGTAGATGTCGATTAACCGCTTGAATGAAGACAATTCGAACTGTTCTCTTGACTTTTTATTTACAAAAGTCGAACGGTTTACAGTGAAAATACGTTTGTGGGTAGGGAGGGGTATAGGACCGCTTACTACTGCACCTGTAGCTTTCACCGTCTTAACAATCTTCTCAGCCGATTTATCAACCAAGTTGTGATCGTAAGATTTTAATTTAATTCTGATTTTTTGGCTCATATTGATATTAATAATAATAACATTTATTACAACAAATCTACTCTACCGTTAGCTTCGGTCAATACAGACTTAGCGATCGACGCACTTACTACTTCGTAGTGAGAGAACGTCATAGTAGAGGTTGCACGCCCCGAAGTGATTGTACGTAAAGCGGTCACATAACCGAACATCTCGGCCAAAGGAGCTTTTGCCTTTACGACACGTGCACCCGAACGGCTCGACTCCATACCTTCAACTTGCCCACGACGTTTATTAAGGTCGGAAATCACATCACCCATACTTTCTTCCGGAGTAACCACTTCTATTTTCATGATAGGTTCCATCAACACAGGACCTGCCTTTTCAGAAGCTTTCTTAAATGCCTGAATAGCACAAAGCTCGAAAGACAACTGATCCGAGTCAACCGGGTGAAACGAACCATCTAACAAGGTAACTTTAAGACGATCTAAAGGATATCCAGCCAAAACACCATTTTTCATAGCATTGGTGAAACCTTTTTGTACCGAAGGAATGAATTCTTTAGGGATATTACCTCCCTTTACTTCATCTACAAATTGCAATGTTCCTTCAAATGAATCGTCAGCAGGTTCAACACGTACAATAATATCGGCAAATTTACCACGTCCACCTGTTTGCTTTTTAAACACTTCACGCAACTCAACAGGCTTGGTAATAGCCTCCTTATAGGTAACCTGAGGACGTCCTTGATTACATTCTACTTTAAATTCACGCTTCAAACGGTCGATAATAATATCCAAGTGAAGCTCACCCATACCACTAATTACCGTCTGTCCTGTTTCTTCATTTGTCTGTACACGGAAAGTGGGATCTTCCTCAGCCAATTTCTGCAAACCTACACCTAACTTATCAAGATCTTTTTGCGTTTTAGGCTCAACAGCAATACCGATAACGGGATCGGGGAAGTCCATAGCTTCAAGTACGATAGGAGCATTTTCCGCACACAACGTATCACCTGTACGAATATCTTTAAAACCTACTCCTGCACCTATATCTCCACATTCGATAGATTCTTTCGGATTCTGTTTGTTCGAATGCATCTGGAATAAACGGGAAATACGTTCTTTTTTACCGGAACGAGAGTTATATATGTATGAACCGGCTTCAATTTCTCCAGAATATACACGGAAGAAGCAAAGGCGTCCTACATAGGGGTCGGTAGCGATCTTAAATGCCAAAGCACACATCGGCTGATCGAAAGAAGGATTTCTTACGATTTCTTTTTCAGGATCATCGATTGCATGACCCACTACAGCAGCCGTATCGATAGGACTTGGAAGGAATGCACAAACTGCATCCAACAGTTTCTGAACACCTTTATTTTTGAAAGAAGAACCGCATATCATAGGAACGATTTCCATAGCCAAAGTTCCTTTGCGTATAGCAGCACGTATTTCATCTTCAGTAATAGTAGATGGATCGCTAAAATATTTTTCCATCAAAGCATCGTCACATTCGGCGATCTTTTCTAACATTTTATCTCTCCATTCTTCAGCTTCTTCTTTCAGGCTGGCAGGAATTTCCTCTTCGCTATAATCAGCACCCATAGTTTCATCATGCCAGTAAAGAGCTTTCATCGTAATCAAATCGACTACACCTTTAAAAGTTTCTTCAGCACCGATAGGAATCTGAATAGGACAAGGGTTTGCCCCCAATACATCTTTGAGCTGGCGAACCACTTCAAAGAAATTTGCACCCGAACGGTCCATTTTATTTACATAACCGAGACGGGGAACATTATATTTATCTGCTTGGCGCCAAACTGTTTCGGACTGAGGTTCTACACCACCTACAGCACAAAATGCAGCAACAGCACCGTCAAGCACACGCAAGGAACGTTCTACCTCTACGGTGAAGTCAACGTGTCCCGGAGTGTCAATCAGATTGATTTTAAATTTTTCATTACCGTAATTCCAGAAAGTAGTGGTAGCAGCAGAAGTAATCGTTATACCACGTTCCTGCTCCTGTTCCATCCAGTCCATTGTAGCAGCACCATCATGTACTTCACCAATTTTGTGAGTAAGACCGGTATAAAACAAAATACGTTCCGAGGTAGTTGTTTTACCGGCATCAATGTGTGCCATAATACCAATATTCCTGGTATACTTTAAATGAGCGTCAGATTTTGCCATCTTTTTTTCCCTTACTTATTATTGTCAATTAAAATCTAAAGTGAGCAAATGCACGGTTAGCTTCTGCCATTTTATGCATATCCTCTTTACGTTTATATGCACCACCCTGTTCGTTAAAAGCGTCAACGATCTCAGCAGCCAATTTGTCTGCCATCGTTTTTCCACCTCTTTTACGAGAGTAGTTAATAAGATTTTTCATTGAAATAGATTCTTTACGGTCGGGGCGGATTTCGGTAGGAACCTGAAAGGTAGCTCCACCCACACGGCGGGATTTCACCTCTACTTGAGGAGTTATGTTTTCTAATGCTTTCTTCCAAATTTCGAGGGAAGATTTTTCCTCATTCGGCATTTTAGACTTCACAGTCTCCAAAGCAGTATAGAAAATAGTATAGGCGGTACTTTTCTTGCCGTCATACATTAAGTGGTTAACGAATTTCGTAACCTTCACATCACTGAAGACAGGATCAGGTAATACGATCCTTTTCTTAGGTTTTGCTTTTCTCATTTTTTACAAAAATTGTTGTTCTTGTTTTTGGTTGCTTATTACATCTTCAACAAGGTCCTCCGACCCTATTTACTCAACCCAATCAGCCTATCCAATAAACTAAAACCAGCGTTTTTACACTAATTTAAAATTCTCTTGTTGGTTTTCCAAGCCGGCAGGTAAATTACTTCTTACCTTTTGCTGCAGGTGCCGCTCCCGGTTTAGGTCTTTTAGCTCCGTATTTGGAACGACGCTGAGTACGTCCGCTCACGCCGGCAGTATCCAAAGTACCGCGTACGATATGATAACGCACACCAGGAAGATCCTTCACACGACCGCCACGTACAAGTACGATAGAGTGTTCCTGCAGGTTGTGACCTTCTCCCGGAATGTAAGAGTTCACCTCTTTACCATTTGTCAAACGCACACGTGCTACTTTACGCATTGCAGAGTTAGGTTTTTTAGGAGTCGTAGTATAAACTCTCACGCATACGCCACGTCTTTGAGGACATGAATCCAATGCAGGAGATTTACTCTTGTCTTCCAAAACTACCCGTCCTTTTCTTACTAATTGCTGAATTGTAGGCATTTCTTAGAACTTTTTTAATCTTAAAATTATAAATCTATTATTTTTCAGTTTCTCTCTAAACAGACGCCAAAAATGGCCATTATTCTCACATAATCAACAAATTAGGCGAGAATATGAGCCTTTTACAGCATCAAAAACTTTGCAAAGATAAACACTAAATCATTAGAAACCAAACATATTGATAATATTTTCTCACTATTTTTCATTTTTCCTTTCTCAGGAAAGTAAGAAAAAGAATATATCGCATATTATACACATCCCACGTTCCGGCGCATATATCTTTCCGTAAAAGAAACGACAGAGCTACTTCTTCATAATCAATCAAAACATTCCGCCTCATACAAAAATGCCCCTCCCTTGTCTTTTGACGACAATATCATCCGGGCCGCGGGAACCGGCCATTGTATTCCTATTTGCGGATCATCGAAACGGATAGACGCCTCCTGTTCTGGCGCGTATACATTATCCACTTTATAATTGAACTGCGCCGTACCGCTCATAACCAAAAAACCATGAGCAAATCCTCTGGGTATATATAATTGCTTTTTATTCTCTGCAGACAGTTCCACCGCCACATATTTTCCGAAACAAGGAGATGACCTCCGTAAATCTACAGCCACATCCAGGACGTTACCCGATGTCACACGTACTAATTTAGCCTGCGAATATATCCCTTTTTGATAATGCAACCCACGTAATACCCCGTACACCGAACTGGATTCATTATCCTGAATAAAGTTTACCGGGCCTATATGGGCATCAAATTCGTGTTTTTTATAGCTTTCCATAAAATAACCCCGTATGTCTCCGAACACACGAGGTTCTATTACATAAACACCCGGAATTTCTAATTCTGTAAATTGCATATTTCTATTTTTTTCCAAAAATACAATAAAATAAAAATATGAGCAACTTACCGAAATAAAACGATTATATCCGTCTTAAATATATTTATACCATATATTTTATTTGTTTATCATAACTTTATGAATATCCACACCTAAAGGAAAATAAATCTTAAGAACATAAATCCTGCCAGACAAAACCGACAATCCTTCCAGGACATAAGGACTTGAAAAGACCTAACTCCGTTCTCTACCATTTTATCGGTCGTTTTAACAGTCATTACACCATCGTTGAGATTGGTATAAGGAACCTTATGATTATCCGAAACAGCACCAACAGACTTATCTGCTTTTACGGAACAGACATAGGGAAGTGCTCCTCATCTAATCCGGGAGCAAACATTATTAAAAAATCGAGAACAGAAGGCACAAGGTCTCCGTAATGTTTAGATAACCTTTTTGTGTTTTCGTAGTATAATAACTTCAAATTACATTGTTCCAAAATAATCAGAAAAATATATTTTTAAAATTATCACGAAAAAAGAAATTTACAATAGTTTGCAAGTTTCTCTTTCAGCCATTCATAACTATTTAAACAACGCTCATTATTAATCTCAATGACAGTAATTTCCATACATGTGCAGAATAATCGTCACCCAGTGTTCCGTTGTAATCATGCCAGGCCTGCTCCAGCCTTTTACCATTAAACCAATAAGAAGTTTGTCCCTCTCTCAACCCCAGAATCAAATCCTCGGCCCAGTTCTTTAATTCCGCCTTCAACCATTGGCGGGAAACACTTTCACATCGGCAAGGGGCCAGCCTTACATCTTCGGGTAACGCCCGGTGTGCCATATCGGCTACTAAAGAAGACCTTTTTGCATTTAGGTCCCGTTTATATTCCGACGGTATGGCAAAGGAAAATTCCAGCAATTTGTGATTCAAGAACGGACGTCTTAAAAGGACTGTATAAGCAGAACTTATTTTATCGTGAAACCGGAGTATGTGAGGAATTCGCTCCTGAAAAAGGTCGCTATATCTCAGATTTCTATTTTCATCGGAAAAATAATGCGGATAGACCGGTTTCCTTGCCAATTTCCGGAACTCAGGATCTAAAACACCGCTATCATCGAGTACATCAAACCGTAATCCGGAATTCATCCAGTCGCACTGCCATACATCTTCCAGCCCCAGACTATCGCACAACACACCTACTCCCTTTCGCCGTGTCGTTCTCATCATATACGACCAGGCCAACGAATCCAAACCGTCGAACGGTTCTTCCTGACAATGAGCGATATGTATAGCCTCATTTACTGCCTGTCTCGGAGTAAGCTTTACCCTGTCGAGACGAAACGGTGTACCGGCAAGCATTTCTTCAATCCACAGAATATCGCTTCCGGCCAATGATCCGTGATAATAAGAAAATACTTTAAAAGGATACCCTTTTCCGTGCCTGAACATAGATGATAACAGAATTGCGGAATCTATTTTACCGGACATACAAAATCCTATCGGTACACCGGCCTGAATATTTTCATGTATACTTTCATCTATCAGCTCCAAATAATGTTCGGATATTTTTCTTCGGTCATTGGGCATTTGCACTTTTTCCACTTCGTCCCCGAAAGAATACCAACGGGATTCCCTTATCGAATAACCGTTATAATATATAGCACAACCGCCAGGTAACTGAAATATCCCATCCCAAAACGTTTCCCCGGGTGAACCATAAGAAGAGTAAACGAAATATCCGGCCCAACGTTCCGCTGAAGCTTTATGCTTTATCCCCGCCGCAAACAAGGCTCTTATTTCAGAGGCAAAATAAAAATTCCCACGCTGAAAAGCATAATACAAAGGCTTGATCCCGAAACGGTCCCGCGCCAAAAACAAATGCCGGGCCGTACGGTCATATATGGCTATAGCAAAAATACCGTTAAAACGGCGGAGACAATTCTCCCCCCATCGATGATACGCTTTCGATATAACTTCTATCATTCCTTTTGTGCGAAAATTATAATGCCGGCTTAATTCCTGATGTAATTCTGGATAATTATAGATTTCACCGTCAACGATAACGACCAGTCCCGTATCTTCATCCGAAAAAGGCTGATTCGATTCATCAAGCATATCCAATGTTTTCTGCCGATTATGAGATAGTCCTATACCGGCATCCAAAAACAAGTCGGTCCACAGGTCTTCAAAATCATTCCCTCGGTGAATCTGAGACTGTGTCATAAGCATCAACTTCTTTGCTATTTGTTCTTCTTCTCCTGCTATTCCTGCTATTCCGCACATATCTGTTTTATTTATGATAACTCAACTTTCAGGATTTCTTTCTTGACTTCACTCTGAAAAACAAATCTTGTATGGTATCGGTCTGCCTGAAATCTTCATCCGTTACTTGCACTCGATATTCCTCTTGTATCATCAGAGAAAGCGATACTGCTAAAACCGCATTCCATTCCGACAATTCTTTATAGCATGTAAAAGGTCTCAGATTTTCTTTCCGAGTCTTGTACATCATAGATGCTATTAAATCCAAAAAATGCCTTTCTTCCATAAATACCTTCTTTCATCCTGACTTTTTTAACGGACTAAGTCGGAGTATTGTTCATTTTTTTAAAACCGATTATAGATACAAAAGATAAAAAAGGTATATTTGTCTCGATCAACATTTTTTATATAATGAAAAGAAGTATCTTTTTTTTACTATTCGCAATCGTTTTTTTCTGTACAAAAGCAAAAGTTTCGTCCTCGTTACAGGTAAAACAATACACGCTAAAAAACGGATTGACCGTATGGCTGAACGAAGATCACAACCAGCCCAAAATATTCGGGGCAATCGTAGTAAAAGCAGGTGCAAAAGATTGTCCGGATACAGGAATAGCACATTATTTCGAACATATGATGTTCAAGGGTACAGACAAAATAGGAACGACCGATTATTTCGCCGAAAAAATATGGTTGGACTCTATAGCTAAAAAATACGACGAACTCGCCACAAAAATATCCCCGAACGAGCGCAACAATATACAGACAGAGATTAACACCCTCAGCATAAAAGCCGGAGAATATGCCATACCCAACGAATTCGACCGTTTACTTACCCGATACGGGGGTACAGGGATCAATGCAGGAACATCGTATGACTGCACAGTTTACTACAATACCTTCTCCCCTCAATATATCGCCCAATGGGCAGAAATCAACAGCGAGCGCCTGATCAACCCTGTATTCCGCCTTTTCCAAAGCGAACTGGAAACGGTTTACGAAGAAAAAAATATGTATAGCGATTTCATCGGATACCAGGCAATAGAAAATCTTACAAAACGATATTTCGAACCTCATCCATACGCATACCCCATACTGGGCAACACCGACAACCTGAAAAGTCCCAGGCTTACCCAGATGGCACGTTTTTTCAAAGATTACTATGTCGGTTCCAATATGGGGCTGATATTAAGCGGAGATTTCGACACACAAACAGTCTTACCTATTCTGGAAAAGACTTTCTCCAAAATCCCGTCAGGAACAGCACCCCGATCCGGCACAGCTCCTCCCCCTCCGTTCAAAGGGAAAGAACATTTCAAAATAAAATTACCTATTCCCATCGTAAAAATAATGGGACTGGGATTTAGGGGAGTTCCTGCCAATCACAAAGACCAGATCGCTTTAAATATTGCAATAGGCATATTAAATAACTCAAACGGGACCGGATATCTCGACCAACTTTCCAGCGGCCATAAACTGCTGGGAGCACAAGCTATCAATGAAAGTCTGAACGATGCCGGTATACTGGGAATATTAGTTATGCCCAAAATAATTTTCCAGTCCTATTCATCTGCGGAAAAACTTGTTTGGAAACAAATCGAACGTATCAAAGAGGGTGATTTCACTGATGAAATGTTTCGAAATTTAAAACTGGAACAGAAACGATATTATGACACCCAAATGGAGGATATAGATTCCCGTAGTTCTGTAATGATGGAATTATTTTCACAGGGAAAAACCTGGGATGATTACCTAAATTTTGTGAACCGTATCGACTCCTTGACAAAAGAAGATGTAATAGAAGCAGCAAAAACGTATTTCAATGGCAATTATCTGTATGTAACTAAAAAAACCGGTAATTATCCTAAAGACAATATCTCAAAACCCGACTTCAATCCCATCGTGCCAAAAAACAGTGAAGCTAAATCCAAATATGCCTTGCAACTGGAACAAATGCCTGTCATCAACCACCCTCCTAAATATATAGACTTTGACAAAGACATCCATACTACCGGCTTAACCGAGTTTGTCACCTTATATACAACAGAAAATCCCGTGAATGATATATTTTCGCTGGACATTTCATACAGAACCGGAATACTGGATAATTCTATCCTGACACATCTGGCGGATTATCTATTATATCTGGGAACCGACTCCATAACATATCAGGATTTCCGCAACCGGTTGCAATCATTAGGCAGCACTCTTTCATTCAGCTCAGACGACAAGTCTTTCATTATTCACATTTCAGGATATGACAATCACTTTGACGAAACACTCGTTTTAGTAGGAAACTTTATGAAAAATGCCAAAGCGGATAAAAAGCAACTAAAACAAATTAGAAATAACGAACAGCTGGAAAAACACTCTTTTTTTAAATCGGGCGATATGATAGCAAACGCCATATTAGAGAAAGTTATGTATGGAAATTCATCCCGCTATCTTACTAAATTTTCTTATCCCGAAGTAAAAAAAATAAAAGAAGACCAGTTGTCAAAAGCATTTGCCCATATACAAGAAATTGCCTGCGATATTCATTATTGCGGAAAACTATCATCTTCTCAGGTAGAAAAGAGCATCAGAAAATACATTCCTGTGGAGAAATCCAAATATGAAGCTCATACCCCCGTTCACCGGGAAAAACTTTCTTATAATGAATCCCTAATCTATTTTTATGATATGCCATCTTCCTCACAAAGCATTATTATGGGATATGTTAAAGGCGATACGGCAAAAGATTCCAAAGACAGACATATGTCTCAGTTATATACCGGATATTTCGGAGGCGACATGTCTTCTTTACTATTTCAGGAAATAAGAGAATTCAGGTCTTATGCTTATCGTGTAAATGCAAAATTCCAGTTTCCTTCACCTGTACATAAAGGAAAATCCGGGATACTTCTAAGCATGTTATCCACACAAGGAGACAAAACAATCGACGCGCTCGGAGTATTGGATTCACTCATCCGCTTTATGCCTCAAAAACCTGAACGGATATCTGCCACTAAACAATTTATTACGAATAACATCAATAACAATTATCCTTCTTTCCGGGATATTTCAAAGAAAGTAGCATCCTGGAAGCACGCCGGTTATAAAGAAGATCCGAACCGGTCTTTATATACAGGCATACAAAATACCGATATAAATGATATAAGCAGATTTTATGAAGAACAGGTATCGGGACGTCCCATTATCTATATTATTGTAGGAAATTCCAGAACAATAAATATGGAAAAACTGTCTTCTTTCGGAAAAATAATCAAGGTAAAAGAGAAAGATATATACAGGTAAAAAACCTTACTTTGCCAACAATTGTTTCATAAAAGGATTTCAATTTAAGTAAAAAATAAAAAGAATAATCAATGAATATCATACTTTTTGACACTACACGAGCACACGAGAACCTACTTCCGCTGACTTTTACGAGACCTCTTGCCGATATACGAATAGGTATATTTACCATACGTGAAAAATGGGAAAAACAAATACCGGGTATTTATTCTTATTGGACGGAGCCTTATCTGTCCGTCAAATTCCCTGCCGTTTTTGAAAATGAAAACCTTTTTATAGCGGGTAATTGTCTGCCGTCTCCAGCTCTATCGGACATGATAACAGATTTATCCTCAGGAGAAGCCCTTACCTATAAACAGGAATTAATAGCTTATAAGGGTCATAAGGAAGGATTCCTTCGTCAACAATTCGAATCCGTAAAAGAATTGGACGTCCCCCCCCTATCTATAGAAATGCTTTATGATATATTTATCAAGAACGGAGAGGCCATGATAGATGACTTTAAATATATTACTTCCCATGGGAACAGCTCTGTCCCGAGCCCTACAAACCGGATCATAGGAGACCCGTATTTCCCGGACGGAACTCCTAAAATCTTTATCGAACCGGGGGCAACCGTAGAATGTGCTGTTTTAAATGTTATGAATGGTCCTATTTATATCGGGAAAGAAGTGGAAATAATGGAAGGTAGCTGTATACGGGCTCCGTTTGCCGCCTGCAATCATTCCGTCGTAAATATGGGAACCAGAATATACGGGGCTACTACACTCGGACCATATTGTAAAGCAGGAGGAGAACTTAACAATGTCGTTATGTTCGGGTATTCAAATAAAGCACATGATGGCTTCCTCGGAAATGCCGTAATAGGGGAATGGTGCAATCTGGGAGCAGGAGCAACAGCATCTAACCTCAAGAACGATTACAGTGAAATAAAATTATGGAATTATACCACTCGGCGCTTTTTACGCACCGGATTACAGTTTTGCGGATTAATTATGGGCGATCATTCTAAAGCCGGAATTAATACGATGTTCAATACGGCAACAGTTATAGGCGTAGGAGTAAATATACATGGCGCCGGATTCCCCCGTAATTTCGTGGCATCGTTCAGCGAAGGAGGTACATCCGGATTCAACGATGTCCAATTACCCAGGTTTTTCTCTATTGCCGAAAAAGTGATGGCCCGAAGAAATATGACACTCACCGAGATTGACAAAACAATTCTGGAATCTATATACAACCAGGCGGAACAATATAAATAAATAATATGACGATAAAACGTTTTCTGTCAATTCTACAATACAAAAATTGTTTTATCTCTATATTTATACCATATTAATTTTGTAACTTTTTAAACACAAATATGGTTTAGGCATTACACCCAAAAGAAATTGACGATGTTTTTAAAGACACCCAATCATTCAATAAACTACCTCCAGGCCAAAAGTAAAACAGCAACTTACTTCCTGCCGATACAGTCATACTCGATTTAAATCTAAGAGAAAAATCTTATCGCAAATAAAACACGCTCTACAATATTAAACTACGCAGTATAAAAAATACAAGACTTGATCACTTATGCCGATGAGACACCCTTAGCAGCAATATTTTTATGAGATCAAGCCACCGGGCAACCTATCTATACGTCGCATCGTCACATGAAAAAAGAATTTTAATATTAACTCATGCTTTACAACAAAGACAATACGTATAGTCAAATATACTCTTGTACCATATACGATCATCTATTGAATAATACCTGCTCCGGAGCCATCACATCCGATATATTTTCTATACGAATTCAAATGAGGGTTCGGGCTTGAAATGTTCCTCCACCTGGGATGTTGAGTATATCAGATAAACAAATATAAATAAAATCCACAATAAACTACGTCAACTTCACCATACTCATAAAATAATAGAAATAAATACATTAAATATATTATTTATAATTACCTTTGAATAATAGTCTTTAATAAATAGAAACTCCGATTATCCCATTAAAACTATAATTATAGCTACTTTGAATAGATAATATACGCATACAATTATGAATAAGTTTCAAAGTTTTTTCGCTAATTTCCTGAAACGCAAAATCGAAATGCCGTATTCAACACGAAATATCGGCATGGAGGATTTGAATAACGAAATTATATCCGTAACACCCGATATGATATTTATCCATGATAAAGAGTTGAACATCATTAAAGTATTTAATGCCGATGATACCATACTGCCTATCCCTTCACAAAAAATGATAGGGATGAACGTTCGTGATATTATTATGGACAAAAAAATGGCGGAAGATTATGCCAGAAACCTTAACCATGCTATTAATAACCAGACGCGAAGAAGGTTTGAATTCAATCTACCTGTACGAGGGAAAATCATATATTTTGAAGTATGTACCGCATATTTAAAAGAAAACCTTGTCATTACATTTTTAAGAGATATAACCGAGAATACCTTAAATAAAATTGAATCTGAAAAATTAAGAATATTCCTGAACCGGGCTATGGAAAATATGGCAATCCCCGTTTCCATAAAAGATATGACTACTGAAAAATATATATTCTGGAGTAAAAAATCATCTTTCTTCGGGCTTACATCAGAAGAAGTCATCGGAAAAACGGAACATCTTTTCATGAATTATGAAGAAGCAGAAGCCATTCGTAAATTTGACAGAGATTTAGCCAAGACAAATGGCTCGTATCAGGATATAGAAACATTCGTTACTAAAGATGGGGTAACACATTCATTACTTGTAACCAAGAATATCTTTTCATACGGAGATACCAAATGGCTGGTATGCAGCACATCAGATATAACAGATTTACAAAAACAACAAGAACAGATAAAATCGGTTACCCAAAAACTGATGCTAGCCCTTAATATAAGCCGCATGATGCTTTGGAATTACGATATAATAAACAAAGAATTCATCCTGGATTCCAAACAAATAAAAGGCTTGCCTGTAGAAACTCTAAACTGGGATCTGAAAATCCCTCTCGATAAATTTCTGGAAGCTATTCATCCTGACGACCAAAGTGGTATTTGTACAGATTTTGACAATTTCGAAAAAGGTTTAGTGGATAATATTCAAAAAACAATAAGAGCCGACTTCAGAAAAACAGGGAAATACACATGGATAGAATTACATATATCAATAGAAAAAAAAGATTCTTCAGGAAAAATAACACGTTTGATCGGTACTACTGCATCGGTGGACCAGCATAAAGAAATGGAACTATCCTTAACCAAAGCTAAAAATGAATTTGAAATTACCAATTCGATCCTTTCTTCCGTATTAAGCTTATCAAAAGTTCTTCCTTGGGATTGTGACGTTCCTACCCAAATATTCTCATGCAATTACGATATTTATCATCACGAAGACCAAAAAGAACCTATCAACGGCAAATATTATTGTTCGGTAGAAAAATATATCAATTCCATACATCCCGATTACAGAGAACATATGCGTAACGTCTTTACCGATCTCCTCAACGGAAAATGTACAGAATTTCACGAAACATATCAGGTACATTGGTACAACGACCGGGAATACGAATGGATAGACAAGCAAGGAGCCATTTACGAATATGATGAAAACGGCACGCCGAAAACAATTATAGGTTCAAGTATAGTAATCACCGAGCAAAAACGGATGGAACAAAATCTGATGCTGGCCAAAGAACAGGCAGAAGAAAGCAACAGGCTAAAATCGGCATTCTTGGCGAATATGAGCCACGAAATACGTACACCTTTAAATGCAATAGTAGGATTCTCCGGAGTACTTGCTCAAACAGATATAGAAGAAGAAAAACAAGAATATCTCAATATTATTGAAAATAACAATGCCCTCTTATTACAACTGATCGGAGATATTCTCGACCTGTCCAAAATAGAAGCCGGTACATTGGAGTTTATTTATACCGACGTGGATATAAACTCGTTATTGAATGAAATAGAACAAATAACAAAACTAAAAGTAAACAGTGGCAAAGTATCTGTTTCTTTCACCGAAAAAATACCTGAATGCATCATAAATACCGAGCGTAACCGCTTATCTCAAGTAATCAACAACTTCATTACGAATGCTATTAAGTTTACCGAAAAAGGAAATATAAATTTCGGATATCGATTAACTGATGACGGATATATCTATTTTTATGTTTCTGACACCGGCTGCGGAATACCGGCAGATAAACGGGATCAGATATTCGGACGTTTTGTTAAATTAAACGATTTCGCACAAGGGACAGGATTAGGACTGGCTATAAGCGAAAGCATTATCCAACGGCTGGGAGGAAAAATCGGTGCCGAATCTGCTGAAGGAAAAGGTTCCACTTTCTGGTTCAAAATCCCATACAAACCTGTCCAGAATATCGAGAACAAATCGGAAAAATTACAAGACATAACTTTGGGAGAAACAGGTATAGTAGAAAAACCCACTATTTTAATTGCTGAAGATAATGCCAGTAATTATAAATTATTCGAAACCGTTCTAAAGAAAAACTATACCTTAATCCATGCATGGAATGGTATCGAAGCAATAAGATTGTTCAAAGAACAAAATCCTCATATCATATTAATGGATTTAAAAATGCCCGAAATGGATGGCTATGAAGCTACCCGGAAAATAAGAGAAATATCCGGCTCCGTGATTATCATCGCTGTTACGGCATTTGCATTCGCCGAAGATGAACAAAAAGTACTCAAGAGCGGCTTCAACGATTATTTACCTAAACCCATCCATGCACAGGAATTAAAAGATAAGATACAAATATATCTGGACATAAATAAATAAGCGTTCAACAGATAATTTACAAATAAGAAACCATCTTCTATTTGATTGAAAATAAAAGATGGTTTCTTAATCTTACGATAATAACACTTACACTATTTTTGTACCTTTTTCAGGATAACACAGACAATCTGCCCGGGTTATCAAAACTTCCCGCACACCGGCACGAATAGCCCCAAAAGCGTTTTCTAATTTAGGAATCATACCTCCTTGTATGATTCCATTTTTTACATAATCCAAAAAACCGCAATAATCGATTTCATGAATTACGCTGTTATCATCATCTTCCTGCAATAAAACTCCGGGCTTTTCAAAACAATAGACTAGTGTCACATCAAAAAAAGAGGCAAGTGAACAAGCCGTCTCCCCGGCTATAGTATCAGCATTCGTATTCAGCATATGTCCTTTACCATCATGAGTAAGAGGAGCCATTACCGGCACAATTCCTTCTCCGATAAGCTTTGCCAGAACAGAACCATCTGCACGTTTTATATCGCCTACAAATCCATAATCAACACTGCCTGCAGGACGTTTATCGGATAATAATACGTTCATGTCTGCTCCGGTTAGTCCCAAAGCATTTACTCCCAATGCCTGTAACCCGGCTACTATATTCTTATTCACAAGACCGCCATAAACCATTGTTACCACTTCCAGCATTTCGGCATCGGTAACACGGCGTCCATTTATCATCTTACTTTCTATGCCTAATCGGGCGGCAAGACGGGTAGCAGAGCGGCCACCTCCGTGTACCAGGACCTTATGACCCGGAACCATAGAAAAATCAGATAACAAGTTGAGTAATGTATCCGGCTCTTCTACAATTTTACCGCCGACCTTAATAAGCGTAAGCTTTTCCATCACTATTCAGCACCGTACTCCATCAGGTACGCCTTAATAAAATTATCTATATCACCATCCATCACGCCCTGAACATCGGACGTCTGGTAGTTGGTCCTATGGTCTTTCACCCTGCGGTCATCAAAAACGTAACTGCGGATTTGGGAACCCCATTCGATTTTCTTCTTTCCCGCTTCTATTTTTTGTTGCTCGGCCATCTTACGTTGCAACGCCATATCATATAGCTGAGACTTCAATAAACGCATGGCATTCTCACGATTGTCCAACTGAGAACGGCTTTCGGTATTCTCTATCAGGATTTCACGAGTCTCTCCCGTTTCCGGATCTTTATAGTTATACCGTAACCGCACGCCTGTTTCTACTTTATTCACATTCTGTCCGCCAGCTCCGCCGGAACGGAAAGTATCCCAAGAAACATCGGCCGGATTAATATGAATCTCAATAGAATCATCAACAAGAGGAGTTACAAAAACCGATGCAAAAGATGTCATTCTTTTTCCCTGAGCATTATACGGGGAAACACGCACCAGACGATGTACGCCATTCTCGCTTTTTAAATAACCATAGGCAAAATCACCTTCTATCTGCATCGTCACCGACTTGATACCAGCCTCATCACCTTCCAGTAAATTCGCAACCGATACTTTATAATGGTGCTGCTCGGCCCAACGAAGATAAAGCCTCATCAACATAGAAGCCCAGTCCTGACTTTCCGTACCACCCGCACCGGAATTAATTTTAAGTACGACACCCAGTTTATCTTCTTCCCGTCGTAACATATTCCTTAACTCCAGCTTTTCAAGCATTGTCACGGCACGTTCGTAAATCTGGTCAAGTTCTTCTTCCGTAATTATCCCCTCTTTTACAAAATCAAAGGCCAGTTTCAACTCTTCTACTTCTTTATCGACTTCTTTATATCCGTCAATCCAAAAATGAAGTTCTTTGACTTTACGCATCTGCGCCTCAGCTTTTTTCTGATCTTCCCAAAAGTCGGGCACATGAGTGCGCAATTCTTCTTCTTCTACTTCTATTATCTTTGAATCGATGTCAAAGGTACCTCCTAAGCGCAAGCTTGCGCTCTTCCGTCTCTTTTAATTGCTCTTGTGTAATCATATTTATATTCTATTTTAAATAATCACTTATATAATAATGACTAAGGGTGTACAAAAATATACACCCTTAGCCATTCTGCCAAATTTTATCTCTATTTAAGCATACATTGCTTCTATCTCGGCACTATAAAGTTGGTTGATTATAGGTCTGCGTATTTTTAAAGTATTTGTCAATTCACCCGTTTCCATACTGAATGCACGGGGAAGAAGAGTAAATCGTTTTATTTGTTCGAAACGTGCAAAATTCTTTTGTAACGTATCTATACGCTCCTCAATAAGTTTATGTATTTTCTGGTTTTTAACCAGTTCTTCCAGATTATGATATTTTATCTGTTGTTGTGCGGCATATTCTTTTAAAGCTTCATAAGCCGGTATTATAATAGCCGTTACATATTTCCGCTGGTCTCCGATAACAGCAATCTGGTCAATATATTTATCTTCTCCCAACCGGGTTTCTATAGCCTGGGGAGCAATGTATTTGCCGTTTGAAGTTTTAAATAAATCCTTGATACGTTCCGTTAATACCAATGAACCGTCTGCAGATAATTTTCCGGCATCGCCTGTTTTGAACCAACCATCCTGCGTAAAAACCTTGGCTGTCTCTTCAGGCTTCTTATAATAACCTTTCATTACCGTAGCCGCCTTTACCAGAATCTCGTTATTTTCTCCTACCTTAATTTTCACATCGGGCATAACACTTCCCACCGTACCTATTTCATAACCGGTAAAGTCGAAGCACGTCACTGTAGCAGTCGTTTCCGAAAGTCCGTAACCATAGACTATGTTTATTCCACAGGAATGCAGGAACTCGTTTATAGTATCGGACAAAGGGGCTCCGGCTGTGGGAAATATATTTCCTTTTTCAATGCCGATCGTTTTACGTATTTTATTTAAAACGATTTTATCGAAAAATTTATATTCCAACTCCAACCATAACGGAGCCATCTTATTCTGCCGAACATAATCGAGATTATATTTTTTACCCACTTTCAAGGCGCGTTTCATCAATAAACGAACGAGACCTTTCGAGGATACCATTTTTTCTTGGACAGCCGTATAAACTTTTTCCCAGAACCTGGGTACACTGCACATGATAGTAGGACGTACTTCACGTATAGTTTGCTGAATATCTTTAGGATTGAGATTGATTGCCACGCGCATTCCAACGGTCAAACAGAAATAAGTCCAGGCTCTTTCAAATACATGGGTAAGGGGTAGAAAACAAAGTGACACATCCTTATCGGACACGCAAATCAATCTTTGCCGGTGTATACGCATAGCTTCATCCAGATTCGAATGAGTCAACATTACACCTTTAGGTTCTCCGGTAGTCCCCGATGTATAAATAAGGGTAGCAAGATCATCCGGAGAGCCATTTGAGCGACGTTGCTCCACCACAGCATCATTGTCGGCATGGCGTCCCATTTCCATAAAATTATCAAAATAAATAGATGTCGTATCCTCTTTTTTCAGGCAAACCGTATTATCAAAAATGACAAGTTTTTCCAAAGTCTTGCAAATACGCTGCGCCTCGATTGCATTGTCATATTGAGCCTGTTCTCCGACAAAAAGGAAACGAATCTCCGCTTCATTTATAATATATTCTATCTGATCTAAAGAACTTGTAGGATATAACGGAACCGGAACAGCTCTGTTATCGAATGCGGCAAAATCCACAATAAGACCTTCCGGCTTATTTTGCGTATAAGTACCGATATTCTCCAATTCACGAATTCCAATCATAGCCATAGCCTTAGCAGCATCTGTAACTTGTTCGGAAAAAGTATTCCAGGAAGTGGATATCCATGTGTCTGAAGAATAGTCCCGGTGGCTGAATGCCTCCCGTTCACCATATTTAGAAGCCTGGCGACGGACTAGAGAAGTAAGTTGATTTATCATATAAAAACGTTCAAAATCTGCGACAAAGTTAATCATTAATTATATATGAATTTATTTTTAATAAGATTTAAACCCTATTTCATACTATTTATATAGCTCTTACTGAATAATCGCGCTATTTTATACATATTTATATACATATATTATTTTTTATTTATAATTAAACCTACTCGTTTTACTCTATTCATATTCTTAAAAGCATTAACCCATACAAGATTTAAAGCTTTTATAGAGAGAAAAAACGGAAAAACTTTTATCTTTGCCATATAAAGATTACAAAAATGGCTACTAAAGACGAATTATATTATAAGGCCTTGGATTTGTTAAAAAATCTAATCAGCAATCCGTCCATAAGCCGGGAAGAAGTAAAAGCCGCCGACCTCATCGAATCGGTCATATCGTCTGAAGGCATCACTTCTTACCGTAAAGGCAATAATGTATGGGCAATTTCCCCACAATATAATTTATCTCATCCAACTATTTTATTAAACTCACATATCGATACGGTAAAACCGGTAGCAGGCTGGAAAAAAGAACCTTTTATGCCTGTTATTGAAGACGGCCGGCTTTACGGTCTGGGCAGCAACGATGCCGGCGCGTCTGTAGTTTCCCTTCTTTCCGCTTTTCTATATCTCATAAAAACAGACCAAAAATACAATTTGATCTTTCTGGCTTCTGCCGAAGAAGAAGTATCCGGAAAAAACGGAATAGAAAGTATCCTCCCTGAATTACCGGTTATAGATTTCGCTATAGTGGGAGAACCTACCGACATGGCTCCGGCGATAGCCGAAAAAGGACTTATTGTTCTGGATTGTAGTGTATACGGAACATCAGGACATGCAGCCAGAAACGAAGGGGAAAACGCAATATATAAAGCTCTGCCTATAATCAGCGCTTTACGGGATTTCTCTTTTCCGAAAATTTCCGAAAATTTAGGCAGCATAAAAATAAGTGTCACACAAATACAGGCTGGAACACAACATAACGTTATACCCGACCGTTGCGACTTTGTGGTAGATATCCGAACAAATGACCATTATACGAATAAAGAAGTCGTAGATATCCTGAAAAAACAAATTCCATGCGATATCACACCCCGCTCTTTACGGCTAAACTCTTCCCGTATCGAACTTTCGCATCCTTTCGTCCAACGGGCAATTATAGCAGGAAAACAACCTTTCGGTTCCCCGACATTGTCCGATCAAGCCCTTATGCCTTTCCCCTCGGTAAAAATAGGCCCGGGCGATTCTGCCCGTTCTCATACGGCAGACGAATATATCAAACTTGATGAAATAAGAGAAGCTATAGAACTATATATATCCTTATTAGACAGACTAACTTTAAAATAATCACCGGATAAACCAATCGGCTAAAAAAGAAAAACCCCGGCCGGTAACAGAAGCAAGCCGGTAACTAATGCGGAATAAACTTTTTAAATAAATATCCGGAACATCTTTTATTATTTCCCTATATAACACCTTTCCGTCATCACAACCCTCATAGCTATATATTCCGGCCATTACTATACGTTTAAAAGAAATAAGTTTCGCAAAATAACATTTATTCGGAATGTTGCTCTCCATCACAGCTTCAAATGTACGATCCAGAGAAAGAGTTATATCTTTACTGGACGAAGAATAATTCACTCCGCTAATACTATCCTCATGCAAATATATATCTGCCAAAGGATTTTTTTTTATCCATCCGATACGGGAAGTATTTAACAACAGCCGGACACCAAGATTCCAATCCTGCCAGCGCATCAGTTCTTCACTCCAGCCTCCTACCGATCTTAATAATTCTGTTCTCACTGCAAAACGCTGTGTACCCAAAATCCCATATAATATTTGTGACTTCAACGGATCTTTAAAAGATGTTTTAGAGAACAACCTCTGCCCGTCTCCGGTGACAAACCGGACAAAACCGGCAACAATATCCAGTTCCCGATTATCGTTGAATTCCTTCATATATAAAGAAACTGTCATGGGCAACAGAACGTCATCGGAATCAAAAAACATAACATACCTACTTTTCACTTCAGAGAATCCCTTGTTACGGGCAGCATTGGCTCCCCGTTTTAATTCCTGTAAAACATCAACCGTAAAATCATCCGTCTCATATTCCGATTTTAACCGATGACAAACAGACAAGGAAGAATCTGTCGAACCATTATCAACCAAGATCAATCTTAACGGACGATATGTTTGCTCCCGTACAGAAAGAAACATCTTTTCAATCCATTTTTCCCGATTGAAAACGGGGACAACTATCGACATGATTTCTCGCATAAAACTTCTTTTAAAGCAAATATACAAATTATAAATTCCCACATAAATAGTAATATACAAAAATCGTATATTTGTAACTACAAATAAAGAGTTTCATGAAGATATTGTTATTAGGAGAAGCCAGCAATTTACATTGGACATTAGCCGAAGGATTAAGAAGCTTGGGACATCAGGTTACCGTTGCTTCCAATGGTTCTCATTGGATGGACAACTCACGGGACATCAGCCTCATACGCAAAAGCAACGGCATTATCGACTCCGTAAAATATCTTTCCAAAGTATTATATCACTGTAAAGATTTTAAAGGATACGACATAGTACAAATCAAAAATCCGGTTTTTTTTGATTTACGGCCCGAAAAGAATTTAATGATTTTCCGATTTCTAAAAAAACACAATAAAAAAATATTCCTCAGCGCATTAGGCACCGATCATTATTATGTTAAAACCTGTCTCGAGCAAAAAAAATTATGTTATTCCGATTTCTTCATCAACGGTAAGCCGCTACAATTTCCAGAACGTCAAAATATAATCAATGCCTGGATCGGAGGACCTAATGAAAAACCCAATCATGAAATTGCGCAAGAAACAAACGGCATAATAGCCTGCTTATATGAATATTACATTTCTTATGAAAACAAGTATAAAAATAAATTAGGATACATTCCCATTCCTATTAATTTGGCACAACATCCTTTAAAAGAAATATCAGCTTTTCCGCAAACGGTGAATTTCTTCATTGGAATTCAGAAAGACAGGTCTATTATTAAAGGGACAGATATTCTATACGACATATTGAGAACTATAAAAAACGACTACCCACGAGAATGTAATATTCTTAAAGCCGAATCCATTCCTTTGACCGAATATAAAATTATGATGAATAAAGCAGATGTTTTACTAGACCAACTTTATTCTTATACGCCTGCCACGAATGCACTGGGAGCTATGGCCCAGGGAATTATAGCGGTCAGTGGAGGAGAAGCCGAAATGTATGATTTTATCGGAGAAAAGGAACTACATCCTATCATCAATGTAAAGCCCTGCCGGGAAGATATTTATATTAAACTTGAAAATTTAATTAAATCCAAAAGAAAAATTCCGCAACTGGCTTTTGAAAGTCATGAATTCATCAAAAGGCATCATGACCACATTAAAGTGGCTCAGCAATATCTTGATTTTTGGTCGGCACATTAAACCTGAATTTTACTGATGTACGCTGATATTTCATCCCTTCTAATAAATATCTAAGCGTAAAGAAAGGATTAAGTCTTTTCTTCACCCATAAAGATAAAACTTCCTTACCGATATACAAGAATGCGGTTTTTCCATAAACATAACTATAGACAGCTCCTTTCGTCCTTAATGAAAGAAACGAATTTTTATTTTTTCCCGAACTTTCATAGGGATGTTCTACAATATCAACCGGAAAATATTTTACCAATAAAGACCTGTTAATGCAATCATGTAAAAAGATCGTTTCTTCTCCTCCCGACAAATATTCGCTGCCTAACCCGAAACGTTCGTCAAAAAAGAGATAATCTTTAATTTTATTGATACGAAAGACCATTTCTACAGAGGATGCATGATATTTTCTACTCAGTCCTTCATATTTAAACGAACGGGCGGGATACTTTTTATACGGGGGATCTCCGATTTCGGTTTTTATTTTTCCTAATAAAACATCAAGACTGTCTTCTTTACTAAATATATCAATAATTTCATCTATATACTCCGGTTTATAACGGACATCATCATCGGCAATCATAGCCAAATCACCCGAAGCATGTGAAAGCGCATAATTACGATTGCGGCATAAGCCTTTTCCCAAATATGAATAAACCTTTACATCCGGTCTTTTAATTAATATTTCAGGTACCAAGAAACTTTGCTCAGTATATTGAAATGAAACAATATATGACACATCTTCTCTCTGAGGCAATAAAACATCAGGTACACGATATATCCCGTCATTAAATGTACAAATCAAAATATTAAGTTTCATATCCCCACATTTATAAAATTTTCTTCTTCAGATATATCATAGAATATAAACATACGAATATCGTTATTCCCATCATTAACCAGTTTAATCTGAACATATAGGATATAAAAGTACCCAGACACAGAACCAATATGATTATAAAAACAGACCTGAATGATCTATTAAAACGAATTCCATATTTCATGCGGCAAAGAATATACATGCCTGTCATATATATAAAATATCCCGCCATATAAGAAATACCGATACCCGTAAGTCCCAAGAAATGATATCCTCCAAGATTCAGTGCAAACAGTGTCAAATTAGATAAAATCTCGGTTATTAAAAACAATTTACCGACTCCTTTAGCCAATAAAATGAAACCTAAAGACCACGAAACAGCTTTAAATAACGTACCTAAAATAGCCCAGGAAAGATAACCTTCTATTATTACGAACTGCGATGTATATAACAAATGTATGATCCACTCCCGGCATATAAGAAACATACAAACTAACGGGGCTAAAATCAATAAAGATATTTCCGCCTGCTGTGAAACATATTTTGATAACGTCTCTTTATCTTCGCTCACGGCAGAAAGTCTGGGATAATATTCCATACCCATCGCAGTAAATATAAGTCCCACATAACGGGTGACCAGTGTATATCCGGCCTGATAATAACCGACATCGGCCGTTCCTCCCCGGTAATTCAGATAAGTAATAAAAAGATATGAAAATAAAGTGGTAACAAAACCACTTACAGTCATAAATATTCCCAAAGAAGCCATTGTACGCCCTTTTTGCCAGGTTTCTTTATATGACAATGATTCCACACTGCGCATTGGCTCTTTATCCCGTGACAAAAAAGTTGCGGTCCACAGTGAAACGGCATACAATACCAAAGAAGGCACAATACCATCCAGTCCGAAGAAATAATACAACGGAAGGGAAAAAACCGTGCCGGCTACCGCTCCCCATACCGAACATCGGGCAAGTTTCTTAAGTCGTTTACTCCCTTGTAAAATAGCCTGCTCTCCATCGGTTAAAGCTTTCAACAACATCGTACACGAAAGGATAACAAATCCCCACATATATTTGTCATTACCAAAAGTCCAGCGGCTGAGACAAGGCGCCAAAGTCAGTAAAACAACCGAACCCAATAATCCGACGAACCAGGACCAACGACGAACCACTAATTTAGTTTCCTGAATTTTTCTTTCATCCCCCGATTTCACAGCATGCGTAATATCTCTTACCGAACTGTTCCTTAATCCGAGGCCCGTAAGAGAAGTCATCATATCCACCGTCGTATTGTATAATCCGATGAGCCCGACGCCTTCGGCTCCAAGCCAAACTGCAATCAATTTGGTCTTAACGAGCGAACATAAAATATTAATGACCTGAACGCCTCCGAATAATCCGGTCGCTTTCACTATACGCCGATAATTTCTTATGTCTTCCGTTTTCTCCATTATAAGGATTATATGTCAAGTTGGTAGATATCATAAACGACACCTCTTCCTCCGAATCCTTCCTTTTGTGCTATGAGCCCTTTATTTAAATAATGTCCCATCTGCTCTGTCGATTGTCCGAATTCTATATATTTTTTATGTATATATACCTGATCGATTAAATGGCGATACAAAACATCTATTGCGCCAATCTCTTTTCCATGAGGAGTTGCAGATGAATATTGCACATGTAAAGTCTGTCCCGTATCATAAACCGTACATCCTCCTATGATTTCATCTCCCAACCATGCATCAAACAAACGGATTCTGTCAGGAAATAAAGAGTTTAAATAAGTAATCTCCTCTACTGTATGAACGGGAAATACCCCGAAGCGTGATTGCAAATTTTCAGTAAGAACCTTCCAGAAAGGAACGAAGTTATTAGATTCTCGTATAACTACACCTTCTTCGTCGGCCCGTGAAATAGCCCTGCGACGTACCCGGCTGAACCGAATACGATTCTCCATAGGAATGGCAATAGAAATATTACGGGCTATTAACCTTGCATTATAACGGAATAAAGCATACAAATCTTCTTCAGCCGGATAAGTATGATATATATGAGGAACACATTTATATTCCCAGGAAATAAAACCGTTTTCTTTTAAATAAGAAACTATAGTGCCAAATATATCCAAGACTTCACCGGATGTATTTTTTACAGACAATACAAGGCTGCCATAGGTTAATCCACGATGGGAATAAAAAGCATTTCCCACTTCATGGGCAGGCAGAACGGCCAATAATTTATTTCCTTCATACACCAATAAAGAATGATCGGTAAACCGGTCGGCATGATATTCCATATATTCCCGGAGAAAAAGGAATGTGCCGTTCTTGGAAGAATTCACAAAAGAATTCCATAATATTTTATTCTCCGGCGTATATCTTTTTATTTCCATAGTATCTCTTCTACTTAAGCATCCGAAGTTAGTTAATCCATTGTTCAGGATCGAGTTTCGTTCTTTCTTTCCATATCTGAAAATGGAGAATAGTCCTGTTTCCTTCTTCAGGATCGGAATATATTTTACCGACACTCTGTCGGGCCGATAATTTATCTCCGGCTTTGACATACACTTCGCTCAAATTAGCATAAATCGTCAGATAATTTCCATGCCGTACAATTACCGATGTATTATAACCCGGCGTAACAAATACCCTTGAAACAACCCCGCCAAATACAGTTTTCGCCACATTCCCGGGAGTCGTTTGTATCTCAATGCCGTTATTATTAATTTTCACATATTTCAATTCAGGATGTTGTTGCATACCGAAATGCCCTACGATCCGGTAACTGCCCGAAAGCGGAAAAGGTAAACGACCTTTATTCTTCTCGAAACTGCCTGAAAGAGCTTGCTCCTCTTTTGTCATTTTATATCCGCCTGTCGATTTAGGTTTCGAGGCCGCTTCCGATCCTTTTTTTCCGGTACTTTCTTTTTGAGCCAGTTTCGCCGCCCTTTCAGCAGCTTTGCGTTCTTCCTCCGCAATCAGTTGTTCTAGTTTACGGTTAAGAGCATCGGCCTGTTGCTGCCTTTTTTTCAAATCCCTCTGCAAACTCTTTTCCTGCTTTTTCAGGTCAGCAACAATACTCCGCTTACTATTTTCTTTCTTCTTTAATTTTTCAGCCTCTACATTCCGTTCCCCTAACAATGCTTTTTTTTCTGCTATAATTCTCTCCAGTTTCGCTTTTTGTACTTTTAGCTCTTCCTGACGGGAAATAATTTCCGAAGCCTGTCGTTTCCTCCAGGCCGAATATTCTTTCAAATAACGTACTCTCCGGTATGACTGGCTCAAGGACGACGCTGAAAAAATAAACATTAGTTCATCATATTCGGAATGACGGTGTCCCATGCCCCGGACAGCTTTAGCATAACTGGCTTTCTTCGCATTCAGTTCTTTCTGCAACAAATAAATCGTATCACTTACAGCCCTATTCCGTCGGTTCACCATAGAAATCTCTTTATTCAAAGTTTCGATGATTCCCCTCTGCGTTTTTATTTCGGATGTAATTGCATTCAGTTCATATAAAGAATTACGGGCATTTTTCTTTGTAGAAGCCAGCTTCTTACTGGTTTCTTCTATTGCTTTTAACGCCTCTCTTTGTTGCTGCTTCAGATCCTTCATAGAAGGAACATCGGAAAAAGCAAGCAAAGGAATTACTGTAAACAAAAATATAGCTAAAAGTCTTTTCATTTAGCGAACATTTTTAACAACATATCTATTGAAACTTGAGAATAACGTGATATATCGGGGAATTCATTTTTTACATTCTTATTCCAGGAAATAGAAGAAACATCATAACGCAACGATAAAGAAGGTGCGGAAGAGAATCCACTCGTCTTTATCTGTACCCATTGCGGCAACTCATGGCCACCCACAGTTTCAAATTGCGTATAATTACATACTACCTGTTTATTTCCACTTTTGCTGGAAACCATCGTAGTAACCAACCGGTCATTCTGCAAAAGAAAATCATAATTAAATGAAGACGGTTGTTCCAGTGGAGACATCCACCAGGATTCGCTGTCTTCTTCCTTTATATCGAAAGAAGAAAAATTATTTTTGTTTAATTCATCGTCTCCCAACAAGAATATGCGGTTGATCAAAACATCCTGCGCAACCGTCAAAGACATTCCGGACGGGAACATACTGCCGAGTGCAGGCAATGCTTCTGCAATACAGCGTTTTCCCATCTTTTCAACAACCTTTACACTGTCTTTTGTCATCTGAAAACGGGCCACCTCAAAGCCGAGCAGAGGGCGCACCGATACCAGTATGACACTATCCCTGATCATCTGTATCTGCAATGCCGAACTTATAGAACTTCCTTGTTTCTGAGAAATAGAAATATTTGCCTTTGCCGTAAACGTTTTCCACTCGTTATGTTTTTCCAATATGCGGTCATATTGTTTTTTCACTTCCGACTTGACCCGAACGGGTATTTCAGTTGCGCTTTTAGGAGTTTTACAACTGGCAAATAATAAAGAAATTACTGACAAACATATTATTATATGTTTCATGGTTCGATATATTTTTTCAATTCTATTTTCTTTTTCAATACCGGAGATTCATTTCCGGCCTCTTTTGATTTCTTCCAATTTTCGACCGCTTCTTCCATTTGTCCCAGTTTAGCAAGAATATCACCGTAATGTTCGAGCATATCGGGACTTTCTTCCTTCGTCTTACTCATTGCACTTTCCATATACAGTTTTGCAAGAGTGTAATTTCCTTGCTGAAAAAATATCCAGGCATAAGTATCCAGAAAAGTCGCATTGTCCGGTTCGGCCTTTACCGTCTCGGCACTCATTCTCTCCGCTTTCTGCAAATCTTTTTTCTCCAGGGACAAATAATAACTGTAATTATTCAGTACACCCACATTACGACTATTATACTCCAGAGCCTTTTCATAAGCTTCATACGCCTTTTCCGGTTTTCCGGCGCTATGATAAACATCTCCTAACTGGCCATAAAAATCCGAAATAGTATTCACATCCTCCTTGGCTACATAACCGAGCCCCTTCTCCAACAAAGCGGCCGCTTCATCATAACTTCCTGTCTGGCTATAACCCACCGAAGTATACAAGTACAAGTCTTTCTCTTCCGGCAAATAAGTCAATGCTCTTTTTCCGGTTTCCACGACCGAAGAAAAATCCTTACGGTTCATCGCAATACCCATCAGCTGCATCCAGCTCTCTATATTCGCGGGGTTCAGATCTACGGCAACAGACAACTGCTCTTTTGCTTTGTCAAATTCCTGACGGGACAATAAATAACTGGCATACAACTTATGAACCGATTCCTCCTGAGGATATATCTCCAGCATCTCCTTAAACAATGGTTCTATCTGGTCTAAATTCTCTTTTTTCTGTAACTTGTCACTTATGTATGTCGTAAATATCCTCAACTTTGTTTCTATATCGAGATTCATATTAAGAAGGGCATTATGGATTTCCGCTTCATAAGCCTCTATATCTCCTTTTTTCTCATAATATCCGGCACGGGAAAGTAATAAATACCCATTATTAGGATCTTCCTCTTCTGCTTTTTTATATAACTCCAATACATCCGAGTCCCTGCCTGCCTCAATATAAACATCTGCCAGCAACATCATATAAGCTATATTCTTGGGATAAGCAGCCACCAGTTTTTCAGCCTCAGCAATAACACTTTTCTCATCGCCTGCTTTATGATATAAAGCCATCTTTTGAGCCGTAATCAGATCCATTTTCCCCATAGACTCTTCCAAACGATCATAACAAGCAATTGCTTCTTTAAAATCACCTTTATTGACATACGCCTCTGCTAAAGAATAATTGATCTCCGGTTTTCCCGGATTCTGTGCAACGAGACGCTTATACACACGTATAGCTTCATCATACTGTCCTAAGCGGCTTGCCAGCCGCGCATACAAAGTATTATACCAAAAATTATCTTTTTCCTTTTCGGCAGCCGCATGCAGACTGTTATATGCTTTTTCGGTCTGACCTACCTGTAAATAATATGTAGACAATTCATATTGTACGACAGCACTCGCCGTATCTATCTCCGCAGCTCTTTTCAAAAGATCGAATGCAGCATCTTCTTTTTCCAAAGAATTCATACGTAATGCTTCCAGAAAAAAATAATCGAATTTTCTCTGTTCTTGTGGTGAGAGTCCTGATTCCGCTTTTATGCTCTTTCGTCCGGTTCCGCATGACATAAGTAACCCGCACAAAAGCAAGACCACTGTTATTTTGAATTTATTCATATACTTTTTATTGTACGCCTGTATGACCGAAACCTCCCGCGCCACGGTCGGTTTCTTCTAATGTATCGGTTTCTTCCCACTCTACTCTACAAAATTCTTTCACCACCATCTGGCATATACGTTCACCATCTTTTATTTCAAACGGTTTATCAGAAAGATTTATCAGTATAATCCCTATTTCACCACGATAGTCTGCATCAATAGTTCCGGGAGAATTAAGTATCCCTATCCCATGTTTTAATGCCAATCCGCTACGGGGACGTATCTGCGCTTCGAAACCTTCCGGCAAAGCCATATATAGTCCCGTAGGTATCAGTATCCTCTGCATAGGTTCTACTACTACAGGATTATCCAGATTGGCGCGAATATCCATACCCGCAGAAAAGAGCGTTCCGTAAGCGGGTAATTCATGTTTGGATTTATTTATAATTTTTACTTTTACATTCATAAGAAAAATTCCATTTCGATTAATGTGCGAAAATAACGAAAACTAAGCAAACTTTACAGCGAATTGTTTATTTTTAAATGAATTAAAACAAAATCTCAGGAATTAGCACTTCTTATCTTATTATATGCTACATGAATTTATTACATTTGCAATCTATATAAAAAACAGGATAATGAATATGACTCTCAATAGTACTTCTGGAAAAAAACGGAGAATGGAATGGGACAAACTTATTTCGTCCAAACGATTCGGGATGGAAAAATATCATGACAACAGGCAGCACAGCCGAACCGATTTCCAGCGGGATTATGACCGGCTCGTATTCTCCGCTCCTTTCCGAAGATTACAGAATAAAACTCAGGTATTCCCTTTGCCGGGAAGTGTATTCGTTCATAACAGACTGACACATAGTCTGGAAGTATCTTGTGTAGGACGCTCTTTAGGGCACAATGTCACAACGCGTCTTCTGGAAAAATACAAAGAAGAACCCTGGCGGGAAAAACTAAATGAAATAGGTGCCATTGTCGCGGCTGGATGCCTGGCACATGATATGGGGAATCCTCCTTTCGGACACTCGGGAGAAAGAGCGATAGCAACATATTTTTCAGAAGGGAACGGACTTCCGCTACAATTTCAGTTACAGCCGGAAGAATGGCAGGATCTGACTCATTTTGAAGGAAATGCCAATGCTTTCCGGCTATTGACACACCAGTTTAACGGACGCCGCCCAGGGGGATTCGCCATGACCTACTCTACTCTCGCCTCTATAGTTAAATATCCTTATGCAGCCTCGTTATCAACCCGAAAAGGGAAATCAGGCTTCTTTACTTCCGAAAAAGATTATTTCATAAAAGTAGCCGAAGAATTAGGCATGTTGGCAGACGGCAACAGCGGCTTACGTTACCATCGCCATCCTCTGGTATATCTCGTAGAAGCTGCAGACGATATCTGCTATCAGGTAATGGACATAGAAGACGCTCATAAACTGAAAATCCTCACTACCGAAAAGACCAAAGAACTTTTTCTCGGCTTTTTCGAAGGAGAGAGATTAGAACATATCCAAGAAGTTATGCGGTTGGTCAATGATGTGAACGAACAAATCGCTTATTTGCGATCCTGTGTCATAGGCACCTTAGTAGATGAATGTTCAAAAGTTTTTTGCAATGAAGAAGATGCTATCCTGGAAGGCCGTTTCGAGGGAATCCTTATAGAAAAAATCGAAGGACTACCGTGCAAAGCTTATTCCGATTGTTCAGACGTAGCCTGGAAAAGCATCTACAAATCCTCCGACGTATTAGACATAGAATTAGCGGGTAATCGTATTATATCTATTTTATTGGATAAACTGATCAACGCCGTACAATATCCCGAAAAAGCTTATTCTCAGCTATTGCTCAATAAAGTTCCCGGTCAATACGAGACCAATGCCGATACATTATACGGGAAAATACAGGCAGTTATCGATTACATATCGGGGATGACAGATGTCTATGCGCTAGACCTTTACAGAAAAATAAACGGCATGAGCCTTCCGGCTCTTTAATCCACAAAAAACAATCGCAATGAAAATTACCCGTCTGTTTATACTCATATTTATATTTATCTCGGCCCAGTTATATGCTAAAGAATATACGGTCGAAAACATACCGAATGTCCATCTGAACGATGGAAGACTATTCGTGAGTAATCCCGATGGTATCCTTTCCGATAAGACAGTCGCCACCCTCGACCAAATGCTTTATCAAATGCAGGCAGAGAATACCGCGGAAATAGCTGTCGTAGTAGTAGAATCTATCGGAAACAAAGACATAGATATATTCGCCACCGATCTTTTTTCCTCGTGGGGAATAGGCAAAAGAAGCAAAGACAACGGCGTCCTTATCCTTTTTGTACTGGATCAGCGAAAAATCACTTTCCGCACCGGATATGGTGTAGAGGGGGTATTGCCCGATGCTATTTGCAAACGTATACAAACGAGAGATATGCTGCCCTATTTCAAAAAAGGAGATTATGACAACGGGTTCATCAATGGTGTCGGTACCATTACAAAAGTCCTTACCACACCTGGAGCCACCGAAGAACTTACGGCAGTAAGAGAGAATGAAGAATTTTCGGCAATATCGCTCATTAGCGGCTATCTGACCTTCTCTGTTATTTTCTCTTTTATCATGCTTGCCATCATTCTTACAGCCAAACGAAGAAAAAAAGACCATAATCCATACGAAAAATATAAAGCTTTAAAAACTTATAAAGTATTTTTATTATCGGCATCATTTATTTTTCCGGTCTTTACTCTATTTCTTTATTGGTGGGTCGCCTCTTCATTGAAACGACTGCGCAACGAACCTCGCAAATGCGAGCAATGTGGTGCTCCTATGAGAAAATTGAATGAAGAAGAAGATAACTTTTATCTTACCCCGCAAGAAAACACCGAAGAAAAAATAAATTCGGTAGATTACGACGTCTGGCTATGTGACAAATGCGGCGACACACAGGTATATCCTTATGAGAACAACATGTGTGGGTATACCGAATGTCCTAATTGCCACACAAAGGCATTTAGTTTGCAAAAAGATCACATCGTGCGTCATGCAACCACTCTTTCACAAGGAATGGGAGAAAAAATATATTATTGTGAGCATTGTCATAAAACGATACGGAAATCTTATATCATACCTATTATTATAGCAGCCTCGGCAGCCGGACGAGGAAACCGGGGCGGAGGAGGATTCAGCGGAGGGTTTGGAGGAGGAATGACCGGAGGAGGAGGTTCTACCTCCGGATGGTAAAGCATCAATATTACAATTTGGAGCTACCACTATCATCATGATCTAATATTAGACTATTTACATTGATTTCGGATTATCTCATATATATCTCCAATCAGCTTACAAGTATGATAGCCACCTGCAACAGTATGGCTGACAATACGAAAACAGTTAACAATATACGGCCATTTTGCTTAAAATATTTCCCGAACTTTATAAGAGGAAATAAAAAAACTCTGTATGAGTATCCTGTGCAAATCCGGTACAACTCGACCCAGGCAAATAAAAAATAAGACAACAGCTTAAGCTGATTCCGATATCCCTTATCCCCCTTGTCGAGTTCTTATATTTCTATATATTCTACGTGATACAGCTCTATAAAATTTTGTTATCCACTCTCGATATATCTGTGAAAATTTTACTTTTATCATGTTACTACTTTATCCCGATATCCTAACTTTACTTTTTCTTTAATGCTCATACGCAATTCTTTAGTTTGATAAGGAAAATTTCAATAGCACATATAAATAAAATACCACTAAAAGAATTTTAGAGATAATAAAATATTTTATTATATTTGCATACATATTAATTTTAAATCATAATTGTGCCATGAAAAAAGTGTTCTTTCTTTTTCTCATACTTATTCTTACCAGCGAATACGCTTTAGGACGATCATTACACGTTATTCCCCAACCGGTGGAAGTCCAATTGCAGGAAGGGGAGTACAACCTGAAAGCTGCAAAAATCAAAGTGAACGGATTTAAAATTTCTCCGATAAACCTGATTTCTTTTGCGGAAACAATTGTCGGCAATAGGGTAAAAGATTTTAATAAACTCAGTTGCGACAGAGGAACTCTTACCCTTCAGCTCGATCCCGCTGCCAATGTTCCTGCCGAAGGATATCTCCTCACTGTGAATAACGAAGGTGTTATAATTACAGCACCTCAGGAAAAGGGAGTATTTTACGGATTGCAGACTCTTGCACAAATGATAGACAATCAAAACGGTACAGTTCCTTTTGCCCAAATCAAAGATTATCCCCGGTACGGTTATCGGGGTGCCATGCTGGACGTATGCCGGCACATTTTTCCCATGGAATTCATCAAACAATATATTGATCTTTTGGCACAATATAAAATAAATACTTTTCACTGGCACCTGAGTGATGACCAGGGCTGGAGAATAGAGATAAAAAAATATCCATTGCTTACCGAAATAGGCAGTAAAAGAAAATGTACCCTTATTGCTAAAACAAAAACATATGACGATATTCCCTACGGAGGATATTACACTCAAGAAGAAGCAAAAGAAATCGTAGCTTACGCTGCATCCAAATATATTACGGTAATCCCCGAGATCGAATTTCCGGGACACGCGACGGCTGCACTGGCTGCTTATCCCGAACTGGCATGCGGAGATAATCCCGGTCCTTTCGAAGTTTCATGCCACTGGGATGTCCACAAAGAAGTTTTCTGTCCGGGAAAAGAAGCAACCTTTAAATTCGCAGAAGGCGTATTGGACGAAATCATAGAAATATTCCCATCGGAATATATACATATCGGAGGTGATGAATGTCCTAAAATCCGATGGAAAGAATGTCCCTACTGCCAGAAAAGAATCAAAAAGGAAAAGCTGAAAGATGAAAATGAACTACAATCTTATTTTGTACATCGTGTAGAAAAATATTTGAATAAAAAAGGACGGAACATCATCGGATGGGATGAAATACTGGAAGGGGGATTAGCTCCCAACGCTACCGTCATGAGCTGGAGGGGAACCAAAGGTGGAATCGCGGCAGCACAGATGCATCATGATGCGATAATGACCCCCGGAGAGTTCTTGTATTTCGATAAAAGAGCGGCCGTTTCCGACGAAGAACCGAATACGATCAACGATAATAACAAAATGTTCCTTACATTAGATAAAATCTACGGATACAATCCAACCCCGAGCGAACTTAACGACACCGAAAAACAACATATCAAAGGTGTACAAGCAAATTTATGGGTCGAATTCATACAGACTCCGAATAAAGCATTTTATATGGTACTTCCCCGTATATTGGCTTTATCTGAAATAGCATGGACTCCGGTGGAAAAAAAGAACTGGGCCGACTTTTCCGAAAACCGTTTGCCGGAACATCTGGCCGTCTTTGATAACGCCGGTCTTACTTATCGCGTACCCGAACCGATAGGGGCAGTAAATGACACGATTAAAACAAGCTCATATACTCTGAATTATAAAGTGCCCGTAAAAGGTGCAAATATATTTTATACCATCGACGGACGCATACCGTATGCATTCAATAAACTTTATACAAAACCGGTTACGATAACTGTTCCTGCAGGCGAAGAGAGAATAGTCAAAAGCGTTGTAATCACGCCTTCGGGAAAACGAAGTATTGTTGTTACCACGGTTTTAAGTAATAAATAAAAGAGCACGATATACTTGCATCAATAAAAACGACCGGAATTTTTTCCGGTCGTTTTTATTGATGCAATATTTCTTTTCGTTCTTTACTTAAAATTTATCATTGGTGCTTTAACAAATATTCGGCAATTTGAACAGCATTCAATGCCGCACCTTTTTTTATCTGATCGCTGACCGCCCAAAAAGTCAAACCATTAGAATTAGTTATATCGGCACGAATGCGACCTACATACACCGGATCTTTTCCGGCAACATCCAAAGGCATCGGATAAATTTTATCAGCCGGATCGTCGCGAAGAACAATACCCTCTGCTTTTGAGAAAGCCTCACGTGCTGCTTCTACAGAAACCGGTTGTTCGGTTTCCAGCCAGATGGCTTCCGAATGGGCCCTCATAACAGGAACCCTTACACATGTGGCACTTACCTGTATATCGGAATGCATAATCTTGCGGGTTTCATGGTACATTTTCATTTCCTCTTTTGTATACAGATTGTCAGTAAAAACATCTACCTGAGGAATAAGGTTATATGCCAGTTGATAATAAAATTTCTCAACCGTAGGCTCTTCGCCGTTCAACAACTGTTCATATTGTTTTTTCAATTCCTGCATGGCCGAAGCACCAGCCCCGCTGGCAGCCTGATAAGTAGAAACATGTACACGCGTAATATGCGAAATATTTTCAATAGCTTTCAGCGTAACTACCATCTGAATCGTTGTACAATTCGGATTTGCAATTATACCCCGCGGACGTACAAAGGCATCTGCACCGTTCACTTCGGGAACGACCAAAGGAACTTCCTCATCCATACGAAATGCACTGGAGTTATCTATCATCACCGCCCCGTATTTGGTTATCGTATCGGCAAATTCTTTTGAAATACCGGCTCCGGCCGATGTGAATGCTATGTCTACGCCCTTAAAATCGTCGTTATGTTTCAGTTCTTTAACTGTAATTTCTTTACCCTTAAAGGTATATTTATTACCAGCACTTCTGGCCGAACCAAACAACAGCAATTCATCTAACGGAAAATTTCTTTCGTCTAAAACGCGAAGAAATTCCTGGCCTACGGCACCACTGGCACCCACAATAGCAACTTTCATTTCTCTTTACTTTTATAAATAATAGGAATTAAAACTACATCTATTTCACATATTTCATTTACAAAACACGTTAAATTTGCGCAAATATACAACATTTTGAATGACTTAATCTATTTATCGCCATAAAATTAAATTATCCGGTCGTTCTCATAAAATAAATGTACTCTTTACATAGAATTAACGAGAATAATACAAGTCTTTTTTGCATGACAATATCCAGATACCCTTCGATATAATCCAAATATTTTTCATAAATTTGTAGAGTATTTTACGTATAAATACATTTAATATCTCAATAATCATATATATGGATAGTATAATGACCGCATTACCCATTACGAATCCGGTACTAATATTCTTTATTGTACTGATTATTATACTATTCGCTCCTATTTTACTGAATCGTTTAAGAATTCCCCATATCATAGGTCTCATTATAGCCGGAATTATCGTAGGACCTTACGGTTTAAATTTGCTGGCAAGAGACAGCAGTTTCGAGATATTCGGGAATGTTGGCATATTATATCTTATGTTCCTGGCCGGACTGGAAATAGATATGTACGATTTTAAGAAAAACAAAAAGCAAGGGTTGGTTTTCGGCTTTTATACATTTATGATACCTATGCTCCTGGGTACAATCATCAGTTATTACACTCTGAATCTGAATTGGACAACCTCCATTCTTCTGGCCAGCATGTACGCTTCGCACACATTGATCGCCTATCCTATCGTAAGCCGCTACGGCGTGACCCGTAACACATCCGTTACCGTAACCATTGCAGGTACTATATTCACAGTTTTAGGGGCACTGATAATCCTGGCCGTCATTGCCGGAATAGTACGGGGAAACCTGACACATCTTTTTGGAGTAAAACTGATTATATATATTACTCTCTACAGCTTAGCTATCGTATACACTTATCCCAGACTTACACGCTGGTTTTTCAAAACATATAATGACAATATTACTCAGTTCATATTTATACTGGCCCTCGTCTTTCTGGCGTCTTGGCTGGCAGAATTAATAGAATTGGAAGGCATACTCGGAGCATTTCTGGCAGGTATCGTCCTTAACAGATATATCCCCGGAGTTTCACCCTTGATGAACAGAATCGAATTTGTCGGTAATGCACTGTTCATCCCTTATTTTCTTATCGGGGTAGGTATGCTCATCGACCTCCGTGTCGTATTTCAAAACTGGGATACTCTGTTTGTAGCAGCAAACATGACTATTGTAGCGACAACGTGCAAATGGATCGCCGCATGGCTGCAACAAAAAACATTCAAATTATCCGCCCTCGACCGTCGCATGATATTCGGACTCAGTAATGCACAAGCGGCGGCCACCCTTGCAGCCGTTATCATCGGATATGAAATAGGACTATTTAATGAAAGTATTCTTAACGGCACAATCGTCATGATCTTGCTGACATGTATCATCAGCTCCATTGTGACAGAAAAAGCAGCAAAAGAAATGGCCATGAAGTTGCAAAACGAAGATGATAATGATTTGAAATACGACACAGGAGAAGAACGTATACTTATCCCTATATCCAATCCCCAAACCATAGAAAATCTGATAAACCTGGCGCTTTTACTTAAAAGTCCCCGAAAAAAAAGCGAAATATATGCTCTACATGTCACGGACGACAGCCGTACAGGCAATTCATATACGGCAAAAACGACACTGGAAACAGCAGCCAAAGTAGCTTCATCTGCCGACACAAACCTAGTCCCCATATCACGGTATGATATGAATATAACCAGCGGCATTATCCATACCATGAAAGAGCATAATATTTCGGAACTGGTGGTAGGCTTGCATCAGAAAGCAAATATCGTCGATTCATTTTTCGGTTCTAAAATAGAATCATTACTGAAAAGTACACGAAAAATGATTATTATCTCAAAATTTATCATCCCCATTAATACTATAACCCGCATCATTATAGCCGTACCTCATAAAGCGGAATATGAAACAGGATTCGCCAAGTGGGTGGACCGCATCGCCAACATGACCAAACAAATAGGATGCCGGGCTATATTTTATGCACATCCCGACACCATAGGTCCTCTTAAAACTGTACTTAAAACAGGAAGATACCATATCCGGAACGAATTCGAAACTCTGGAATGCTGGGACAATATAATTATGCTGGCAAATGAAGTACTGGACGACGACCTATTCATTGTCATAAGTGCCAGACGCACATCGGTATCTTTCAATACCGATTTCGAGGCCATTCCCTCTTTTCTGTCTAAATACTTTGCTAATAACAATCTGGTGGTATTATATCCGGAACAATTCGAAAGCAATGACGAAATCACCTATTTTACCGATCCTCTATTAAATGACGTACAAAGCAACTCTCCCCGATTCTTTGGTCTGCGCTCTTTCTTCCACCGGCTTATCGTAAAAAAGAAAAAATGGACACACAGGAACCGTAAGAAAAAAATAGAAATAAAGTCATAAAAAAAGAGATGAAATCAATTTCATCCCTTTTCAATTAATCATACGATTTATTTTTTCATTTTGACGGTTTTTTTCTCCACTACCTGAGGACATTTTTTATTCGCTTTGCAATTCAGCTTTGTATTCGGACACTCCTGACTCTGCACACAACATTGCTGATCCCGCACACAAAATTCTTTAGCCTTTGGCTCGCAACATTCTGTCTTAGTTTGGGGACATTTAGCTCTACAAGTTTGTTCCATTCTAACCTTTTTTTCCCTCTTGGCCGTATTTTGAGCCACTATATCCCCGGCAAACATTGACATAATAACAATGCAACCCATTATTAATAACTTCTTCATCTTCTTTTCCTTTACAATTTGATTTATGTCCGGTAAATATAATATGTTTTTTTCTATCCGATCTTCCCAATAATGTTTTTTAAAGAAAAAATAAAGATGCTACGTTCTCCCGCCGATCCGGAAACCGCCGGAATCACAGTCCGGAACCAATATCCTCCTCGACCCGTACATCCAAGAATTCATTATGCATAAGGTCTATTTCAAGAAAAAACATTATCTTCGTAACAAAGAATACTATTATAACGTATGGAAGAATGGCTATCCCGTACCCGTCAATTACTGGGTGACGAAAAACTGGAAAAATTACATACCGCACGCATACTGGTCGTAGGAGTTGGAGGAGTCGGAGCCTACGCCGCAGAAATGCTCGTACGAGCAGGAATCCATACCCTATCCATAGTTGACGGAGACGTAATAACGATGTCCAACATCAACCGTCAACTAATAGCGCTACACAGCACTCTTGCAACTGAAAAAGTAAAAGTACTTGCTGAAAGATTAATAGATATTAATCCCGAATTACATCTACATTTTATACACTCTTTTCTGGAACCCGATTCGATAGATTCTCTTCTCGATTCGGAAAAACCGGATTTTGTAGTAGATGCCATAGATACTTTAGCTCCGAAGGTATCTCTTATATATCGTTGCATAAAACGAAAGATCAAAATCATCTCTTCTATGGGTGCAGGAGGCAGAATAGACCCCACTCAAATCAGATATGCCGATATTTCGGACACATACCACTGTTCTCTGGCAAAAGCGGTACGTCACCGATTGCGGGAAATGGGAATAACAAAAGGGGTAAAAGTTGTTTTTTCCACAGAACAAACCAATAGGAACGCCATTATACGTACTGAAGAAGAAAGAAATAAAAAATCAACTGTAGGCACTATTTCGTATATGCCGGCCATGTTCGGCTGCTATATGGCATCTTATGTCATCCAAAAAATTACGCAAGCATGATAGAAATCAAAGACATACATAAAAGTTACGGTCAGCTGGAAGTATTAAAAGGAATAAACGCCACAATACAACAAGGCGAAATAGTTTCGATAGTAGGCCCAAGCGGAGCCGGAAAAACCACTTTGCTTCAAATAACCGGAACCTTGGAAAAACCGGATAAGGGAGAAATCATTTTCGATGGAATACGCGTAGGAGATCTGGGAGAAAAACAACTGGCTGCATTCAGGAACCGGAATATAGGTTTTGTCTTTCAGTTTCATCAACTTTTACCAGAATTTACCGCGCTGGAAAATGTAATGATCCCGGCCCTCATTCGTAAAACAAGCAGCTCTGAAGCAAAAAAAAGAGCAAAAGAGATACTGGCATTCCTGAATCTGAGTGACCGGTCACAACACAAACCGGCACAACTTTCAGGAGGAGAAAAACAAAGAGTAGCCGTAGCAAGAGCTCTGATAAATCATCCGTCGGTAATCCTTGCGGACGAGCCTTCGGGCAGCCTGGACACACAACACAAGATAGAACTGCATAAACTATTTTTTGATTTGAGAAACGAATTTAATCATACTTTTGTTATAGTAACGCACGATGAGTCATTAGCTAAAATTACCGACCGTGTTATACAAATGAAAGACGGCCTCATTGTTTCCCATGAAAATAAAACAATACATGAATAAATTCCAGAACCATATCATAGCCTTCCTACTCGCCGGACTACTCCTATCTTGCGAAAAAGAACCTTCTTATGACTATGGTCCTTTCCGGCTCGATATTGTTACCTATCAGGCAAACAATATCCCGGCTTATTTTATTCTGGAAAAAGACAAAGAAGAATCGCAGTCTTTAATCCCAACCGAGCGACTATCCCTCAATAATATTAAGGACGGAACCAGAGTCATGCTCCAGTATATTAAGGACGAAGCGATTAATGATAAAGAATATTATATCACGATCAAAGGACTTTCCCGTATTTTATCGGATTCGCTGAGAGGCGCAACTCCCGAGTTAATGAAATTACTGCAAAATGACACAATACGGTTAAACAGCATCTGGAAATCGGGCGATTACCTGAATATTAAATATCAAAGCGAATTTCATAATATACCACATTCACAAATACTCGTCACAGAAAAAGATAAATTAATGAATGACACTATAGTTGCAGAAATACGTCATAACCGGAGGAACGATCCTCCCGGGTACTGGAGCAATTCCGTTTCGTCATATTACATAGGCGCATTAAAAAACAGGCCGTGTAAAATACTGAAAGTATATGTCAATAATATAAATTACCCCGAAAAATATTACTATTTCAGATTAAAAAAAGAATAATAACATTAATCATTAATACCTATGGACAATAATCAGGAAAAAAAAGAGATACAGATCGAACTGTCTCCGGAAATGGCAGAAGGTGTTTATTCTAATCTCGCTATCATTTCACACTCGTCTTCAGAGTTTGTCATTGATTTTATACGCATGATGCCAGGAGTACCCAAAGCTCCGGTAAAATCCCGTATCGTGCTTACGGCCGAACATGCAAAACGACTGCTTTTCGCATTACAAGAAAATGTAATGAAATATGAAGCCCAGTTCGGCCCTATACGTGTAATCGATCCCGATGCGAATAATATTCCGCCATTTATGGCTCCGGGTGGACAAGCCTGATATAAAAAGTAAATTTACGTCTGGAAATTTCCGGTATTTTATTGTTATCTTTGCATCCAATACAAATTTTTCAAAAAATGGAGCATCCTTTATATGTTTATAATACTCTTTCACGCAAGAAAGAACAATTCATCCCTATCAATCCTCCTTATGTAGGAATGTATGTATGCGGACCTACGGTATATGGAGACGGTCATCTGGGGCATGCCAGGCCGGCAATCACTTTCGACGTTCTTTTCCGGTATCTATTACATCTGGGATATAAAGTCCGGTATGTAAGAAACATTACCGATGTAGGCCACCTCGAGAACGATGCGGATGAAGGAGAAGATAAAATCGCAAAAAAAGCGAGACTTGAACAACTGGAGCCTATGGAAGTGGTTCAATATTACCTGAACCGGTATCATAAGGCCATGGATGCCCTTAACGTATTGCCACCCAGTATCGAACCTCATGCGTCGGGACATATTATAGAACAGATTGAATACATCAAAAAAATCATAGATACCGGATTCGCCTATATCAGTAACGGATCGGTATATTTCGATGTTGAAAAATATAACAAAAAATACCATTACGGGAAATTATCGGGAAGGAATATCGAGGAACTCTTAAATACTACCCGCGAACTGGACGGGCAAACCGAAAAACACAACAGTTTCGATTTTGCTCTCTGGAAAAAAGCCTCTCCGGAACATATCATGCGCTGGCCCTCTCCTTGGAGTGACGGCTTCCCCGGATGGCATCTCGAATGCTCTACCATGGGAACCAAATATCTCGGTGAAGAATTCGACATTCACGGAGGTGGAATGGACTTGCTCTTCCCCCATCATGAATGTGAAATCGCCCAATCGGTAGCCGCACAAGGAAAAGAAACGGTACATTACTGGATGCATAATAACATGATTACCATCAATGGCCAGAAAATGGGCAAATCATTAGGAAACTTCATTACGCTGGACGAATTCTTTACGGGAAAGCACAAATTGCTGACACAAGCGTACTCTCCTATGACGATCCGGTTTTTTATTTTGCAGGCTCATTACCGCAGTACAGTAGATTTCAGCAACGAAGCATTACAGGCCTCGGAAAAAGCCCTGTCCCGGTTAATGGAAGGCTGGAATAACCTGTCCAGAATACAAGTATCCGAAACTTCCAGCGTAAACATAACTTCTTTGCGGGAACGGTGTTATGAAGCAATGAATGATGACTTAAGTACTCCTATCGTCATATCCCATTTGTTTGAAGGAGTACGCATTATCAACAACATCCTGGCAGGAAATGAAACCATCACTGAGCAGGATCTTCAGGAACTGAAAGAAACTTTCAGGATATTCATGTTCGATGTACTGGGCCTGAAAGAAGAGAATAAAGGAGATAGCGACGAAAGCAATAAAGCCTATAAACAAGCGGTAGATCTCATGATGGAGATACGTAAAGAAGCCAAGTTACGTAAAGACTGGGCTACTTCGGATTTCATAAGGGATAAACTCACCGAAATAGGTTTTGAAATAAAAGATACGAAAGAAGGCTCCGAATGGAAACTTAAATAAGCGGGCTTTTATTCAACAAAAATGCCGCTTGAAGGAAAAACTTCAAGCGGCATTTTGTATTTATTTACCACCCTTTATATTCGGCTCTCATCGTACCGATAGGTAATTTACCCTCGACTCTCAATGGTATGCGCCCAGCATCTTCACTAATCCAAGCCCATATATTATCACTTACTTTTTTACCGCTTTCGTCCGAGAAACGGAAAGCTATTTTATAGGCATTATACTCTTTCTTATTTTGTTTAAGTATGGTACGACCGAGATATTCTATTTTCAAATGTTCCACACTCTTACCGCTGAATATCTTCGTTTCTATTACCTGATTCATCTTAAACCCGGCAAAATCGATCGTACGAATAAGATAAAACACACTCAACATGTCATACGCACAATTCTCGACCACCGCCGTATAATGCTCGACTGCATTTCTTTTCGGCCTGTATAAAGTTATGTCGCCAATACAATTTCCGGCATTATAAATATATTTGACTTCATCTTTCCGGTACGTTCCGTCTTCATTGGCAATCTTTGCATAGTATAACGGAGCCATATCCTGGCGTTTCATGACCGATATAAGCGTATCTCTCACCGGAAATATGGCATCGGCGAATGAAAGGGTCCGTGCAGTAAGGACAGACTTGTAATTGAGAGGGGAAACTTCCAGACTTAGACTTGCTTCCGCGGCACGCTTCCAAAGAATACCCCATTGATATATTACATCATAAGGCAACATTTCATCTTTAAAATCCGTCTTAACAGGGCACTGGGCAAAAGCAGTAACCGCCCCACTTGTAAAAAACAGAAAATTAATAATTATAATTACCGCCGTAATTTTGCCGGCCCGGTATATTTTGCTGACCATATCCATATCCGTTCATTTGTTGGTTACTATAATTATCATCCTCTTCTTCATTCTCTTCAGTCACCGGAGTTTTTTCCTTGGGCTTATTCTTTTTAATTGCATCAGGCTTTTGCTGGTCTACCGGCAAAACATAAATGTCCCAATCTTGTTCCACATCCCAGTTCGCTTTTAAATCCAATTTCTGATTATAGTAAAACATTTCTTCGGGTTGACGCTTCGCATCATAATTCCCGGTGTCGAATTTTCCATTGTTATTCCGGTCCAGAAATAACCTCGCATAATATATACCGGGAGTTAAATACATAAATTCCGCACCGCCTTTTTTTACCGGAACACTCCGCACCACCTTATCCGAACTATTAAGTAATTCCATTACAGCAGGGTCGTCTGTACCGTGGACAGCAATATATAAATTGGAATACTCTTCCAGCGATTTCACTTTAAAGGCTTGTACATAACTTTTTGTATGTGGTCCGTATATGCTCACAAAAGCAGTGGAATCAATCCGTACCTGATATTCCGTACCCGGTTTCCACTTATAATTCAGGAGAAAACGCCTTTCAAGCAAAGAATCGCGAGACAGGGAAAATCCCTCTACAGGTACCCATAAAGTATCTTGTTTTTGATCTAAATGTACCATTTCAGGATGATATTCGTCAACAGGCTCCCCCATCAAAAAAGACAAACCTGCATAAATATCCAAAACAGGAGGAACAGCCGGGGACATATTCAACAATACAACAGGAGGAATTGTATCGTTTTTCTCATCTTTTTTCTTAACCTTAGGTACTCGAACCGGTTTCATTATAAATTTTAAGGTATCCCGGAACATCGACAGCTGCTGCAACGAATCGGTACGCAAATATTCAGCAGCAAACAACAATGTATCCATATTGTATACCAACGAATCTTTTATCCAATACTGCAATGTATCGTTATGAGAACTCTTCTCTAAAACGAACCAGTCATCTTGTTCGAAATTCAAAGGTTTTAAAACAGGCAATGATTCGGCCGGTGCCGAAAAATAAAGATCAAGACGCCGACGGTCTTTACGTTCGTTTTTTTCCAGATATTGCGATTTGAATTCTTCATTAAAAACGCTCAACAAAATATCATTCGGATAAAAATGAGTAAGCCGATGCGGTATGATCGTATCGATCGTTACGCTATCTGCCCAAATCGTATCAATATGTATCTTCACTTCTGCCCTGGGTATGACGATACTATCATAAAAAGCTATATCTTCACTGGGGTTATCGAATTTAAAATCGCGGTTCAAATCTTTCAGGGCAAACAACCTGTAACTTCCCGGTGCTACATTCCGTATCGTAAAATGCCCCAAAGCATCTGTACTGGCAATTCGCTCAAAAGGCAACTTATGAAAAGCGGAATCATCCAAATTAGAATGCAAACCTACATACATACCCGTCACAGGTTCCAAATCGGCAGCATTCAAAAGAATTCCCGATATCTGTAAAGAATCTATCGTATTTCCGGTGGCAAAAGAATAAGAGAAATTATTCAATACATTCTTTTCATTATTATCTGCAATGGCATCAGCGAAATCTATCGTGTAGGTCGTGTTCGGCAACAACGAATCTTTTAACTCTATCGTTATTTTCCGGGACGACGTTTTAATATCGGGCATTTCCCTTTGAGGAGGCGAAATAATTATCTTCTCCGATGGTTTTTCTACCTGAATAATCTCGTCAAAATATATCTCAATCTTATTTTTGTTAACATTCACGGCGTTCGGTTCGGGAAGACTCCGGATAAAAACAGGCGGATCGACGTCCTTAGGTCCTCCCCCCGGACGGGCTATATTGGCACAAGAAGATATGAGCCAAGCCGCAAAAACGACCCAAAGCCATACAAAACCACGAAAACCGGAATAACTTTTGAAATTTTTCATTTCACTCTACCATAAGATTTTGAAACCGTAAAGATACAAAAAAGTACGATTATCCACCATATACCTGCCACATCTGTATATTAATACTGAATAAACAACAAATAAATCGGGGATAATTGCTAATCGAAAGAAAAAAAAATATATATTTGCACCTTGATAAAAATACGTAAAATTATTGAGAACAATTAATATAAAATCATAAACTAATTAATCACATGCAGAACAAAGGATTTATCAGAGTCGTTGCTGTATTACTTTCATTGGTTTGTTTGTTCTATCTCTCCTTTTCATTGGTCACAAGACATTACAATAAAAAGGCAGAAGCATATGCAAACGGTGATCCCGTGAAATATAAACAATACATCGACTCTATCTCTACCGAAAAAGTTTACTGGTGGTATTATACCTACCAACAGTGCCGTGAAATGGAAGTGGGTCTGGGACTTGACCTCAAAGGTGGTATGAACGTAACATTACAGATATCTGTAGCGGACGTACTCAAGTCTCTCTCAAATAATAACCCGGACGTTAACTTCAACAAGGCAATTGCTGCTGCCGTTGCAAACCAGGCGGACAATAAGGATTTTATCAGCTCATTCCTCAGCGAGTACAAAAAACTTGATCCGAACGTTAAGCTCGCAGCTATTTTCAGTACTTATCAGTTAAAAGACAAAATTGCTCCTAACTCAAGTAACGATGAGGTAGTCAATGTATTACGCAATGAACTGAACAGTGCCATCGACAATTCATATAATGTACTTCGTACACGTATCGACCGTTTCGGTGTAGTTGCTCCTAATATACAACGTCTTGAAAAAGACGGACGTATTCTGGTGGAACTTCCCGGCATCAAGGAACCTGAACGTGTTCGTAAACTACTACAAGGAAGTGCTAACTTGGAATTCTGGGAAACTTACCGTTTAGGCGAGATTTTCAATAAACTCCAGGCTGCTAATAACGCGCTGGCTCTTATAGAAGCAAGTAGCGAAACGAATGCGACAGATACAGCAGCTGTAATTGCTGTTGAAGAAACAGTCGTTGCCGAAACTGCCAATACAGATACGACAAAAGCAATGGCCGATCTGAAAAATAAACTGGCAGATAACGCAGATCAAAAAAGCAAAGACTTGATGAGAAAACAAAATCCGCTTTTCTCTCTTCTCAACTTCGAGCATGTTTCCGAAGCAGGTCCTGTTGCCGGTATAGCGCACCGCAACGATACAGCGGAAATAAACCGTCTTCTCAGCATGAAACAAGTTCGTGAAATACTTCCTAGCGATCTTATTTTCCGTTGGACCGTAAAAGCTATCGACGAAAAAGATACTTATTATCAGTTGATCGCTTTAAAATCCAGCAAAGGCGGCAAAGCTCCACTGGGTGGTGATGTAATTACCGATGCCCGGGACGATTTTGACAAGCTTCAAGGTTCTGTGGTAAGTATGAGCATGAATGCCGAAGGTGCTAAAATCTGGGAAAAACTTACCAGAGACAACATAGGAAGATCTATCGCTATCGTATTGGATAACCAAGTTTATTCTTTCCCGAATGTTAATACAGCGATTTCTGGCGGTAGTTCTCAAATCACCGGAGGTTTCTCTCCTGAAGAAGCGAAAGACTTGGCTAATGTACTGAAATCGGGTAAAATGGCCGCAGCCGTTAGTATAGTTCAAGAAGATATTATTGGCCCGTCATTGGGACAAGAGGCTATCCAAAGCGGACTCATCTCTTTTGCCGTAGCTCTTATCTTGTTGATGATTTATATGATAAGTATGTACGGTGTAATTCCGGGTATTATAGCCAATTTAGGATTAATCCTGAACTTATTTTTCACAATGGGGATACTGGCATCGCTACAAGCGGTACTTACCCTTTCCGGTATTGCCGGTTTAGTTCTTTCATTAGGCATGGCCGTCGATGCCAATGTGCTTATTTTCGAACGATCCAAAGAAGAACTTCGTTTAGGTAAAAATCTAAAATCATCAATTGCCGACGGTTACAAAAATGCATTCTCAGCTATTTTCGACTCAAACCTGACCTCCGTTATCACCGGCTTCATCCTGCTGATATACGGAACCGGCCCGATTAAAGGTTTTGCAACTACACTTATCATCGGTATTTTGTCTTCTTTCTTTACGGCTGTATTTATTACACGCCTTATTTTTGAAGCAGGCACTAACAAAGGTTGGTTTAAAAATGTCACCTTCACTACTGCTCTATCTAAAAACTTCTTGGCCCATACGCACATTAATTTCTTGGGATTCCGCAAGATTGGTTACGGGATAGTATTAGCCATGATTTTAGTGAGCACTATCTCATTGGGAATAAGAGGTCTCAATCAAGGTATCGACTTCTCAGGAGGACGTAACTATATCGTACGCTTCGATCAGCCGGTAAACACTGTTGAAATAGCCGATATGTTAAAACCTTCTTTCGAAGGCAGCTCATTATCGGTCATTACTATTACAACTGATAATCAAGTCCGTATTTCTACCAACTACCGCATTCTTGAGAATGATGAAAACATAGACAAAGAAATTGAAACTAAATTATATAACGGACTTAAGAGTAAAATCGGAGACAAAACTCAGGATGAATTCAAAGCAGAAAACATAATGAGTACTCAAAAAGTGGGACCGAGTATTGCAGACGATATAAAAACCGGAGCATTCTGGGCGGTAATACTTTCATTGATCGCCATGGCATTATATATCCTGCTGCGTTTCCGCGATATATCATTCAGTATCGGAACGCTGGCATCGGTTGCCTTTACCGCGTTTATGATCATCGGACTTTACTCTCTGCTTTACGGCATCTTGCCATTCTCAATGGAAATCGACCAGTCATTTATTGCAGCAATTCTTACGGTAATAGGTTATTCTGTAAATGATACCGTGGTTGTGTTCGACCGTATCAGGGAAGTTACTCATCTTTATCCTAAACGGGACAGAGGTTCGGTAATTAATGAAGCGTTGAACAGTACATTACCACGTACTATTAATACATCAAGTACGACAGCAATCGTACTGCTCTGTATATTTATCCTGGGTGGTGATACGATCCGCAGCTTTACATTTGCGATGTTGTTCGGTGTTATCATCGGGACATGTGCAACTTTATATGTTGCTACCCCGTTGGCATATTCTATACAAAAAAGAAGTATTGAGAGAAAAGCTTCAAAAGAAGCGACCAGCAAAAAATAAATATAAACTTACATACGAAAAGGGAAATCGCATATGCGGTTTCCCTTTTTTATACCCTCTTATATGAATTAAAAAACGGATATTACCGAATGTGAGATGGTAATACCCGTTAGTACCTCCGCCGGGAATCGAACCCGGATCAACGGTTTAGGAAACCGCGATTCTATCCATTGAACTACAGAGGCGTCAAAATGTATGCGCAAAAGTACAATAAAAATCCATACCAGCAAAGCCCTTCAAAGGTTTAGTCAAACAAAGCCTTTAAAATTTCCGGAGATTTCAATTCCGGCATACCGGGGTGATGTAATCGATAATATACCAAAATACGTTCCAGAATATTTCTGCGCTGTTCCCGGGAAAAGTGGAAATATTTAAAGTTAGAAAAATCCATTCTCATTAGCTGCATGAACGATAACGATTCGGACACATCTAACAAGTACGGATGATCCGGTAACCTATCAGTAAATACACCGTTAAGCATATCAAATCTTGATCCCGGAACATATTCATCCGTATTCGGGCTAAAACCCAGAAAACCGGTTAATTGCAAAAGAAAACACAAATGGAAATTAGCCTTGCCTTCTTCTATCATATCGAAAAACTGCACCGAACGAACCAGAAAAGAAAAAAAAGAAGGATTTGCTTCCGGCTCTCTTAATACCTGGACCAATAATTCTGTCAAGAACAAAGTTTCAGCATTCTTTACAGGATCGGACTGGATCGAAGGTAATGAAAACCAGATACGCGCTTCACGTATCCTTTGTATCTCTCGTGCCGGTTTCGTCTCTACATCCATGTCCAACAATGAAAAAGGCATAAAAAGGGTACGTAATGCCCTTGCTTTTTTCCCCTGGGCCTGTGGAAGCATATAGGACATTTTCCCATATTTCTCGGTATAAACATGAGAAATAGAGATTTTATCGTTATATGCGAATGTATGCAAAACTACGCCTTTTGTCTTTTCCAGCATCACATTTTTATTTATCTTGCAAAAATAATCGTTCCGGATGAATGACGGAATACCCTATATTCTTTTTTTCATTCCCACAGAACAAAATAGATATATTACCCCTTTTATTATTAATAAATTATTACACAATGGAAGAACTCACCCTCACCACACCCTCGTTATTATTCTCGGCGGTATCTCTTATCATGCTTGCCTATACGAATCGGTTCCTGTCATATGCACAGGTAGTACGTACCCTGAAAAAAGATTATGACACAAATCCCAGTATCGTCACCGCAACACAGATAGACAATCTTACCCGAAGATTATACCTCACCCGAAGTATGCAAATATTAGGAATAAGCAGCTTATTGACAAGTGTTATCTGTATGCTGTTCTTATATATACACTGGCGCATCACAGCAGTCATTACTTTCGGCGTCTCGTTACTTTGTCTTATCCTTTCATTATTCTTATCTATACGCGAACTTATGATTTCGACACATGCTTTGGAAACGTATTTAGGGGAAATGAAAAAATGAAATGTTATATAAACCTGTGTTTAATAAGCATTAAGAATAAAATAACAGTCAAAAACGACGGTAAAAATAATATTTTTCAATCAAAAATTTTGTCAATTCAAAAAACACCTCTATATTTGCACTCGCATTTCAAGAAAGCACTCTTATAATCACAGTAAGATCTTTCGCCCCAAATGGCCCATTCGTCTATCGGTTAGGACGCAAGATTTTCATTCTTGAAAGAGGAGTTCGATTCTCCTATGGGCTACAATAAATAACTGACAAAATTAAAGGAGATAATTGCGATGGCAAATCACAAATCATCAGAAAAAAGGATCAGAGAAACGCAGGTTAGAAACTTACGTAACAGATTTTATGCGAAAACAGCAAGAAACGCCGTTAGAAAACTGCGTGCTACCACTGTAAAAGAGGATGCTGCTGCTATGTACGTTAAAGTAAGTTCTATGTTGGATAAACTGGCTAAAAAGAACGTTATCCACAAAAACAAAGCCTCAAATCTGAAATCTAAGCTGGCTTTACACGTAAATAAATTGTAATACGGCCTATTGGCAATATGCAATAGCATATGCTCATTATAACGATGGCCCATTCGTCTATCGGTTAGGACGCAAGATTTTCATTCTTGAAAGAGGAGTTCGATTCTCCTATGGGCTACCAGGCGTTGAATTATTTATTCAACGCTTTTTTATATATTATTTCCCTCCTTTTTCTTGCAAAACAAAACTTCATTTTACTTCTTGATTTCAACTTTTTTTCGTAACTTTGTTTGCGTTATGAAACAACTTTTTATACGCTGTTTCAAAGATTTACAAGCGCTTTGTCAATATAAACTGCGCAGAAATAACATTAATAAATCACATTCAAAATAAAATGTCGGAAGAACTCGAAAACAAAAATTATTCAGCGGACAGTATTCAGGTACTGGAAGGATTAGAAGCCGTAAGAAAACGCCCGTCAATGTACATAGGCGATACCGGAATAAAAGGTCTGCATCATCTTGTATACGAAGTAGTGGATAATTCCATCGACGAAGCTTTAGCAGGATATGCCACACATATTGAAGTCTACATAAATGAAGACAACTCCATTACTGTTATCGATAACGGACGGGGCATACCCGTAGATATGCACGAGAAAGAACATAAGTCAGCCCTCGAAGTAGTATTAACGGTATTGCATGCCGGTGGTAAATTCGACAAAGGTTCTTATAAAGTATCGGGAGGACTCCACGGCGTAGGTGTGTCATGCGTAAACGCATTATCGACCTACCTGCGCGCTGAGATCAGACGGGAAGGCAAAATATATATGCAAGAGTTTTCTTGTGGTAAAGCTTTACATGACGTCGAGATTATAGGTTCTACCGACCAGACAGGAACAACTATTACATTCAAACCGGACAACAGTATTTTTCTGGAAACCGCATATCAATATGAAATATTAGCTTCACGCCTACGCGACCTGGCATTCTTAAATGCGGGCATTTCATTGGCACTGACTGATAAGAGAGTCCAAAAAGAAAACGGAGAGTTCAAAGGCGAAACGTTCTATTCCAAGGAAGGATTGAAAGAATTCGTCCGGTATATAGATTCGTCAAAAGAATCTCTCATTAACGACGTAATTCATATTTCGACCGAACGTCAAGGCGTACCTGTGGAAGTCGCCATGACTTACAATACAACTTATAATGAAAATGTATTTTCCTACGTAAACAATATCAATACGATAGAAGGAGGTACGCATCTTGCCGGATTTCGTAGAGGACTTACCCGTACGTTAAAGAAATATGCCGAAGATTCGAAAATGCTTGAAAAAGTCAAAGTTGAAATTAGCAGCGATGACTTCCGGGAAGGACTTACAGCCGTAATCTCCGTAAAAGTCATGGAACCTCAGTTCGAAGGCCAGACAAAAACAAAACTCGGAAATAATGAAGTAATCGGAGCCGTAGATATTGCGGTGAGTGAAGCTTTGCGCAATTATCTGGAAGAAAACCCCAAACAGGCCAAGACCATCGTAGAAAAAGTGATCGTTGCCGCTACAGCCCGTCATGCAGCCCGTCGTGCGCGTGAAATGGTACAGCGAAAGACTCCCATGTCATTAGGAGGTCTTCCCGGGAAATTAGCCGACTGTTCATCACGCAAACCCGAAGAATGCGAAATATTCCTGGTCGAGGGTGACTCCGCCGGAGGTTCTGCAAAGCAAGGGCGGGACCGTACGTTCCAGGCGATTCTTCCCCTGCGCGGTAAAATCCTGAATGTAGAGAAAGCCATGGATCATAAAGTTTTCGAAAGCCAGGAAATCAGTAATATTTTTAAGGCTCTGGGAGTAACTATAGGAACCGAAGATGACTCGAAAGAAACGAATATAGAAAAACTACGTTATCATAAAATCATAATCATGACCGATGCCGACGTAGACGGAAGCCATATAGCAACCCTGCTTATGACATTCTTCTTTCGCCGTATGCGTCCGCTGATTGAAAATGGATATCTGTATATTGCAACTCCCCCTTTATACCTATGTAAGGCACAAAAAGGAAAAATAGCGGAATATTGCTGGAACGAACAGCAACGGCAACAATTTATCATGAAATATGCCGATGGGGACGAAAAGAAAATAGATATACAACGTTATAAAGGTTTAGGAGAAATGAACCCCCATCAGTTATGGGAAACTACAATGGATCCTGAAAACCGTATGTTAAAACAGGTGCACATTGACAATGCGGCTGAGGCCGACCGCATATTCTCAATGCTCATGGGAGAGGATGTTGCTCCACGACGCGATTTTATTGAATCGAACGCTGTTTACGCAAACATCGATGCTTAAACTAAATTATTAATAGCGTAAAGCGCGGCCTCCGATGAAGAGCCGCGCTTTGCTATTTTTATTCATTCGTATGAAACGATATTAATAAAATATCATTTACTTTGTATATATACACCATTTTTAATGGTATAGCTCATCCATATTAATGAACACTATATGGCTAAAAAAGAAAAAGAAAACAAAGAAAAAAGAATAAAAAAAGATGAATTCGTTCAAAGAATCATCGCTTTTTTCAATCAGGACCGTAAACGATCCTTTAACTATAAACAAATCGCTCATGGCGTCGGAGCAAGTACTCAACCACAAAAACAATTAGTATTCCAGATACTTGAAAACCTGGCAGCAGATGATTTTCTAGTAGAAATCGTTCCGGGAAAATATAAATCAAATAACCGGGGAACAATCGTGAGCGGCAGATTCGAAAGACGCAGCAACGGCAAGAATCATGTCGTCACCGAAGAAGGTGAATCTATTTTCATTGCCGAACGTAACTCCATGAGGGCAATGAACGGCGATAAAGTGGCTATTTATGTTTACGCCAAACGAAAAAATAAAGATACCGAAGGCGAAGTAAAAGAGATACTCGAAAAAGCAGAGCAGACTTTCATAGGAACTCTGGAAGTGCAAAAACACTTTGCATTCCTATTAACCGATACTAAAATCCTGGCTAACGACATATTCATCCCCAAAGACAGGCTAAAAGGAGGAAAAACAGGAGATAAAGCTATAGTACGCATAACCGACTGGCCCGAAAGAGCAAAAAATCCTTATGGAGAAGTAGTCGATATATTAGGCGTTGCCGGTGAAAATAATACGGAGATACACGCTATTCTGGCTGAATTCGGACTCCCCTATATTTATCCTCAATCGGTAGAAAAAGCGGCAGATAAGATAGAAGATAAAATAGACCCTGAAGAACTTAAAAAACGAGAAGACTTCAGAGGTGTCACAACTTTCACTATCGACCCGAAAGATGCAAAAGATTTTGACGATGCCCTCTCTATACGTGCCCTGTCTAACGGAAATTGGGAAATAGGAGTGCACATCGCCGATGTTACCTACTATGTAAAACCGGGAAGTGTTATTGATAAAGAAGCAGAAAAAAGAGCTACATCGGTATATTTGGTCGACAGAGTAGTTCCGATGTTACCTGAAAAATTATGTAACGGGATATGTTCCTTACGTCCGAATGAAGAGAAACTATGTTTCTCCTGCATTTTCGAATTGAATGAAAACGCCGATGTCATAAATTCCCGTATAACCCGTACCGTTATTTTATCCGATAAACGTTTTGCTTACGAAGATGCACAACAAATCATCGAAACCGGTGAAGGTGAATACAAGGATGAAATATTGACCTTGAACAATCTGGCGGAGAAATTACGTAAAAAACGTTTTGCCAACGGCTCCATCAATTTCGACCGCCATGAAGTAAAATTTGAAATTGACGGGAACGGAAAGCCTCTGGGAGTCTATTTCAAAATCTCTAAAGAGGCAAACAAACTGATAGAAGAATTCATGCTCCTGGCGAACCGGACAGTCGCCGAATTTATCGGCAAAACGCCAAAAAATAAAAAGGCAAAAACATTCGTCTATCGCGTACATGACTTGCCCGATCCCGAAAAAATGTCCACACTATCTACTTTTATACAACGGTTCGGTTACAAATTAAAAACAGAAGGAAATAAAAAAGAAGTATCGCGTTCTCTCAATTCTCTATTAGGACAAGTTAAAGGACGGCCGGAAGAAAATCTTATCGAAACCATTACTATCCGCACAATGGCAAAAGCCGTATATACGACGGTAAATGTCGGCCATTACGGGCTTGCCTTCGACTATTACACCCATTTTACATCTCCTATACGACGATACCCCGACATGATGGTACACCGTTTGTTAGAAAAATATCTTTCCGGAGGACGCAGTGTCAATACTGCAAAATTAGAAGAACAATGCGAACATTCATCAAACATGGAGCAAGTAGCAGCTAATGCGGAAAGAGCATCCATCAAATACAAACAGGTAGAATTTATGAGCGCACACTTAGGGGAAGAATTCGATGGTGTTATTTCAGGAGTTACAGAATGGGGACTCTACGTTGAAATCAATGAGAATAAATGTGAAGGCTTAGTCCCTATCCGCGATCTTGAAGACGACTATTACGAATTCGATGAAAAAAATTATTGCCTCACAGGACGTCATAAAAAACGCAACTATCGGCTTGGAGACCCGATTCGCATACAAATAGCCCGGGCCAACCTGGAAAAGAAACAACTGGATTTTGCTTTGATTGAAAAGAATAATAAACGATAAGAACAACAGGATAAGAACAGTGGCATCTGCAACAGTTCCTTTAAAAAGCACATGAGTAACAGGACGGCCTTCTACCTCATTATGAGACAAAAGGCCGTTCTTGTATTAACGAATAAAGAGGTTTTTTCACCGGATAATACTTTCATCATTACTGCAAAAACGCTATCTTTGTGAGGTTTAAACTGAAAGAAATTCATGGATAATACAACAGATATTATATCCGATCAGGGATACGGCTCCGATACGATCCGTACCTTAGACTGGAAAGAACACATTCGCCGTCGTCCCGGTATGTATATTGGAAAACTAGGAGACGGAGCTCATTCTGACGACGGAATCTATGTTCTGTTAAAAGAAGTACTGGATAACGCCATAGATGAATATATGATGGGATTCGGTAAACAAATCGTCGTTGATATCGTAAACGAAGAAGTAACTGTACGAGATTACGGAAGAGGTATACCACTGGACAAGGTCAAAGACGTTTCTTCCAAAATGAATACCGGAGCTAAATATGACTCCAAAGCCTTTAAAAAATCGGTAGGACTTAACGGTGTCGGCATTAAAGCCGTAAACGCACTTTCCACGACTTTTATCATAAGAGCTACCCGTGACGGTTTCTGCAAGACAATAGAATATGCACATGGTGACGTAATTTCCGAATCAGAGATTCTTCCTACCGAAGAACCCAACGGAACTTACGTTCATTTTATTCCGGATAAAGACATATTTAAAGGATATCACTACCGGGAAGAATTTATCGAACCCCTGTTAAAAAATTATGTATTTCTGAACTCAGGACTTACGATAATATTCAACGGTAAAAAGTTCTTTTCCCGTAACGGACTGCTGGACTTGCTGAATGAGAATATGACCACTGAGAGCCTGTATCCTATCATACACCTCAAGGGAGAAGATATAGAAGTAGTCATTACACATAGCAACCAATACGGCGAAGAATATTATTCTTTCGTCAATGGCCAGCATACGACACAGGGAGGAACGCATTTATCCGCATTCAGAGAATCAGTTTCTCGAACCATCAAAGAATACTATAATAAAAACTTCGATTATGCCGATATACGCAACGGTATGGTTGCGGCGGTAAGTATCAAGGTGGAAGAACCTGTTTTCGAATCTCAGACCAAAACGAAACTGGGTTCCAAGGATATGGGACCGGACGGTCCTTCTGTGAGTAAATTTATAGGCGATTTCCTGAAGAAAGAGCTGGATAACTTCCTGCATAAAAACAATGAGGTTTCCGAAACAATGCTCAAAAAGATACTGGAATCAGAAAAGGAAAGGAAAGCCATAGCCGGAGTTACCAAACTGGCAAGAGAAAGATCGAAAAAAGCAAATCTTCATAATAAAAAATTACGGGATTGCCGCATTCATTATAATGATACGAAAGGCGAAAAACGGGAACTTAGCAGTATTTTCATAACAGAGGGAGACTCTGCAACCGGTTCCATAACAAAGATCCGCGACGTAGAGACTCAAGCAGTATTCAGTTTGCGCGGAAAGCCCCTGAACTCTTATGGCCTCACTCAGAAGGTTGTCTATGAAAACGAAGAATTCAATTTGCTACAAGCCGCATTGAATATAGAAGAGGGAATAGACGGTTTAAGATACAACAAAGTCATCATAGCGACCGACGCTGATGTGGACGGTATGCACATCCGCTTGTTGATGATTACTTTCCTGCTTCAATTCTTCCCCGATCTCATCAAAAAAGGTCATGTTTATATCCTTCAGACACCTCTTTTCAGAGTACGGAATACAGCCAAAAGGAAAACATTCTACTGCTATAATGAAGAAGAACGCATAGCTGCAATAAATGAATTAGGAAAAAATGCTGAAATAACCCGGTTTAAAGGTTTAGGAGAAATATCTCCGGATGAATTTAAACATTTCATCGGCCCCGATATGCGGCTCGATCAGGTTTCGCTGAAAAAAGAAGACCTGGTAAAAGAATTACTGGAATTCTATATGGGAAAAAACACTATGGAACGCCAAAACTTTATTATTCAAAATCTTGTTGTAGAAGATGACACAGACATCGCCTAAACGCATTGCATTATTCCCGGGAACATTCGACCCGTTTACGACAGGACACATGTCTATCGTAAAACGTGGATTGAACATACTGGATGAAATCATTATCGCCATAGGTGTAAATGATGCGAAACGTACTTATTTCACCGAGGAACAAAGACTTGAAATGCTGCGTTCGTTTTTTAAAAATGATTCCCGCATAAAAATCATATCGTACAACAAGCTGACCATAGACGCAGCTCGTGAACACGGAGCTGATTTTATCATAAGAGGAATACGTTCGGTTAACGATTTCGAATATGAAAAGACGATAGCCGATGTAAACCGTAAACTTTCGGGAGTAGAAACCATTATTCTGTTTACCGAACCGGAACTCACACACGTAAGTTCTACTATTGTACGTGAACTGCTGAGATACGGCCACAGTGTAAAAGATTTTATTCCCGAAGGTCTCATTCTCGAATAAACAATAAAATTATGAAAAAGGTATTTTTTGCAATAATCCTCTCTTGTATAATCTGTAACCCAGGTTTCTCTCAGCAACAATCTTCAGGCATGAGAAAACTTAGCCTGGCCGATTGGGTAATTACCAACATGTATGTAGATACGGTAAACGAAACCAAATTAGTAGAAACAGCTATACGGAGCATGCTCGAAGAACTGGATCCCCACTCTACTTATACCACAGCCGAAGAAACAAAAGAAATGACCGAACCGTTGCAAGGCAATTTCAGTGGTATAGGCATACAATTCAACATGAACAAAGATACGGTGTATGTCATACAAACGATCGCCGGAGGGCCTTCGGAGCGTGTAGGCATACTGGCAGGAGACCGTATCATCGAGGCAAACGATACTGTTATTGCCGGTGTAAAGATGAAAAACAGCGATATTATGAAACGGCTAAAAGGGCCCAGGGGAACTACCGTAAAACTTAAGGTCTTGCGTAAAAGTGCGCCTTCACCTATTGTTTTCAAGGTAGTACGGGACAATATACCCATCTATAGTATAGACGCATCATATATGGCCGATAATAAGACCGGATATATACGCATCAGCCGGTTCGCAGCAACCACCGGAGAAGAATTCAACGAAGCTTTGCAGGAATTACAAAAAAAAGGTATGAAAAACCTGATTATTGATTTGCAAGGTAACGGCGGCGGTTTCCTGAATAGTGCCATAGACATTGCAGACGAACTGCTAAAAAACGGAGAAATGATCGTTTATACACAAGGACGCAAAACACCCAGAGAGGAATCTCACGCAACAAAGAACGGCATATTCCAGAAAGGAAAACTGATCGTCATGGTAGATGAAAGTTCGGCATCGGCCAGCGAAATTGTTTCGGGAGCCATACAAGACTGGGATAGAGGTATTATCATCGGACGTCGAACGTTTGGCAAAGGACTGGTACAACGTCCTATTCCTTTCCCCGACGGCTCTATGATAAGGCTGACTACATCCCGTTACTATACCCCTTCGGGACGTTCCATCCAGAAACCTTATAATGATACGAAAGAGTACCAAATGGATCTTATCAACCGTTTTAACCGGGGGGAACTCAGCAGCGCAGACAGCATTCATTTTCCCGACTCGCTTCAATACAGGACTTTGAAGAACAGTCGCGTCGTTTATGGCGGAGGAGGGATTATGCCGGATTATTTTATCCCGCTTGATACGACAAAATATACCGATTATCACCGTGATCTGGTAGCAAAAGGAGTTCTTAACCAATTTGCTATTGCTTATCTGGATAGAAACAGGAAACAACTCATGCACACCTATCCGGAAAGGGAGCTTTTCCTAACTAATTTCGAAGTAGAAGAAAAGGCATTGGAAGATTTATTAAAAATGGCCGAAGAAGAAAAAATAACCTATAAAGAAGAAGAATTTGAAAAATCAAAACCGATCATACTTCAACAGACAAAAGCGCTGATCGCACGTGATTTATATGACATGGCTGCTTATTTTCAAGTTATGAACCGATACAACGACTCCTATCTCAAAGCTTTGGAAATAATCAATAACGATAAACAGTACGAACAACTTCTCTCAACAGGAACAAAAAGATAAAACCTATTTATTGATAAGCAAATTCCACCAAAGGCGAAACTTTCGATTTCGCCTTTTTTTTGTTCCAGCTTTTATTTAGATAATAAGTCAGGCAAGCCGTACCGGCTCCCAAAACCATGCCTCCCAATACATCCGAAGGATAATGAACACCTTGGTGTATACGGGAAAAGCCAACGCACGAAGCCCATATCATCGTAGGAGCGATTACATACCACCGGGGATATTCCAGGCTCAAAGAAGTAGCTAATGAGAACGCCATTGCCGCATGTGTCGAAGGAAAAGACGGAGATCCCGGAGAATCACGCTTTATTATATAAGGAAGCTCATTATAAGGACGTTTGCGGTCTATGACATACTTTAAGCCATAAGATAGAATAATCGTCGCCGCCATTCCCGTAACTACCGATATGCTCTTATCGAACAACTCTTCATTATCATCGCATAACGCATAAACAACCATTCCTGTAGGTACGGCTAAAGCAAAAACTTCTCCTGTCGTGGAAAAAAAAGAACTGAATGCACGCACGCCGCGTCCATTCCAGCTATTTACTTCCCGTATGATTGCTTCATCGGGATTATGAGCTTGAATACCATTAAATATTATACTTAAAAATAAAATTACTATTACACGTTTCATACCGATATCATTTTTCTCAGAACAAATTTAAGGTTAAAACCCGTCATAAATAAAAAAAAGGATGTGAAAATATCACATCCTTTTTATATATTATATAAACGAGGTTTTATTTCAAGCCCCTGTTATGAAGTAAAGATTCGGGATTCGGATCGGCACCCCTGAATTTCTTATATAGAGCCATAGGATCCTCACTACCTCCTTTTTCCAATATATTTTCACGGAAAGACTTTGCAGTAGCCGGATCGAAAATTCCGTGTTCTTTAAAAGCATCGAAGGCATCGGCATCAAGTACTTCCGCCCATACATAACTATAATATCCGGCACAATAATCATTTGTAAATATATGGGAAAAATAAGTACTTCTGTAACGGAAGGTTATTTCATCTATCAAACCTATTTCTTTAGCCACATTTCTTTCGAAAGCTCTCACATCGAATTCCTGAGGTTCTGAGATTTCGTGCCAGCGCATATCCAATATGCCGGCTGCCAAAAACTCTGTAGTAGCAAATCCCTGATTAAATTTAGATGCATTTTCCATTTTGGCTATCAAACTATCAGGAATAATCTCACCAGTCTGATAATGTTTTGCATACATTTTCAACACTTCCGGCGCAGTAGCCCAATGTTCATTGATCTGAGAAGGCAACTCCACAAAATCGCGCGCTACACTTGTACCGCTTACCCTGAGATAATTACATTTAGTCAACATACCATGCAAAGCATGACCAAACTCGTGAAAAAGAGTCTGAACCTCATCAATCGTCAATAAAGAAGGAACATCTCCTGCTGGCTTGGTAAAATTACATACATTATAAATCACAGGACGAATTTCCTTACCGTCCTTAACATAAGATTCCCTGAAATTGCTCATCCATGCTCCGGCACGTTTTCCGGCACGCGGAAAATAATCGGCATAAAATACCGCCAGATGCTTGCCATTTTCATCTTTAACTTCAAATACTTTTACATCGGGATGATACACAGGCATGTTCTTCAGCTCGGTAAATGTAATACCATACAATTTATTTGCTACCATAAACGCACCTTCGCGTACATTATCCAGACTAAAATACGGTTTCAGTTCATCCTCATTAAGATCATATTTTGCTTTTCGTACTTTTTCGGCATAATACCACCAATCCCACGGAGCCAGTTTGAAATTTCCTCCTTCGGCATCAATCATCTCCTGCATATCGGCTGCTTCCTCCTTAGCCCGGGGTATTGCATAGGACCAGACACGATTAACCAAATTATTTACATTTTCATCCGTTTTTGCCATCCTGTCGTCCAACGCAAAATCGGCAAATGTTTTATATCCCATTAAATTGGCCTTTTTCAACCGGAGGTTAACCATTTTCGATACGATAGCTTTATTATCATTCTTATTATCGTTATCGCTTCTGTTAATATAACCTTTATATATTTTTTCGCGTAAATCACGATTATCCGAATATTGAAGGAAAGGAATCCGGCTGGGAGCATCTAAAGTAAATATCCATCCTTCTTTATTTCGTGATTTGGCTTCCGCTGCGGCAGCAGCAATTACCCCCTCTGGTAATCCCGCCAAATCTTCTTTTTTATCGATAACAAGTTCAAATGCATTTGTTTCGGTCAGGACATTATCTCCATACTCGATCGAAAGTTTAGCCAGTTCCGTATTTATCTCCCGTAATTGTTCTTTATCAGCAGCAGAAAGCAAAGCTCCGGAACGCACGAAATCTTTATAATATTCTTCCAAAACTTTGAGTTGCTCGGCAGTAAGATTCTCTTTTTCCCGGTTATCATATACGGTCTTAATACGGGCAAACAACGAATCATTCAGCGAAACATTATCGGAGTGTTCCGAAAGCAAAGGGGAAACGGCTTTGGCAATACGTTGCAACCCGTCATTTGTTTCAGCCTCGGTCAAGCTAAAAAATACAAGACTCACTTTTTTCAGAAGCTCCCCGCTAAAATCAAAAGCCTCTATGGTATTTTTAAAATTCGGGGTTTCCTGATTAGCAATAATAGCAGCTATTTCAGCGTCATGTTGCTTAATACCTTCTTCAAAAGCCGGCATGTAATGCGTCGTATCGATCTGTTCGAAAGGTGGAACACCGAACGGTGTATCATAATCGGAGAAGAAAGGATTCGTTTTTTCCTGTTTAGTACAAGACATCATCATAATTAAAGCAAAAGATGTGATTACTAATTTTTTCATACTCTCATTATTTATATATTTCTAATTGGTTTGCACAAAATAAGACATAATCGGATAATGGTCCGAACTTTTTAAGTTGCCTAATTTGACTCCTGTCGACAATAAATCACCGCTATAAAGGATATGGTCGATGCGGAACCAGAATCTATTGGAGTTATAACTGATGCCAGGACCAAAGCCATTCTCGATATAAGCGTCGCGCATATCTCCCCGTATGGTGTGATAGGCATAAGATTGAGCTGTGTCATTAAAGTCTCCGCACAGAATAATATCACCTTCGGTATGGCTTAATATCTCAGCTAAAGTATCTGCCTGAATAGAACGCGCAACGAATGCTTTGTTCAGCTTGGAAAGAATATTCCGGTGTACTTCATCCAACATATTTGCATTAGGATTCTCTGTAATATCCTTGTATAATTCCTTATCGGTACGGGTCAAGCCGATAGATTCAAGATGCACGACAAATAGATTCAGTTTCTTCCCGTGCACATCCAAAACAAAGCGGCTCAAAAAACTCGATATGCTCATATTCAGCCGTTCGTAAGAAAGAATAGGAAAACGAGAATAACATGCTTCCCCGTCTCCTTCGAAAAAAGGATATTTTTTATTCATTTCCTCTATTTGCTCTTCGGTGACCCCTTGTTTCAAACCTTCTTTTTTTATATCTCCCCCTTCTTGCAAGCACACAATATCGGCATTACTATCAAGAATATACTGAACGGTTTCATTCGGGCTCACTACAGTATCACATTTATTATTCACCCAATGATAAACATTATAAGTAAGCAGTGAGAACGTATCGGGCGTTTCTGTCATGTCATGCCCGATATGCATGGGTATATAACTATATATACTTCCCCAGCAAACAATAAATGTAACCAGAGGTAAAAAGATCATTTTCCAGTTAAACAGTATCCAGAACAACAAAAAAGCAACATTTATAATTAAAAAGACGGGGAATCCCAGTCCCATACAAGCTATATAATTAAGCTTGGCCGGTGAGATAAGATAATTATAGGCAGCCAGTATGAGCAAAGCTGCACATACGATATTAGCAAAAAGCATTATACCGGTTAAGGTTTTTCTGATAATTCTCATTTCTATTTTTTTCCTGCGTCGAACAGCCGCTTCTTTTCATCGCTGGAAAGAGCATTATATCCCGATTTCTTTATTTTGTCCAGAATGGCATCTATTTCGTTATTCTCCCTATTCTTCCGCTCCCTGTATTCCATATCGGTTTCCGGACGCCGGTTTTTTTTATGTTTAATTTTTATTTTAGTTCCAGGCTTGAAAACTGTTGCCAAATAATCAATTATTCTATTAACCGGACGTGTAATATCTTTACCATTTTTCCACCTGTACATAAACAAAACTCCCAAACAAGCTCCTCCTAAATGGGCAATATGACCGCCGCCATTCCCAGAAGTAACGCTTAGCAAATCGATCAGAATAGTTACAATTGCTATATATTTCAATGATATTGCTCCCAAAAATAACAGATTTACCTTATAATCAGGAACACGCATAGCCGTAGCAACGACTATAGCTATTACCGAAGCCGAAGCTCCGCACATCATTCCTTGATGTCCCGAAAAATAAGGAAAAACATTGTATGAAATAATATAGAATACGGCACCCGCTAAACCGCCCAGAATATATAAACCGCCCATTTGTTTCTCACCGAAATATTGGAGAAAAATTACTCCGAACCAATAGAGCCACAACATATTGAACAGGATATGCAATATTTCATAATGGACGAACATATAGGTGATGAGGGTCCACGGACGAATCAATAATACCGATAGCGAAGAAGGAACTTCCACATAACTCAAGAAATTAAGCGTATCCAAATTAAATAACGTCAAAAAAACAGCAAGCAGCCGTATAATAATAAATACGGCGACATTAATATAAATAAGTTTCAGCAAAACAGAACCTTGTTTATATCGTAACCTGAGCTTGTTAAAAAAATCTTCCATTATTACCAATTCCTTTTTTCTTCCAATATAATATCAGGAACAAGCCAAAAAGCATACCGCCCAAATGTGCAAAATGGGCTACACTGCTTTGAATTCCCGAAATCCCGAAAAATAATTCAATAAGACCGTAACCGATAACAAAATATTTTGCTTTTATGGGAACGGGAATAAACATAAGGTATAAAGGAATATTGGGAAACAACATCCCGAACGCCAGCAAAATGCCAAATACGGCACCCGATGCACCTATCGTCACCAATTGATTAAGCTGTAATTGCGTAGCCTCCCATCCTATATTTGCAGCAACCATCGCAATCTGGTCATGCAGCAATACATACCAAAAAACTTCCTGTACCAAACCAGCACCAATACCGGTCGTAATATAGTAGAATAAAAAACGTTTACTGCCCCATGCAGCCTCCAGCGTACGCCCGAACATAAACACAGAGAACATATTGAAAAACACATGGGAAATGGAATTAGGGTCATGCATAAACATATAAGTGACCAACTGCACCGCATTGAACTTAGAAGACTGAAAATAATGCAATCCCAGAAGATCTACCAGATCAACGCCTACCCTCGGGAGTGTTATCGTAGCAAACCACAACAAAAAATTAATTATAATCAGGTTCTTGGTTATTGGAGGTAATGACCCGAAAAAAGATCTATTTTGCATCATATATGTCCTTATAATACATTAAACTTATATTGGTAACCCAACTGATAAAAAAATATACTTAAAGTTTGTTCTGTAAAAGGGCAAAATTAATGAAAATTCCTCTTACATACCGACAAAACCATTCAATATTATAATTTTACTGATATAATTTTATTTTTTTATTCCTATCCTTTGTATATTATATTTTAATCCATATATTTGCGTAGTTACGTCTTTAGGTAGTAGCGACGTCATTCTATTAATCTTTAATATATAAGCATTATGAACAAAACAGAATTAATCAACGCCATCGCTGAACAAGCAGGTTTGAGCAAAGTTGATGCAAAAAAAGCTTTAGAAGCTTTTGTAGATACAGTATCTACTTCTTTAGAAAAAGGTGACAAAGTTGCCCTTATTGGTTTCGGTACATTTGCCGTTGCAGAAAAAGGAGAAAGAACTGGTATCAATCCTGCCACTAAAGCTAAAATCGTTATCCCTGCGAAGAAAGTAGTTAAATTTAAAGCGGGCGCTGAATTAGCTGAAAAAGTAAAATAAGAGATTTAAGCGCTTATTGAAATAAAAAAACGTAAGGTCCGCGGACCTTACGTTTTTTTAGTAATATTTATTTTCCTATCAAGTAGGAATTTTACACCTGATTAACAACACCAATCTTTTATATCAAAAAATTTCCTGTAAAATTAACTGTTCAATGGATATACGCCGAAAAAAAGATATGGACAAACAATGGACAAGATTCTCTTGGGTTTAATTATTGCCATTATTTACAAGAGAATATCTAATTTTATCCCCGGAAAAAAATTATCATGAAACCATCTGTAACATCCTTTTTTATCATATCTCTTTTTATCCTTCTGTTTTGTAATTGTCAAAAATATAAACAGCCATCATCGTCCGAAATAGATAAAAGCATTAAATATTTTCAAGAAATTTGCGATAGTCTTGTGTATAATCACAATACCGATTCTCTACGGATTATAGCCAAACAACTTGAAAAAATAGCTCCGGAGGAAGAAACAGTCCTACTTGCCAAATTATATTACATAACCGCTTTTTTCAATGCAGAAAAATATGAAACTACCATCGAACATATCGGCCAGCTCGAAAAAAAATATAATTTAAAACAATATCCCGATAAACTGGCGCGGACTTTATATCTCAAAGCGCGTTGCTTTCAATCTTTGAAACAAAACGGTAAAGCCATACAACTATATAAACAAATACTGAATATAAATCCCGTGTCATCACAGGATTCCAGTGTCATAAGCAAAAATGGAAAAGATGCCCTGTTACAAATTACCAATTGTTATCTTACCGGAAATATGAACAGCAAAGAAGGTGCAGATTACTTCATTACATTGCAAGATTCCCTTACCTGGCTCACAAAACCGTTAAAAAGAGATATTATTATTTATGCTGCTTATCTATACGGATGTAACGAGGATCTGAAACATTCGTTCAAATTATTTGACAAAGCCTTTGAAATGCCTGCAGACAGCTCTTACGAAACACGGTTCCGGGACTATTCCTATGCCGGAACGATATACATAGTAGCCGACAGCATCAACAAAGCGATAGAACATTTGGAAAAAGCGGCGGACGCAGGCAGAAAAATGTCATACAGCGGCCTTACTTATACACTTACCATATTAACACAACTATATCAAAGTATAGGAGAATTTGATAAAACGCTCGAATTATATCAGGAATTATCGAATACCAAAGATATAACGACAGACGATTACAGATTGGCAATGACCGAAATATCTTTTTCCGACTTTTACTATGACTGGGGAATGATTGAGGAAGCCATGAGGCATAACCAGAAAGCGCGCGAGTATGCTATGAAAAGCAAAAATAATTTTGTCATTCAACAATCTCTTTTCTCCAAACTATTTTTATCGGTACAGAACGATAATACCGATTCATTAAAATTCTATCTGAATATAATAACACCATATCTTAATCTTAAAAAAAAGGATGATCAAACATTAAACTATCTCCAAAAAGTATATAACTTATATCTGGGATATTTATATTATAAAACCGGAAGAACAGATGAATTAAAGAATATACAATTATCACTCGATGAAAATGATTTGAATCCGGGCAACAATCTGATATTAGCGAAATTACAATACGAACTAGGCAATTACAATATATGTATAAACAGACTGGAACTTATAGTAAAAGATTATGAAAAAAAGAATAAAGTATGGGCACTCAAGGATATGTACCTGTTACTGGCCCGCTCATATGCCAATATCCACCATGCATCCGAATCCGTTAGTTATTATGAAAAATATCACCAGACCGAACGTTTATACACCAAGCGTATCTTAAATTCCGAAATCGCCAAGTTCAAAGTCAAATACGAAACACTGGCAAAAGAAAAAGAGAACCTGGCGCTAAAACACGATCTTGAAAAAAACAGAAACCATATACAAATATCGGTTCTAACTATCATCATATTAATCTTCTTATCACTTTTTATTTTCTATAAAAATCAGTTGAATATAACCAAACGCAAACTGACCGAAAGCAAACTGACACATAAGGAGAAAGACATCATGACATTTATAAATCACATAAAATTATTGAACTCCCAAAAATCGGAACTGGAAGAAAAACTCGAAAACGTCAATTCCAGACAAGAGACAAACGAAATCCCTGTCCGGCTATCCACCACATCGGATGAAGCCGAATTTCGTTCTATTTTCACATTGCGTTATCCGCATTTCTTCCCTTCTTTACACAAATATCCTAACATTACCAAAAGCGAAGAGATTCTTTGCGCGCTCATTTTATTAAATCAAGGAAACAACGATATTGCCGCATTCCTCGGCATTTCATACGAAAGTGTACTAAAAGCCCGTTACAGGCTAAGAAAAAAACTGAATCTGAAAAAAGATGCTGTACTTGATCATATCATTAAAGAGATATCGGAAGAATCTCCTAAAACGGTTTAATAAATACATTGCAGGATGATAGAAAAAGTTAGGTCTCTTCATCTTAAATTACTATCTTTGTGCACATTTTAGAATAAAAGATTTCGAATATGAAGATCGAACAACAGATAACAAATGCCGTTTCGAATGCATTGAAAGCTTTATACGATATTACTCCCGATGCAACGGCCATTCAATTACAAAAAACAAAAAAAGAATTTACAGGAAACCTTACCCTCGTAGTTTTCCCTTTCTTGAAAGCATCGCATAAAAATCCCGAGGCGACTGCTCAGGAAATAGGTGAATATCTGGTAAAAAATAACCAGGAAATATCATCTTTCAATGTTATAAAAGGTTTCCTTAATTTGGTTATCTCTCCGGTATGCTGGATACAGCAACTGGAATCCATAGACAAAGATGTGGAATACGGAACCAAATCTCAGGCTCCCGATGCTCAGCTTGTTATGGTAGAATACTCTTCCCCCAATACGAATAAACCCCTTCACCTGGGTCATGTGCGCAATAATTTGCTAGGGTTCAGCATCTCCGAAATATTAAAAGCAAATGGCTATAAAGTAGTTAAGACTAATATTGTAAACGACCGAGGAATCCATATCTGTAAATCGATGTTAGCTTGGCAAAAATGGGGCAACGGAGTAACTCCCGAATCCTCCGGAAAAAAAGGAGACCACCTCATCGGAGATTTTTATGTCTTATTTGACAAACACTACAAACAAGAATTATCCGACTTACAAAGAAAAGGAATGAGTAAAGAGGAAGCGGAAGCTGCCTCCTCCCTTATGACCGAAGCACGCGAGATGTTACGTAAATGGGAAGCCGGGGACAAAGAAGTCCGCGAAGTATGGCGTATGATGAACGAATGGGTATATGCCGGATTCGACGAGACTTACAAACGTTTAGGTGTAGATTTCGACAAAATATACTATGAGTCCGAAACATACCTGGAGGGAAAAGAAAAAGTCCTGGAAGGATTGGAAAAAGGAATTATGTACAAAAAAGAAGACGGTTCCGTATGGGCCGATCTTACTCAGGAAGGACTGGATCATAAACTCCTGCTCCGCAGCGACGGCACATCGGTTTACATGACACAGGATATCGGTACGGCTAAATTACGGTTCATTGATTATCCTATCGATAAAATGGTTTATGTCGTAGGAAATGAACAAAATTATCATTTCCAGGTACTCTCTATTCTTCTCAATAAGTTAGGCTTCAAATGGGGAAAAGACCTTGTACATTTTTCATACGGTATGGTAGAACTTCCCGAAGGCAAAATGAAATCGCGTGAAGGAACTGTAGTAGACGCCGACGACCTGATGGAGGAAATGATAAACACGGCCCGCGAAACATCTGCAGAACTAGGCAAACTGGATAATTGTACTCCGGAAGAAGCAGAAGCAATATCCCGTATAGTAGGACTGGGAGCATTAAAATATTTTATACTTAAGGTTGATCCACGTAAAAATATGACGTTCAATCCTAAAGAATCTATCGATTTCAACGGAAATACCGGGCCTTTTATTCAATACACTCACGCCCGTATCTGCTCTGTATTGCGCAAAGCAGCCGAGGCGGGGATAAATTTCGAAAAAACAGATACTTCATCTGTCATTCCAAATGAAAAAGAAATAGCCTTGATCCAGAATCTGGCAGAATTTCCTTCGGTAGTTTCCGAAGCCGGTAAGTTATTCAGTCCGGCACTTATTGCAAACTATGTATATGACCTCGTAAAAGAATACAATCAGTTTTATCACGATTTTTCAATCCTGCGCGAAGAAAACGAAGCATTAAGAGCTTTCAGACTGATGCTGTCGGCCAATGTAGCTAAAGTGGTAAAAACCGGAATGGGACTTTTAGGAATCGAAGTTCCCGATCGCATGTAAAACCTAATCCTTATCATTCATAAAAACGGCTTACAATCTAAGGGATTGTAAGCCGTTTTCTTTAATAGAGTTATTTAGTCTTATCAAAACGAATAATCTTTCAGAGATTATTTTATCTTTGGAAAAACAATTCGCATCATCTCTCTTTGAATGAAATTGCCATTTAAAATAGTCGCAACATTCGTCACACTGATACTGGCATTTGTTACGGGATATCAGATATATTGGTTAATCTCACTATATTCCCGTATGGAAAACAATGTCCAAAACCAGATGACCGAAGCTATGCGTACAGCCGACCACCGGGAACTGTTCCAAAGAATAGCTATCATACATGCGGATTCTGCCAGGCAACACGGAACCATCGAAGGAACAGTAGGTCTGCCGGAAAACGACTCGGTACAAATCAAACACAAGGTTATAACCGAAGACACGACAGTCACCACCACGAGTCAAGTCGAAAATAACAATAACTCATGGTATGAGCAAGACAGCGAGGTTCTGGAACAAATGGCACTTTATATACAAAAAGGAATGCACGGTCCTATAGATAAAATGGAGCCGATACACATCGACCGGTATGACTCCATTCTCGGCAAAGAATTAACTGAACGTTACGAAATAAAAACACTTCATTATACCGAGATCGTTGCGCTTGAGAATGATTCCGTCCTCATCCGATCAAAAATGGCACCGGTCATATCCGGGAAAACACCGGATAGTTACGACTACATATTCGACATCGACAATAAATATGCATTCCGCACCCACACAGAAACACAGAATAAAATCATACTCCGGCAAATGTCGGGAATAGCTGTAGCCTCACTTATCATTCTGGCATTACTCATATTTTCATATATTTACTTAATGCGCACCATATTAAAACAAAAAACGCTGGAAGAAATAAAAAGAGACTTTACCAATAATATGACTCATGAACTTAAAACACCCATCTCGGTAGCTTATGCGGCCAATGATGTTTTACTGAACTATTCTTCCGAAAAAAATGAAAGCAGACGGAAAGACTATCTGTACATCATAAAAGAGCAACTACAGCACCTTTCGGGGCTGGTAGAACAAATACTTTCCATGTCACGCGATGAACAAAAAGAAATTTCCCTGAAAATAGAGAGTATAAACTTGCGCTCTTTATGCAGGCAGCTCATTTCGGAATATAGACTAAAGACGGAAAAACCGACAGAGTTTACCCTTGCCATAACAGACAGTTTCTCAATAAACGCCGACCGTATCCACTTCTACAACATACTAAGCAACCTTATAGATAATTCATTGAAATATTCCGGCCCTTCCGTTCACATAAGTATATCGGCCAAAAAAGAAAATAAGAAAACTATCATTGAAGTTATAGACAACGGCAACGGTATAAAAAAGGAACAGCAGGAACGTATCTTCGATAAATTTTACAGAGTACCGACAGGTAATATACACGATATAAAAGGTTATGGACTGGGGCTTTATTATATAAAAAGGCTGATAGAAACACATAACGGAAAAATAACGGTAATAAGCGAATACGGGAAAGGGAGTAAATTTATAATCGAATGGACATTATGAAAAAAATACCGGAAAATACCCGAATATTATTGGTAGAGGATGAAAAAAACCTGGTACGTATCATCCTGGATACCCTGGTGCAGGAAGGATTTGAAATAGAAGTTGCATATAACGGAAATGAAGGACTACTCAAATTCCATGAAATACGACCCCATATCATTGTAACGGACATTATGATGCCCCGTATGGATGGCTTCGAAATGGTAAAACGGATAAGAGAAACCGACCGGAACACTCCCATCCTATTTTTATCCGCACGATCCGAGACCGACGATGTGGTTACCGGTTTTGAATTGGGCTGTAATGATTATCTTAAGAAACCGTTCGGCATTGCCGAACTTATTGTCAGAATCAAAGCTCTTGTGAATAAACCCCGCGTAGAGAGACAATGCAAAAATTTTTACACTCTGGGACAATACATGTTCAATCCTATCGCACAGACTTTATCGTACCAGGGAGTGCTGTCCGATTTGTCTCACAGAGAATCGGAAATATTACGCCATTTGTGCGAAAACCGGGAACAAGTAGTACACACTCAATCCATATTGTTGGAATTGTGGGGAGACGACAGTTTTTTCAATACACGTAGTCTGCATGTATTTATCACGAAATTGCGCCATAAATTGGCAAAAGACAAAAACATCAGAATCGTGAACGTGCGCGGCATAGGATATAAGCTCATCGGATAAATAACAACCTAAAATTCCTTCATAAAAAACGGGGCCGCGTTATAATAGCGACCCCGTACAATTTTATAAATCAGATTTACATTACTACCACTTTGACACTACGTTGCGCACCCGTAGTCTTAGCTTTTACTATATATACACCTTTTGCAAGACCGTCCATATTCATCTGGACTTTATTCTCAGAAGGTACAATATGTTTTACCAAACTTCCGGACAAAGAATATACAGCCACATCATTAATTATCTCACCAGCTTCTATATTCAGTTCATTTACTGTCGGGGTGAGATACACCCGGATAGCATCGTCTGAAGTGAACGCCTGGTCGACTCCGGAGGTTTCCAGCTTACGGACACAAAGATCATCAAAATAGACGGTTCCTTTCACGGCACAATCCGGCGCGGATTGTAACAAGATACAGTCGAAATAAAAACCTGTTCCGTCCAGGTTTCCGTCTCCATTGATCCATCCCGTAGATTTACCATCGGACATATCCCATGTTATCAATTTCCATCCTCTCCAATTCAGTTTGATCCATCCCGAACCTTCCAGTTGAGTTTTGCCGTCACGAATAACCAGCATCATATCGTTATTGGAAGCATCACCGAATACATAGGCTTGCAAAACATATTCGGACGTGAATGTTCCCCGGCTTTTACCTGACGGCAAATACAAACGAATCATGGGAGTTCCGCTATAATTTACATCCCATCCGTAATTCAATGCCAGACTTGACCGACTTTCGGAAGTCGCAACTATCGAGTTATTCAACACACGCGACGTCTGATCGGCAATGATTCCCGCGGTTTGTCCCGCTCCGGCAGGTTCCCACCAGCTTTCGAGAGTTTCGAACGCATCGATCATTTTCGAGTCTTTTACAGCCGCAGGATTGGCGGTAAAACTGAACGACCAGGCCTCTGCTGCATTACCTAGAAGATCCTTTATACCGGCTGCTACATTCACCGTATAAGTCTTGTTATTTACTAAATCCACAGAAGGAATAAAATGCAATACGCTGTTCTTGGCAACAACAGTATGCTGTATAATTCCGCTTATTTCATTCGCACCCTCCATTACCTTTATAGCATCAGTACCTACAGATGTTTCATCAATAGCTTCATCATATTCAATCCGGATAATGGGGCGTGCCTCTGTTACCGTAGAATTATCGGCAGGATCATAGCTAACAGCCACAGGCGCACTGGTGTCGGGAGGAGATGTTCTAAACGCAAGGGAATAGATGCCTCCTTCGGCGCCGTCACCGTTGCCATCGAATAACTGATTAGTCTGCGAATTTTTCGCTATTGCACCGTCTATTTTCAATGTATAATCCGTATCGTGATCCAGAGCAGCCAGTGCAATAATCACATTATAATCATCTTTCCACGTAACCGTCAAGGGTTTTTCGGGAACAATACTTAATGCGGATTCGACGCTGGCCCTATCCATCTTACGGCTGAAAGTAATCGTAATATTTTTAGACGGGTCTATACCTGATAAATCTTCCTCATCCGGGGAAACAGATTTCACTTTAGCCGGAACAGAAGATACCATGGTAATATCCAGAATACTCATATTATCTACAGTACGTCCTGTAGGATTAGATACTATCTGCAATGTCTTTGTTACAGGCTGAAAGTCGGGAGACATAAATTTCACTTCTACCGTATTGCCGGGAGTTAATCCTTCAATAAACCAGAATCCGTTATGTAATTGATCCGGATCTTTAGAATATTTATTAAATACGCTTTCAAATCCATCGGTAGTATAAGACTTATCTCCTATTGTAACCGTTACATTATTTGCAGGCACGCCGCTCTCTTCATCGGTAATAATACCACTGGCAACACCTATAACGGGACGTTCTACATTCATATATTCCAACATGGAACGAAATGCAGACAGGCCTTCCATCCGTTTCCATCCGGCACTCATGTTACGTTGTTGCTGAGTAGGATTCGTATGGAAACAGCCTTCACTTAACAAAGAAGCCATATTTGATACCCGGTTTACATACAAATAAGGATATTTATTCGTACTGGTATATTCGTCACCGTCATAATTCACACGGTCAGGTTTATTGCCCCTGGTTTTCGCCCTCATTACACCGGTCAGGTCAGGACAAAGGATATCTCCAAAGGCTCTACCGCCATTAGGAGTCTTCTCCACAATCGCACCGTCCATTTTCCAACCTCCGTACATAAATAATGTACTATTTGCATCCGCGCTTCCTGCATCGCTATGGATAGAATAGTAAAAATCGACATTCAGGGAGTTTGCCATATCGACACGTTCCTCCAGTGTAACACTGGTATTATCGTCTTCACGGCACATATATACGTTTTTAATATCGGTATATGTCTGAAGGTATTCACGCATAGCTAAACCCACCCTCAAAGTTTTCTCGGCTTCGGTATATCCGTACAATCCTTCATTTTCTTTTAAGGCATGTCCCGGGTCGATAAATAAAGTAAAATCACTTAACCCCGTAACTTTTTCAGCTTTGGAAGGAGAAAAAGCCACCATAAAACACATAGCAAAAACCACTCCGCATTGCAAAGCCGTTCTATTAAATAATTTAATATTTGTCTTCATAATCATTACAAGGTTAATCATTTAAGGTTTGCAACATAAATATAACCGGTAGCAGCATCTTCAAAAGCTACTTTTTTTCCGTCCACAGAGACACACGGACTTTGAACAATCAAGTTTGTATCCACCGGCAAATGGTAAGACTGAGCCGTGTTCACATCTATAGCATATAATTTTCCTGAAGTCAGGACTTCTCCGTTATCAGTCACAACAGTAGCCAATACATATTTACCGTCAGGCATCCAAGACGCTCGAGAACCTTGGCCCAAGCTCTTTACTTGTTCTCCGTTAATATCACATACATAAAGACCTTTACCGGAAACCTGAAATACGATCTTATCTCCCGACGGTGATAATACCGGATTAAAAATAACATGTCCTTTAAACATTTTAAGACCGGAGACTTCCTGAGCAACTGAAGCAGGACTCTCGATCATTCTGTTCAGCAAATTCACATTCTGTGCTACCCCGGCTTTCCCCGATACGGCTTTTATTCCGGCATCCGCCAATTTCCGCTCCGTATCTATCCGGTAACTTACTTGATTATCAGCCCAGCAGGGAAGCCCCTTCAACATACGTGTCTTGGCGACCAATAACTTTTCTGTTCCCGTAGCAACATCGTAAGTCTTCACCTCATGAAAAACACGATGGTTTTCCCGGATATTGGTACGTCCCAGAATCGTATTATTATCAGCCCCCCAGGCTAATTTATAACCGGCACCTTCATCTGCAGTAATTTTACGCAAATGCGAACCATCGGCATTCACCACCCAAATTCCCTGATAATTATCAGAAGTCATGGCTAATTTCGTCCCGTCCGGGGACCACACTGGAGACATCATGTGTGCCTCTTGTTTTACCAATAGTTGCGGAGCTCCTGCAATACGAGGTTGTGCCCACAAACTTCCGTAGCTCGCCAAAGCAAAAACTGCGGCAAAAAGTAATTTTTTTCTCATGGTTTATTAGTTTTTCAGGTAACTATAATCAAATATATAAATTAATTTATGAAAAATAAAAAATATCTTTAATATTTCCCGACTCTATTTATGTTTTTTCACAGAATGTAAAGTATTTTTATTTTACTTTATTTCCGTTTACACAAGAAAAGAATCATATATATTCAAAATAACGACTCATATACTCAGATTCCCGATTATAGCCTTCTGCATAAAATTAAAGAAGACGGCAAAAAAACCGGAGACTTTTTTCTTTCTTACTAAGATTTATTTTACTTTTACGAGATAATACAAAAAACAAAATAATTTATTACCTGAATAAAACAACTCTATTATGGATAATAATAATAACTATTCACAATCTTATTCACCCGAATTAACCTTATCAATAGTAATGAGAAAAGTATACGGACGCATGTTCCTGGGACTTATCGTTACCGCACTGACCGCTATGTACGTGGCATCTAGTCCGGCTCTGATAAATCTCATATTGGGCTCCCGCGGAGTATTCTTCGGACTCATTATAGCCGAACTGGCCATGGTATGGGGTATAGCCGGAGCAATCAACAAAATGACTACTACGACATCTACATTATTATTTTTCCTATACGCCATCCTCAACGGAGCCACTTTGTCCATTATATTCCTGGCTTTTAGCTTGGGATCGATTGCATATACCTTTTTTATCACAGCCGGCGTATTCGGGGCAATGAGTGTTTACGGATATTTTACCAGTAACAGCCTGAACTCTGTAGGAAGCTACTGTATCATGGCTCTGATAGGATTAATCATCGCTTCTGTCGTTAATATCTTCATGCATAGCGAAACTCTCGACTGGATTATAAGCCTGGCCGGAGTAGCTATCTTCATCGGACTTACTGCATACGATACCCAAAAGATCAAATTAATGGCAATGAACGCAACTATGGCCGATACCGGGAAAATTGCTGTCATGGGAGCATTGAACTTGTATCTCGATTTTATAAATCTCTTCCTTTACTTATTACGCATTTTTGGAAAAAAGAATTAAGTAATAATTATAATAACCTGAACAATCCGGGAGTAAAAATGATATTTTACTCCCGGATTGTTTTATATTTGTAAAAAATCGAAAAAACAAAAATTATGACTTTCAATAAAATATATATGAAAGAATGGTTGGATAACCAGCCATATAACCATGCCGGAGATTGTGATGCATATTACGTAAATCTGGCAAATCAACTTATTGCAAAATTATACGACCGTCGCATAAAATATCTACAGGATGCATCTTTTTGTAAAAAAATAGCAATCGCGTTATCTTCTTATTTCGAAGACATCCTTTCAGGGGGAATGATCTGGAATTCTTTTACCGGAAAAAATAATGAATTATACAATAAACAGGTTCCGTTTTACAACACGGAAAAATATTATAAAGACGAACCGAATCTTGCTGATATTTGCTTTCTGATATGGTTCTATCTGGTATCGGAACAAAACCGTTTCATAAATCCATTTCATCCTGCCATTATAGAACGAGCACAAATTTGCTGCAAAATACTCGAGCACGAATATGAAACAGCACCTGAAAATACACAATGGAAAGATTTTTTCTCTTCCGGTAAACAAGATTTTTCCCTTTCCCGTCATTATGATCCATGTGCATATTGGATATATTGGCATTCTTATCTCACGGCGCCATCATCAAAAAAATGGACGAAATATATCGAAGAATCATTCCGGAAAGAACAACACCATTATACACCGGCGGAACAACTGTATGTTATTCAGGACATGTGCATAGATTTCATGTACCAGTATCCTTGCGGTCCGTTAGCTTTATATGCGCATGAATGGATGGAACAGGTTACAGGTATCGGAGCTTATGAAGAAAAAGGCCCCCGGGAAGAATTACCTCAAGGAGAGCATCACCTGTATACCGACCTGATGAAAGCCACCCAAGGCGAGCCTATCGTCTTTTTCAAAAGCTATGCACAACTTAACAAATTCTTGTCTCTGGATATGGGGTGGGGAGGAAAAGAAGAGCATCTCCCTCATCTAAGAAACTCGGCCTATTTCGTTCTATACGCCAATCCTCAAAAAGGAATGCTTATAGCTAAGGATGTAGCTCAATATATCAAAACACCGGAAAATCCTTTCTATGATGAAAAAGAAGCGGAAGAAAATGCTTTCGGGTTATTGGTCAATCCGGGAATGTGTCCTATAGATCTTGTCCTCCATATCTTTTCCGAAAACCTCATTCCGGAATTACATATAGGAGATATCGATCCGGAAGATTGCCGGTCGCTGATAAAAGAATGGGATTTTATCGCCCGCTGTTTTTTGTGCGAATATTACCGGGCTGTATAACTTAAGCTTACAAATGACCATGACAGTTCCTATAAGACTCTACAGCCAGCAATTAGCGAATCCAGCTTTAGACAACCCGAAAGAAGTAGTAAAATGGATGGGAGCCATGCAAGCTCAAAATTACAGTATGGTAAAATGGGCTATCGGCATCCGGATGAAATCAGGTAATATCAATACCGTAAATGAAGCTCTAAACAAAGGAGAGATACTGCGTACACACGTCATGCGCCCGACATGGCACCTCGTAGCCGCCGAAGACATACGCTGGATGCTGAAACTTTCGGCTCAACGTATAAAATCGGCAAACGAATCTTTCGGACGCAACCTGGAAATTACAGAAAAACTTTATATTCGCTGTAACCGGCTCATTGAAAAGATACTGACAGGGAACAAGAACCTGACAAAGCAAGAATTAGGAGAGGAATTGACCAAAGCCGGAATTATTATCAATATACCCCGATTAACACGGTTCCTGGCAAGAGCCGAAACAGACGGTATTATATGTAGCGGGATCGATAAAGGAAATAAAGCAACTTATGCACTACTTGAAGAACGGGTCCCCCCCGTAAAAGAAATACATAAAGAAGAAGCTCTGCGATTACTGGCAGAAAGATACTTCAGAAGCCATTCCCCGGCTAGTCTACAAGATTTTGTATGGTGGTCGGGGTTACCGGTAACCGAAGCCAGAAAAGCAATAGACTTTATAGAATCCGAACTGGTCAAAGAGCGTTTTGCCTCTTATGAATGGCTTATACACAGCTCCTGTAGCAACCAGCCTGCGCATGGAGATATAATACATTTTCTTCCCTCTTATGATGAATATATCATCAGTTACAAAGATAGAACTTCTATCCTGGACATTGAAAACTATCCCAAAGCATTCACCCGATACGGAGTTTTTTTCCCGGTTATCCTACACAACGGAAGAATCTCAGGGAACTGGAACAAAAATATCCGAAAAGGAAAGATCTCTTTAGAAATATCATTTTTCGAACCGGACAGTTCCATTGAACCGGAATTACTGCAAACAGCCCGGGACAAATATAAAACATTTTATTCGATCTAATCCCTCCGTCCTTTTGTCAGGATTATTTATTCTTTTTCAATTCCAGAACCAAGGCATTAGCTTTGGCAACAGCTTTCGTAATATGGTCGCAAATATATTCTTCTCCTATAACCTTATCCAGTTCCGAATGCTTTATCGTTTCATGTACCCGTTCATTCACTCCGGATAAGATAACATGTATATTTTCTTTATGTGAAGACTCTACTAATATTTCCAGATTATGAAGACCTGTAGAGTCTATAAAAGGAACTTTCCTCATTCGTATGATACGAACTAAAGGCTTATCTCCCATAGTACGCATTATATCATCGAACTTCGTCGCCACACCGAAAAAGAACGGCCCGTCTATTTCATAAACTTCAACGCCTTTAGCGATATCGAGAGTTTCATGTACCGAAGACTCTGTTCCCTGGGCAACATCCAACTCGTCACGCAGTACCGACACCTGGACATTCTCCGATACCCGGCGAAGAAAAAGCAATACAGCGAGTAACAATCCTATTTCAATAGCAATCGTCAGATTGAATACTACGGTAAGAACAAATGTGATGACAAGTACGGCTACATCCGATTTAGGACTCTTCAGCAGAGAACGCACAGTGCGCCATCCGCTCATATTATATGAAACGATAATCAGCACACCGGCAAGGCAAGACATCGGGACCAGCTTTATCAACGGCATCAGAAACAGAAAAATAAGTAATAGAACTACAGCATGAACCATACCGGCCACGGGAGTTTTCCCTCCGTTATTAATATTGGTCATTGTACGGGCTATTGCACCTGTTACGGGGATACCTCCGAAGAACGGAACCACTATATTGGCGACACCCTGCCCGATAAGTTCTGTATTGGAATTATGCCGGTCACCGGTAACACCGTCTGCCACGGTAGCCGATAACAAAGATTCTATAGCCCCTAACAGTGCGATTGTAAAAGCAGGAGCCAACAGCAAATTTATTGTATTCATGTCCAAATGCAGCGGCTGAGGCTCTGGCACGTCATTGCTTATACTGAATCTGTCACCTATTGTTTCGATTCCCGAAATTCCTGCAAACTCCCTAAGAATATATACCACGACTGTCATTAGAATAATGGCTACAAGGGAACCCGGTATTTTTCTCGATATACGCGGCGTATAAGCAATAATAAGAATACTGGCAAGTCCAATCATAAGGCTCGGCCAGTTTATCGTACCGAAACTATCGAAATAGGCCACCCACTTAGATATGAAATCGGCCGGTACCGTATCCATAGTCAGTCCGAACAAATCTTTTATCTGGGTAGTAAAAATAGTGAGAGCGATACCGCTGGTAAATCCAATTACAATAGGATAAGGTATAAATTTAATAATCGTTCCCAACTTGAAGCATCCCATCAAGACCAGAATAAGTCCGGCCATAAAAGTTGCTATAGCCAATCCTTCCAGACCGTAATTCTGGATAATACCGTACACGATAATAATAAATGCCCCCGTGGGTCCTCCTATCTGCACATTGCTCCCTCCGAGAAAAGAAACGATGAACCCTCCTATAATAGCTGTAATAAGACCTTTTTCCGGACTGACACCGGACGCGATACCAAAAGCGATAGCCAAAGGCAACGCAACGATGCCGACGATAAGGCCAGCCATAAGATCGGAAATAAATTTCTCCTTCGAATAATTTCTCACCGCCGAAAACAATTTGGGCTGAAAATCTAAAGCACTCTTCATCTTTTTTACCTTTTGATTCTTCTTTTATCTGTCCATAACAAATACATTTTCATCAAACATCTGCATGAACAAAGGGACAACTTTCTGCCGTTTTCCAGAAAGTCTCTTAATTTTCTCCGCAAAGGTACAAAAAATGTTATCAAGACAGATACTCTTTATCCGAGAAATATGATTCTGACACATTTTTCCGGAATTTTAAATCGGGTAACCCGGCAACTGCAATCTAAATAAGGTATTACAAACCTTACAGAACCGAAAACATATAACATCCTGATACTGAAAGCGTGATATAAAAAGGCCCGGTGTAATGATATTACCGGGCCTTTTATACCAAACAACGGAATATTATTCCATATACAAAATCATTATTTCTTAATAATCATCCTGGCGACTACTCCTTGTTCCGATTCTATCTTTAAATAATAAAATCCGGGAGCAAGAGAAGACACATTAATCTGATTATTTTCCACCCGGTGATTTATCATCAAAACTCCGTTCAGATCATACAGATATGCTCTCATATCCGCATTTATCCCTTCGATGTGTAGAATATCTGAAACCGGATTAGGATATGCTTTCCAGCTTGAAGAGAACGGAGAGTCTATCCCGCTCGGATCTTTTACCGTAATCATTTTGTAACCAACGGTATAACCTCCTACAGGATCGGCATTAGAGCCTACTTTACTTTCGATCAATAACAAATAATCACCTGGATCTACCTCAGGGGTATAATTCACAGCCACAGTTTTTTCTTCACCGGCAGCAATCGTATGGTTTGCCATATACATAATCTCACCCTTAATCGGCCCGAACTGCCGCAATCTCAACGTTATACGTCCCGAATACTCAGCACCGACGGCAGAAAAAGTCATCGTTCCTTTTGCTGCAGAACCTTTAATCAGTTCATCACCTCCTTCAAATGTAAGAGGAGATACGATATTCAAGGTCCTTTCCGGATTTTCCTTTACGGTTATTTCGCAATCTTTAAAACCGGAATTATCCAACGGATAATACTCACCGTCGGACGCCTTATAATCGACATAAAGGACATAAGTACCCGGATCAAGGGGCAATTCCCTCAAAAAAGAACCGACAGAAGTTTCTCCTTTCTTGACAGACTGTTGTAATGTATAAAAATAGTATTTCTTGTCAGGGTTATTCTTATCAGTAAAATAAAAATCCAGTAATACATCTCCATCTTCTCCATAATTCTTCATTGCCAAAGCGATAGCCAGATTTACTCCTTGAACCGGGTCACCTGACGGATCCGAAGAACCCCATTCTATCGCCTGTTCCAAACGAAGGACAGGAACGGATACGGCCGGATGAATTGTCATAACGGCACGACCGACCTGACTGTCATCGAATATATTTTCCAAATTATCTGCATCTCGTGCCGTAACATAGTAATCTCCGGCCGGCATATCTTTACTTATATTTACCGAAACTTCCAGTTCTTCATCACTCTCCTCATAAACTAACGCCGAGGCTGTACTATAAGCACTGACATCGGGATCGGCAACCGACTGGAAATGGATCGCTATTTTTTTCAGACGGGCATTATCACTTTCATTCCTCAATTTTATACGAAATACGGCATTTCCACTTGCGTACAGATCTCCTTTGGTAGTAATCTTTTCAAGTAAAGAAATACGTAATTCAGGACTTATCGTTCCTTTGAATTGTGCAGCTCCGTTCTCAACCGTAATTAAAGCATGATCAGGATATCCCGTTCCGTGACGAATAATTCTCCATATCTCCGACTGATTTGATTTATAAGCCAGACACAGTTTATAATTACCATCTTTTAATCCTTCAGGTATAACAATATCCCTCATGGTTACTACCACTGAGGATGATCTACCGTTAGCAAAGCCCTCTATAGATACAGATATATCTTTCAACACCTGCAATATCTCATTTTCCGGAGTAGTAATTACCGCTCCTATCGTACCATTAAATATTTCTGTATCGAGATTATCTACGAAAGACATCAATGTAATACTCCCGTCTATAATCTCCGAAGCGGTCAGCCGGGTAGAGGCATAAACAGGAAGAGGGACGTCTTTCTTTATTCCCGTTTCAGGCTGTATTCCTACAATGATTTCCTGGTCTATATTATAACCTCCGCCACCGCCACCGATGCCAACTTTACCGGGTTCCATATGGTTCACCATAAAAAAACCGTCACTGGAGCCGTTCCATCCCCAATTGATATGCACATAATCGTTACTATCGTATCCGTCACAAACGAATGCGTGCCCTCCCAGTCCGTCGGTATTGCTCGCCGCATAATATACAGGTCTAGAAGCATCCAATTCCGATTTTATCAACGACATCCATTCACTGGTAGAATAATAGTTACGCATGCATAAATAGAGACCATTATCGTATTTAAAGTATTTTTTTAACGCTCCTGGTACCATCATCGTATATGCTCCGCTGCCCGAAGGCGCATATTGCATCTCCACAGCGATACCGAAATGAGCCGGTAAAACCGATAATGCATTAATCTGATCCTGATTCAGTTTAACATCTTTATCATAGTTATCTATCATATTCGGCCAATCATAGGTAGTAGCACCAAAGTCCGCCGTCAGTGTCTTACCATTAGAAACATAAGATTTACTACCGGATCCCTGAACGGGATAATTATAATACCTCATAATTTGCGTAGCAGCCGTTGCCACACAGCCGGTATAATAATGTGTGGAAAATCCGCCGGAAGTATAAGTAGGACATTGGAAATTGAAAGGATAATCTTGTCCCCAATGAATATCCTTTAATAACGGAGCCACCACGACAGTACCTTCCCGGGAGAGTTTATCGGGATCTACATCAAACTTGTCATTCTGATAAGCCGTTACATAAGCTGCATAGTTATCCATCCAGGTTACCAGATTATCCGGTGCACCATCCATACTAAAACTTCCTATAGAAGAATACCCGAGAACCTGATTGAGTTCGTCGTCTCCCGATACGATCACAAATCCGTTATCATTTCCAATATTGAAAACATACAGCGGCTGGGAACTATTTGCCTCACTCTTCATATGCCGCATCCCCTGATGTTTGGAGAGGAGCAAAGGGCGCAGCTCCTTGCTACGCCCTTTAGTAAATTGTTCTGCAATTTCTTTTGCCCGAGCAGCATCGACCGGCTTTGCAAATATTTGCGGAACCAGCATACCTGCCAGACAAAGAAATGTGCATATTCTTTTTCTCATAAGAATCAAAGTTTTATTTTTGCGACTTTATCACCGGCTTTAACTATAACTACAGAAGAGGAATTTACCGACAATATATTCTCTCCGGCTATTCCTTCACCATAATAAACCACTCTTCCGTCCACGCTATAAACAGCTATTTTCTCGGGATGAGCGAGATTCACGACAATATGGTCTCCCGACTTATAAATATTTGCCTGAGACAATATTTCAGCGGTTCCTGACGTATAGCTAACTTCAACTTCATCCGAAAGAACCGACGAAACCGTAGTTTCTTCTCCCTGGTCATCAATCGTAACAGCATTTGCTTTCACACGATATGCATATTTCACACCAGACATATCAACTGCAAAGTCATAACTGGTTCCGGAGGTCTCTTCCATCTTAACGACACTGACTATTTCATCCCCTGCTTTAAGAGTTTGGAGAACCGTAAATTTATCTACAAAAGCTTTCTGGCTTCCTTTATAAAATATTTCTATATAAGATTCGGCCGAACCTTTGGTAAATTTCAGCGTATAAGTTTTCGAGGATTGCTCGGGTATGTTTTTAAGCTTCTGGGTTTCAACGATATTTTCTCCGTTATATAAATTCACCGTAACAGAATCATTTTTATCTATAAACGCCATATCCACTCTTAATGTAAAGGCTCCGTCATTCTTAGAAAGATCGATCTGCGGAGATAACAAATAGGCGCTACCGCCAAAAGGAGCGAGTCCCAGATAGCCACTGGCAAAGCAATGATAACTGGCAAACCATCCGGGTAATACGGTATACTGATCAAGATATTCGTTCAGTTTATTGCCAAAATGCACGTTAGTAAGCGTTCCCTGTGTGATTCCTGAAAAATCTTCGGTTAGTATAACAGCCTCTTTATCCTGCGTCAAAGTCTCTTTCTTAGATAATACAACTGTATAGGAGGTAGCTTTATTCACAGCGTTCCAGTTCGCTGTAAAACCGTTTTCAGTTACCGAAGTAGCAGCACTTACAACAGGAGCATCCAGCGATTTGATAACTTCCACAACCTGCACTTCATTGGAATATTCCGAAATAGCTGTCTCGTTTTTAGCCCGAACCGTATAATAGTATGTTTCTTCAGGAGAAAGTCCCGTCACTTTTTTACTACGAACCAATGAGCCGAATTCTTCATTCAGGAAGGGTATCTTATCCCCTTCTGCATTTTTGGTATATACGTCCAGAATATAATTTGTAGCCGTATAAGATGCTGTCCAGCTAGCGGTAAACGATTCCCCGTCTGCGTCCGACGGTCTTTGAGCTTCAGGAGCCTTAATAAATGAAGGGCTGTATTCAACTTTAATATCGTCTATAAAAAAGCCTTCCAATAAAGAATAAAATTTAATTGTCGTACTCACCGAACCTTTTTCCGAGATAAAAGAAAAAGTGTGCCACTCTCCGTCTTCAGGCATAAAGCTGACCTTGTTGAGCGAAGAACCTACTTCACAGGAAATCATATCGCCGTAATCGGCAACTGCCTTCGCCCGGAAAGATATTCTGACAATCCCGTTACTATTCCCTGTTTTTAGGTCCAAACGAGGAGTCTGAAGATAAGAAGAATATGAACCGCCACCCGTCATTTTGAGACATCCTCCGGCTTCATACACTTTTGTACCCTTCCAGTCGGGAAGTAACTTCGACAACTTTCCACTTAAAAAAGATGCTATATCGACAGTTCCAGGAGAGTCTACAGAACCTTCGGTAAAGGCATCTAAGTTCTCATTCAAAACGACCGTAATATTATCATCTTCCGCTGTTGCAGCACTAACAGAACTCATTATTGCAAAATTAAAAAGCAATAAGGTGATAAAAAGTAATTTTTTGTTCATAATTGTAATGAGTATAATTGTTTGGAGCGTAAATATATATAATAATATTCATTTGATAAAGCCATACAACATTTTTGTAATAAAATGAATATATTATTGTTATTTCTATTTACATATTAAATGCTTTTTGTTACTTTTCCGGCCAGCCTGTCTAAAGTGAATTTTTATTTAAAATCAATACCATATATCCATAAAAAAGGGCGCATTTTTATGCGCCCTTCTATTTCTTACAATTATAATTTCTTCAAATAAGCCCTGCGGCGTTTATGTTGCGTTCTATTGAAATATTGCCACTGCAACTGGACTTTTTCATTAACTTCCAACTCCGGATTACTTTCAGCGTATCCATATCCGTTCTTTATAAAAACAGGTATGAGATCTGAAAACAACAAAGCATTTACTCCTTTGCTCTGATAATCGGGTCGGATCGCTACCAACATCAAATCCACGACATCGTTCTTCCCTTTCAAGGCTTTTAATAAAGGAATGAATCCAAACGGGAAAAGACGTCCCCTGGCTTTCTGTAAAGCCCGGGATAAAGACGGTATTGCAATACCCAATCCTACCAATTCATCATTTTCAGCCGTTATAAGTGTAAGATTTTCCAGGCGTAACAGGGGAATATACATCTTTATATAATAATCGATCTGCTTTTGTGTAAGCGTGGAATAACCAAACAAGTCGGCATAAGCAGTGTTTATGAGTTCAAAAATCTTTTGCCCGTAATTATTAACCACATCCGATGTTTTTCTGAATTTGAGAACTTTAAGATTATATTTTTGCTGTACAATATCACTGATACGTTGATGTTTTTCCGGAATACGATCCGGAATATCTATTTTATATTCTACCCAATCGATCTCTTTCTCATATCCCATATTGTCAAGATGCTCCGGATAATAAGGATAATTATAAATCGCCGCCATAGTTCCCAACTGGTCGAATCCTTCAACCAACATACCCTCATGATCCATATCGGTAAATCCCATCGGACCACAAATTTCCGTCATGCCTTTATCTCGTGCCCAACTCTCTACTTTGTCAAACAACGCCTTGCTTACTTCATTGTCATCCGTAAAATCCACAAATCCGAAACGAGCTATCTTTTTACCCGATTTTTCATTGACCTGATGATTAATAATTCCGGCAATGCGTCCCACTGGATTTCCGTCTTTATAAGCCATATAATAAACCGATTCACAATATTCAAAAGCCGGATTGTGCTCTTTGCTGAGCGTCCCTACTTCATCCAATATAAGTGCCGGTACATAATAAGGATTACCTTTATATAAAATATCTACAGGATATTGTGAAAATTTTTTAAGTTCTCTCTTTCCCGAAACCTCTTTAATAGTGATTGCCATAATTCTTTTTTAATATAAGCACAAAGTTGTTAATTCTTTTGCAAATGTATATAAATATTTGAAATACAAAACCAATGTACTTATTTTTTGCTATTATTCCTTAATTCCATAAGCCAAATCCCCGGCATCACCCAGCCCGGGAACTATATACGAATGTTCATTCAACTCTTCATCAATAACTCCCACCCAAACCGTAGTATTTTCAGGAAAATGTTTTTTTATATAATCAATTGCCTTACGACTGGCGATAACAGATGCCACATGCACATGAGAAGGCATACCTTTCGTAAGCAAAGCGCGGTAGGAAAGTTCCATAGAACCTCCGGTCGCTAACATAGGATCGGTAAGAATAAGCACTTTCCCATCGATACGCGGTGATGCTATATATTCTATGAATATATCAAAATTAAGCTTGTCCTTATATTTGCGATAAGCCGAAACAAAAGCATTTTCAGCATCGTCAAAATAATTAAGAAATCCCTGGTGAAAAGGTAGCCCTGCGCGGAGTATAGTAGCTAATACGACCGGATCGGAGGGTACAGAAGTAGGGGCTACTCCCAATGGAGTAGGAATGTTTTTCACTTCATAATGCAAGTGTTTACTTATCTCATAAGCGATAATTTCCCCAACACGTTCCAAGTTCCGGCGAAAACGCATCATATCCCCTTGCACATTAACGTCCCGGAGTTCAGCCAAAAACTTGTTTACCAAAGAATTCTGGTCTCCAAAATTTATTATTTCCATGTATTTATTTTTATTGCCGGAGAGCAAAAATACAAATTTCTTACATAACAGTAAATAGATTCTGCGTATTTATTCTCTCACAGCGACATTTATTCATCCTTATGTACATGGGAAGAAAACGAACTGCTCTTTATTCTTTATCAAATCTTATCCGGCCGAAACCTAAGTTCCTTATTTATATTGGTGAAAAATATACTTTTTTCGTATAAACCAAGATATTTGTCTTTTATTTCATTTTCTTCTTTTCCTCTTCTGAATTTTATATTGTTTTTTTGATTTAGCTACTAACTGTTTATATGTTTTTCCCTTGCGAAGCCTGCGGCCACGCCGTATTCTGACTTTCTTATAAGAATGCCTTTTCAAGTGTAACGTACCGTTGCCTATCCGGGAACGAAGGGCACGAATCACTCTTGACCGCGTCTGGTAAAAATCATCTACATCATAGACTCTGCTCTTACCGGAAATAATTATTTCTGAAGACAATGACTGTATATTCATTTCTTTTTGGCGCTCTTCTTCTTCAATAAGATTGTCAACAGAAGCCTGATAAAATTGTTGTATGTAAGACACATAAGAATCATCATTTTGTGCCGAAACATCGGGAACTGAAGCAGCGGGCTGTATAGATATATCAATACGGGGAGTTTGTGAAACAAAGCGGGGAATCTCGCTAATAGGTATCTCGGGATATTGAGCTACCATGGTACTACCCATAATTATCCATGTCCCTACTATGAGATGTTGCTTTTTCATGATTAATATTTAATTATGTAAAATTAATAGTATTATTGCAAACTGCCAAAATTATGACTTATTTTCGTTTTATTTCTCATAATAAAAATGGTATTTCCATTCAAAGCAGATATATAAAGTAAATGACAGACAAAACGATTTTCTCCCCCTTCGATGGAATAAACAACACCATATATTTACACTAATTTCTATTTTCGTTTATCGTCACTATAACTATCAAGGAATGTGTCATTATCATCTTAAACGAGAATGGTAAAAAGAAAATATATTTTAAACCATGTATCTATAAACAAAAATTTTGTGTTAAAGCGGTCATTAACAAAAAACAACACATAATTACTGAAAAATTTCTTTAATTAAAGTCCTACTTGCAGAAATTGTATTATTTTTGCATCGGTTTTCAAGATTAGGATAATTAGAGAGAATAAATATTAATCAGTCAATTTAATCATTAACAAAATGGCTACATTAGATTTAAGCAAGTACGGTATTACTGGTGCTACTGAGATTGTGCACAATCCGTCCTACGAACAACTGTTCGCAGAAGAAACAAAACCCGGATTAGTAGGTTTTGAAAAAGGTCAGGAAACAGAACTGGGCGCTGTAAACGTTATGACAGGCGTTTACACGGGTCGTTCCCCTAAAGATAAATTCTTCGTTAAAGACGCTACCAGCGAAAATACGGTATGGTGGACTTCAGACGAATACAAAAATGATAACAAACCTGTTGACGAAAAATGCTGGAAAGCAGTCAAAGAACTGGCAACTAAAGAACTTTCAAATAAAAGATTGTTTGTTGTTGATGCTTTTTGCGGTGCCAACCCTAACTCTCGTCTGAAACTTCGTTTTATTATGGAAGTTGCATGGCAGGCTCATTTCGTAACAAACATGTTCATCCGTCCTACAGCTGAAGAACTGGCTAACTTCGGAGAACCTGACTTCGTTATCATGAATGCTTCTAAAGCGAAAGTTGAAAACTACAAAGAATTAGGTCTGAACTCTGAAACCGCCGTAGTATTCAACCTGACCGAAAAAATCCAGGTTATCCTGAATACATGGTATGGCGGTGAAATGAAGAAAGGTATGTTCTCTTACATGAATTATCTGCTTCCGTTACAAGGAATGGCTTCTATGCACTGTTCCGCCAACACCGATATGAACGGCCAGAACACAGCTATTTTCTTCGGCCTTTCCGGTACGGGAAAAACAACTTTGTCTACCGACCCGAAACGTTTACTCATTGGTGACGATGAACATGGCTGGGATGATGAAGGCGTATTCAATTTCGAAGGCGGTTGCTATGCAAAAGTTATCAACTTGTCCAAAGAAGCAGAACCCGATATCTACAATGCTATAAAACGCGACGCTCTTCTTGAGAACGTAACTGTAGATGCTAACGGTAAAATCGATTTCAAAGACAAATCGGTTACAGAAAACACTCGCGTTTCTTATCCTATCTATCACATCGACAACATCGTTAAACCGGTATCTAAAGGCCCGGCTGCAAAACAAGTTATCTTCTTGTCTGCCGATGCATTCGGCGTATTGCCTCCGGTATCCATTCTGAACGCAGAACAAACCAAATATTATTTCTTGTCAGGTTTTACCGCTAAACTGGCTGGAACCGAACGAGGAATTACCGAACCTACTCCTACTTTCTCGGCCTGTTTCGGTGCTGCATTCTTATCATTGCACCCAACCAAATATGCTGAAGAACTGGTAAAGAAAATGGAAAAATCAGGTGCGAAAGCATATCTGGTAAATACCGGATGGAACGGAAGCGGAAAACGTATCTCTATTAAAGATACACGCGGTATTATCGATGCTATCTTAGACGGTTCTATCGACAAGGCTCCGACCAAGACGATTCCTTACTTCTCATTCGTAGTTCCTACTGCTCTTCCGGGTGTTGATCCTAATATCCTCGATCCTCGCGATACATATGCAAACGCCGGAGAATGGGACGAAAAAGCTAAAGACCTGGCTAACCGTTTCATCAAAAACTTCGCTAAGTTTACAGGAAATGAAGCTGGCAAAGCATTAGTTTCAGCCGGTCCTCAATTGTAATTTCCGATTACCCATATAAATAAAAGAAGCCGCAAAATGCGGCTTCTTTTATTTTTCCTGTTTTAGCAGGACTTCGTTTTACGTTTTCGGTTTCCGTATATCTTCAACAACCCGTAAACGGCAAACGATACAAGAACAAACGTAGCAACAAAAGCCCATACATTTACCACCCTATATTCTGCCTTTAATGTATAGTCATCGGCAAGCAAGCGATATGCATCCACTTTCCACACCCATGCTCCTTTGTCATAAAGAGCCGTATTTACCGAAAGAGGATTGCCCGGTAATTTCAACTCATACCGTATAACGACATCAAACAAAGATATAAAACGGGTTTTTTCCTGAAACAACGTTTCAAATCGTTTCACATTTTCATTTTTCAAAACAGAAAAGTGACGGGTCTTAAAATACCGATCCAACATACTGCAAACATCCTCAGGTGTAAATTCTTTATTTTCTCCTTCTTTGGGTCTGTTTATCATATATACGGTATCTTTTACTGCTGCTAAGCGGGAAAAAAAGAGTGTGTCTTTGTTTCCCTCATCACAATTCTCCACTATAGCAAAACTTATCTCGTACATTGAACGGCTATACCACTGCCAGAACTTCTGTCCGATAGCATCCAACACCTCATTCAGTTCTATTCCATTCATTCCCCGATATCCACTCATATCTCCCTGGAACCATAATTTTTGTTCTTTCTCACTCATATAATTACCAATAGGAACCGGTCCCTTCTCCGGAATTTCCCTAAATATGCTGGTAAACGTATAATAGGTATAAAACCACCGGAAACGAGAGGTAAGCAATTCATCCGGAGTTGCCAGGGGTGCATCTGTATCCTGTACCGGCTTTATACTCTCGTACATTTCTTCTACAGAATTAAAAGACCGGGCTACCCTGACATTAAGCTTCTGTTCTCCTGAGAAAAAATCATAAGTAAAAACAGTATCGTAACGGGTTATTGCCCATCCGGAGTCAATACGAAATAAAAAAGGATTGCATTTCATATTCCCGGCCATAAATGCCGAATCGGCTAAAGTATATACACTTCTCAGTACCTCACCTTCTGTATTCAATTGGGTCTCGGCCCTGTAATATCTGGTATTGCAAGAAGTTATAAACATCAACACAATCCAGAGATATAGTAAACTGTTATTTTTCATCATACATTCGTTTTTTATTATTAATTAAAACCCGTTATTGCAACCCGATACCAGTAAATCTTTTATCTTATTGATTTGTTTCTCTCTCTTTATACGGTCCGACCGCCATGATTTTACAACAGAAAAAAAAACCTCGCTCTTTTCAGAATAATCCATATCCGAGACTATACCGGCACTAATATCATGCACTTCCGGTATTACGACCATTCCGGCCGATGTCGTATCATTACCGGTCATATCTCCAGATAAAGTCTCATGGCCCAAGAGAAATAAAAGGAATATTGCTGCCACAGAAGACAACCAGGTTGTGAATAATAATCTTTTATCTGTTTTTTTTCTTACAGAAAGTTCCATGATCTTATCCAGAATGGACCGGGTTAATTCCTCAGGATTTTCTACAGCGGGCTCCATGTCCTTTATCCTTTTTTTCAGATATTCATAATCTGTATTCTGCATCTGTTTCATAATCTGCTTTTTAATTTGTCTCTTATATTTTTACGTGCCAGATAAAGATTACTCTTTATTTTCTCGGGCGAAAGCCCCGTTATTTCTTTTATTTCATCTACATCCAACTCTTCAATATCCCGCAATATAAATACTATCTTTTGTTTGGGCGAAAGCCCTTCGGTAAGTTTCAAAATCAAATCCTTCAGTTCTCTGTTATCCATTTCGACGTACGGATCGGTATCGGAAACCAGGTTCAAACCGGAAGATTCTACTTCCGATATGCTTCTCCTTTCAGGAGAGCGCTGCAGAACTCTTAATCTGTCACAACAAATATTACAGGTAATTCTATATATCCAGGTTGAGAGTCTATATCTCGGGTTATAACCCGCCAAAGACAGCCATATCTTTATAAAACTATCCTGAGTTATGTCTCTGGCTTCCTCTTCGTTACAAAGCAAACGGAACGACAACCTATATACTAAAGGCTGATATTCGCGTACAATAGATGCAAAAGCGACGGTATCGCCCTGTCTGCATTTTTCTATAAGTCGGCATATTCGCTCCTGCTCCATAAAGTAAGTATTTTAATGATGATACGATATGAATCGCAGACAGTCGAATTTTTATGATAAATTTTATATAAACCGGAAATGCTCTATTTTTTATCATATAAAGAACAGGCCTGCCGCAATATATTGGAAATATCGTATCTCAGTTCCTCGGGAGCCAAGACTTCCACTGTTTTTCCGAACGATAAAATTTCCTGTTTCAAATCATATGTTATCTTCAAATGGTATTTAAAAATAGAATAAACAGGTCCCGTAACTGTTTCTATCTGGGAGTCGTGTAAAGGCAATACCCTGAAATATTTGGCCTGTTCGGCCTCCACTTTAAGCAAAATATCGTATGTTTTTCCTTCTCCCTGGATAATACCGAAACTATCCTGAAAGTAAGTCTCCGGGGAAAAATCCTCCGGAATCGTGAAATTCTTGTCCGAAATGAAAACCGAACATATCCTGTCCAAGGCATATATCTTCACTTTTTCGTCATAGGAATTCTTGCCGATCACATACCATCGCTGCCTGAATACTTTTACAAAATACGGTTCTACTTCCAAAGTTTGCGGTACAACACGCCAGAAAGACTGGTAATCCATATTCAGCACCTTACCGTCTCTCATGGCATCAATAATAACCGACAAGTATTTTTGTCCCGAGGGGATATTTTCAGGAACTATACGGGCTTGTAGTTTATGGCTGTCGCTTATCATACTGGTCACGGCGAATGTATTCAGCAACCAGTTTCTGTAACTGCCGGAATTCAACTGTTCGTCATCTTCGATATAATATTCATACGTAGAGCCATCGCATTCGATATTCACATCGAACAATTCCTGTATAGCCTGACGGTAATTATGGAAAGTACGCCTGGCGAACGGTTTTCCCTCGGACAGATCGGTCCTCATCCAGCGCTCGTTTATCTCCCGTTGGGTAAGTCTGCCGTTCCGTCTTAATACATCTATCAACCATATGTACCGTGAAAACAAGTTCTTTGCCATAGTTTTATTATTTCATATACAACAAATATACATATTTATCGCCATTCGCACGCTTTCATGTAAACAACAACAGGATATAAAATACAGAACGGGACTTGAAGTCCCGTTCTGTATTTATCTTTATCTGTTTACTTCTTAGTTGTTTTACGAACCGCCCTTTTCTTTGCAGAAGACTTGTCCGGAGCATCATTGATTATTTTCATACATTCTTCATAGGTAAGAGAAGCTGCATCGGTTGCTTTAGGAATCTTATAATTTTTCTTTTTATAAGAGATATATGCGCCATAACGGCCGTTCAATAACTCCAGTTCCGCATCTTCAGGAAAACTTTTTATTAGACGCTGGCTTTCTTCTGTCCTTTTATTCTGTATCAGCTCTACCGCTTTTTCCAGAGTCACACTTTGAGGCGTCAAAGTCTTAGGTAAAGAGACATATTTATTATCATGCTTGATATAAGGACCGAAACGGCCTATCCCTACCGAAACCGTTTTTTCTTCAAAATCGCCCAACGTGCGGGGAAGGTCAAATAATTTCAAGGCCTCTTCCAGCGTTATGGTACTCACAGACTGCCCTTTCATCAAAGAAGCGAACAAAGGTTTTTCTTCATCCTCCGGAGTTCCTATCTGTACCAACGGACCGAAACGGCCTATCTTTACCGATACTGGACGTCCCGTCTTAGGATCGGCACCCAGCACACGCTCGCCGACTTTATGTTCTAACCGTAAAGAGAGTGCATTCTCCACTACCGGATGAAATATTTTATAGAATCCGTCTATCTCCTCCGGCCACTCCGATTTACCTTCTGCAATATCGTCGAATTTTTGTTCTACATTCGCCGTAAAATTATAATCGAGGATATCAGGAAAATATTCGGTCAGGAAATCATTAACTACTATTCCTATATCGGTAGGTAATAATTTCGCTTTTTCATTCCCGGTTATTTCGGTTTTTATCTCTTCCCGTATATTCCCGTTTTTCAGCGTAAAGACATTATATCTCCTTTCGGTCCCGGTTTTATCTCCTTTTTCCACATAACTGCGCTGCTGTATGGTAGAAATAGTAGGAGCATAGGTTGAAGGACGCCCTATACCCAATTCTTCCAGCTTGCGTACCAGACTGGCCTCTGTATATCTCGCCGGATGCTGGGTAAATCTCTGCGTAGCAGTAATCTCTTTCATTTCAAGACGATCCTTAATATGTAGTGGAGGAAGCATCTTTTCATTTTCTTCCATTTCGGTATCATCGTCCTGGGATTCCAGATATACTTTTAGAAAACCATCGAACTTAAGAACTTCTCCCACGGCTACAAAATGGTCGTCACTATCTGAAATAGATATGGTAGCAGTCGTTTTTTCCAATTCAGCATCACTCATCTGGGAAGCTATGGTACGCTTCCATATCAGCTCATACAACCTGCGTTCCTGAGCCGAAGCATCTATTTCATGATTACCTATATAAGTAGGACGTATAGCTTCATGGGCCTCCTGGGCACCTTTGGATTTAGTATGGTAATTACGTATATGAAGATATTTTCCTCCTAATGTATTTAATATTTCATCTTTAGTCGTATCAATAGCCAAACTGGAAAGATTCACCGAGTCGGTACGCATATAAGTGATAAATCCCGACTCGTATAACTTCTGGGCCACCATCATAGTTTGCGCTACGGAATATCCCAGTTTACGAGCGGCTTCCTGCTGTAAAGTAGACGTAGTGAAAGGGGGAGCCGGAGATTTTTTAGCCGGTTTTACCTGTATATCTTCTATCGTAAAATGAGCCGACATACATGTTGTAAGCAAAGCCCTTACCTCTTCTTCGGTTTTTAAACGGCGTCCCAATTCCGCTTTCATTTGTACCGGAGTCCCGTTAATACCCGGAACTAAGAACACAGCAACAACGCGGTAAGACGCTTCAGTCTTAAACCGCTCTATTTCTCTTTCCCGCTCTACAATCAGACGTACGGCTACAGACTGGACACGACCGGCAGAAAGTGCCGGTTTTACTTTTTTCCATAACACAGGGGACAATTCGAAACCTACGATACGGTCGAGCACACGCCTTGCCTGCTGAGCATCTACCCGGGGAATATCTATGTCACGGGGATTTTCGATCGCATGCAGAATAGCGGACTTCGTGATTTCATGAAAAACGATACGTTTTGTCTTTTCGGGTTTAAGTCCCAAAACCTCATACAAATGCCAGGCTATGGCTTCTCCCTCACGGTCCTCATCGGAAGCCAGCCATACCATATCGGCCTTTCCGGCTTCTTCTTTTAACGTTTCGACAAGCTTCTTTTTATCCGCAGGTATTTCATAGATGGGAGTATAATTATTTTCTATATCGATACTGAAGTCTTTTTTCTTCAAATCTCTGATATGGCCGTAGCTGGACAAAACTTTATAATCTTTCCCAAGAAATTTTTCAATAGTTTTCGCTTTGGCCGGGGATTCTACAATTACTAAATTCTTATGCATAAGCGCGATTAAATATTTATTCTTCGCAATTTTGGCGCAAAATTAGAAAAAACCTGTTGGAATACAGCATATTTTGAGCATTTTTATTATTATTTCTAATTCATGCCCCATTCATACCGTCTTTATTCCAACAGGAGTATCTGCGTTCAAGATCGTAACAATCTTCCCTGAAAAAATGTTCTTAAAAATTCACGGCAAATCCGGCCATAAAATTCAATCTTTGCGCCGGCATACCATAATAATATTCATAACGACGGTTAAGCAGATTATCAACCTGTGCGAATAATGTCACATCATTCCCGAAAGTATACGATGCACCCACCTTTACATTATGAATATTTTTCAATGTTCCACGCATTACTTCCTGAGCATTCTGAGAATCCAGCGGGTTAAGTTCTTTCCAAATATATTTCCTTCCGGTTGCCATATTATATCCGGCATAAAGCGTAAGAGGTTTTACAGGATGAAGTTTAACATCCAAAGCACCTTCCCACTTAGGAGTATAAAGAACTTCATTGTTATCCCAGCTCCGGAAATCAACTTTAGCATTTATTTCTAACCAGGAAACATAGTTATAACGAACTTCTATACCCAATTTCCAGCAAGCAGCCCGATCCAGGTTAAAGAATCCGACAGCTGGCCTTTTATGTCCTTGGACAAGGCCTCCGGAAACTAATTTATCTTTCACATTCTCATATCCCCCATACAAATTAAAGCTCACCCCAGGAATTGCCCGGCTGCCGAACCCGATAACAGCATCGACAGGCGTATATGAGGATTTCTCACCCACAGAATAAAAATAACGGGTAATATTTGCCAGGTCATCCCATGTAAATATTTTCTTCCCTCCCGTAATACTGGTATACAAAAAATTAGAATCATAGAATTCCCAATCCAGCCGGACATCGGGAGCAAAACGGAAAATAGTACCGTCATTAGCCGATATATCCATATTCATCCCCAAACGGAGATTGATATTATTCTGTTTGACACTGTAATATGGAGTTAATCGTATAACTGTAAATGAACCATATTCAGAATAATTTTTGCTATAAAATAAATTATCCATGCCTCCGTCGATCCCTATTTTGGATATTTCATTGACAGGTGCGCCCAAACGGAATTTCGTAGAGAAATGGTTCTGTGCTTTTCCTTCATCTGCAAATAAAAACAGACCTAATTTGTTTGAGTATCTGTTATATCCGACCGATATATCGTATTCAAAATCTTCTGCATCGGGTAAAGACTTAATACCTGCCTTTATATTCACTTGCTGGGCTACCTGATTCTTATTATCTGCGGCAAGAGGTATCTGATAACCATAATAATTAAATGTATTATAACGATAACCACCGTCTATATTCAATTGCAGAGTATTAAACCGATGACTATAATACAGTCCTACCCGGTTATCATTCCATTTTTGCTTTCTCTTTTCATCATTCTGAAGATATTTTACACTTCCGTTCGCAGAATTATGCTGATACCATACCCCCAGCTTATTTTGTTTACTGTCCAGAATCCGGTATCCCGCACTTCCCGTCATATTCCAGTAATTTCCCAAGGCATAATCGATATATCCCCGTTTTTTCGAATATTTATATGTATCGGCATAACCGTAAGCGGGTAATACCGGAATTTGGGGATTGACGGATGACGGAAAAGTCCAGTCACTATAAGATATTACCTGTTTTACTGCCGATGGAGTTTCCACTTCAGGCAACACATTAATTTTAGAAGCATCCCGCACGATTGGAGTAAAATCTTTTTCAATAGTTACTTCCCGGTTAAGAGAGTTCTTATTCTCCTGCGCCTGTACAGGAATAATTATTGCCATAAACGCTACGATATATAATATATTTTGTTTTTTCATCTTGTAACTTTATTTATAAGATTTATTCTCCTATTTTACTCAAACGTTCCTGAATACGGCCCGCAATATCATCCTGTACCGTATAATTATTTTTCAGGCTTGACAAATATTGTTTCGCCTGGAAATTATCTCCCCGTTTTATAAATATATCAGCCATCAATAAAAAGCCTCGTGCGAGCCAATACTGATGGGACGTACCCTGGTCTATAAAGTTATTCAATTGCTTCTCGGCCATATCGAGGTTATTCGTATCGTAATAATGCTGAGATAATAAATAAGCGCTCTCCGCACCGTATATCGTACGGGGATCGGATGCCAGCACTTTCCAGTCGGCTATTGCTTTATCCGGTTTATCGACAGCCTTATATGCAGCTGCCCTGGCGAACAAAGCCTCTTGTCTTAGTTCCGGAGACAATTTAGCATCCTGTAACAGACTATTTGCGGCTTCCAATACTCCCCAGGGTTTCTGCTGATTTTGTGAAATACGCATTATTCCCAAACGGGAAGCCCTGCGATTTTCAGTCGTTGTTGCTTTCTTCTCCAATAAACGGAAGTTTTCCAAGGCATTGTCCATATCATTTTGCAGGTAAAGAATCTCGCTCTTGCGGGCCAATGCTTCTTCGGCAAAATTCCCGTCGGGCTGATGTTCCAGAACATAGTTAAACGAAAGCAATGCCGTTCCGTAATCTTTTTTATTAAACGCATCGGCTGCTATATAATAATGGGCCTGAGATAAAAAGGCCCCTTGCGGAAATTCCCGAATATATTTCGTCAACCCGCTTATATTTTTTTGAGCGGCATAAGAACGTTCGGCAGCCAGATAACTTAACGAATCCAGCTCGCTTACCTTATATGTAATAGTACCTCCCAGGGATTTAATATATGAAGCGTATGAAGATACGTCATTTTTTTCCACATAAACCGATTTCAGATCTTCGGCCGCTACCCGTGCCTCATCGCTGGAGGGATAAGCCGATATTACCTGTTTATAGGCATCAATAGATTCATCTATCATTCCGCTGTTGAAATATACCATTCCTAATTGCAAACCGCCTTTGCGCGATATAGAACTCTGTGGATAATCTTTCAAGAGTTTTTGATAAACCCGTATGGCTTCCTTGTCATTCCCCATTATCGTATAAGCCTGCCCTTTTTCGAAAAGAGCATCATCTATATATTCCGATTGAGGATAAGTAGCAATAAGTTTATCCATTAAATCGAGTTTTACCTGATAGTTTTTTTGCAGACCGGCCATGAAGCCTTTCTGGAAAAGAGCATAATCCCCGTTACCCGGCAGAATATTTTGAGACTCACCATAATATCTTTCAGCATCGGCAAACCTACGGGCATAATAATAACAATCGCCTATACGGTTATAAGCATCGGCCAACATAGATTTATCGCTTTTATCCGAACCGGATACATACGAATTAAAATGGCTAAGAGCCTCGCTGAATTTATGTTGTTTGAAGCAAGTATAGGCCAGATCATAACGGGCCAGAGAATATAAATGAGTATTCTTTTGTTTTGTCAGCGAAAGATAATTTTTATAATCTTGCTCGGCCTGAGCATAATTATTCTGACGGTAATTACATTCTCCTATCCAGAACCAAGCTTGCGCCCGGGTTTCAGGTACATAATTTCCCATATCAATAGCCCTCTTAAAATAGCTTTTAGCATCGGCCAAACGGGCGTTCGTAAAAGCTTCGGTACCCAGCTGAAACAGAATCCGCTGCTTGGCTGCCAGTATTTTGGCGTCGGGACGTTTTATTTTTTCAATGGAAACCAGCGCAGACTTATAATTTTTAGTCGTCATATATACCTCGACCAGGTAATCATTGATTTTATCGGCATATCTTGAAGCTGGAAATTCGTTCAGAAAACGTTCAAAGACCCCGACAGATTCGTCAAAAGGAGAAAAGGCTGTCTCATGAATACTCAAAGCATAGTTATATAAAGCCGTTTCCTTTACCTGCTGGTCATAATTATACCGGGATGCCGTTTCAAAAGATAATCGGGCATTTTTCTTATCTCCTAATTTAAGATAACTCTGGGCAATATAAAGATAGGCGTTTTGCATCAGCGCATCATCTTTATCGGTCACACGGCTCAAATAAGCAATAGCCTCGGAATAGCGGTTTTCCCTGTACTCTTCTACTCCCAGCATATAAAGGCTGTTCCGCATAGGTCTGGGAGTCATGGAAACATACCGGCCCAGATAGGATAAAGCATCACTGTTCTTTCCTTCGAAATAAGAACTTTCTCCAACCAACCGATTCAGTTCAGCTCCGAATTCTTTTCCGGGATTTCCCCCCAGCAACTCTTTTCCCAAAGAAATTACCTGTGCATAATTCTTTTGGAGAAAATAGATCTGTGTCATATAATATCGTGATTCTGTACCGAATTCACGGCTCCCCGAACTTTTGGCAAATCCTTGCATCGCACGGGCATAATCTCCTTCGGCATACAAAATATAAGCCAAATAAAAATCCGAGGCTTCTTTGTATTTATCTGAAGAACGGGACAAAACTTCGAACAAAGGTTTTGCCTGTAAATAACTTTCTTCTTTCAGATAAGAATATGCCAATCGGTAACAATAGTCCGCCTGCAAACTTTCAGGTAGCTTATCCACGTCCAACCCGGAATAGGTCCGTATCGCTAAACCATACTTTCCTTCAAAAAAATAATAATTGCCGACCTTGAAATTCGCTTCAGGAACATAAGCAGACGACGGATATTTATTTACAAACCGGACCAGCATTTCTACGGACTCTTCTTTCCCCCGTTCATAAGTTGCCGCAGCAATGAAATAATCGGCAATTTCATTCATAGAATAGTCCGAGGTCATCCGCTTCAGTTGTGTAAGCTGATCTATACATCCCACATAATTATGATTCTCATACATAAGACGCCCTCTTTCCAGATATCCTCCGGAACCATCCGAATGTATGCCATACTGCCCGAAAACCGCTAAAGTTCCGAAACTAAACAACGTACATGCAATTATGAAATGTCTTTTTTTCATCGCTCCATATTTTTATACGACACATTTTTTAATTAGACAAAACCTTTATGAAAAGGTTTACACATAATAACAGATTATTTTAATCTATTTCTTATACAAACGGCTTTACCGCCCTTATTATTTCCCGCTTGCCTCCCGGAGGGCCTTGTAGTCTTTCCACCAAAAACCCACATCGTTGCAATCTCCGGCGGACTTCACCTTTAGCACAATACGTACTCAAAATACCGCCCGGAAAAAGAACATCATAAATACGGGAAAATACGGATTCGTCCCATAATTCAGGCTGTTTTTCCGGAGCAAACGCATCATAATAGACCACATCATACTTATTATCATGAAAATCATATTTCAATAAATCGGCTTGTATTTTCAACAAGTGAAACGAAGGCGTTATCTGTTCCCGGACATTCCACCCGGCTTCATGTAATTTCAGAAACAAACCGGAAGCTGCAGGCTCTATCGTTTCCGGATACCGTAACCGTTCAATAATATCAAGCGGAAGAGGATATGCCTCTAATGCCGTATAATATACTTTTCCGTTTCTGCTTTGGGAGGCGAGCAGCGTGAGAAAAGCATTTAATCCGGTACCGAACCCCATCTCCAAAACATTGACAGATTCTTCTACACAAGCGTCGAATGCCGTATGAACATAAACATGAGACGCCTCTTCTTTCGCTCCTTTCACCGAATGGTAGTGTTCGTCCAGATCAGGCAAATATAAAGTAGAAGAGCCATCGGCCGTTCGTTGTATCTGTACAGAAATCATAACTCTTTCTTTAAATCTTCGGTATTCACCCATTTGAATAATTTGTCCGAAGGTCTTATCTTTTCTTTTAGTTTAATAGAAAAACGTTCTCCTTTCACTGCTTCATCCACAGGTTTCAGATCGACCCGTATTTCATCTACGATAGTAGTTACCGCTCCGGTAGTAGGTCCAGTAATCAAAATCTCATCTCCTACCTTCAAAGAACGGCTTTCTATTTGAAATTCGGCTACTCCCAGTTTAGAAAAATATTTGATGCCTTTACCTATCAGAACCTTCGTCTTAGTAGCTGAAGAGCCATACCTCGAAGTCCACTCTCCCAATCGTTGCCCCAGATAATAACCGTTCCAGAATCCCCGGTTAAACACCGTAGCCAGCCGCTCATTCCAGTCCTCTATCTTTTCATCCGTAAAACTATTATCCAGATATGCCTCGACCGCTTCGCGATAACAGGATACCACGGTCCGCACATATTCCGCGCCTCTCGCACGTCCCTCAATCTTAAATACCCGTACCCCCGAATCGATCATTTTGTTCATAAAATGTATCGTCTTCAAATCTTTCGGAGACATAATATATTGATTATCCACTTCCAGTTCCAGATCGCTCTCCTTATCTTTTACCGTATAGGCCCGCCGGCATACCTGCATACAAGCTCCCCGGTTGGCCGAAGCGTTCATCTCATGCAAGCTCAAATAACATTTCCCGGAAACGGCCATACAAAGAGCTCCGTGACAGAACATTTCGATGCGAATCAACTCCCCTCCGGGACCCTTTATATTTTCATCACATATCGTTTTATATATTCCGGCGACTTGTTCCAGACTAAGTTCACGAGCCAGTACGACTACATCGGCATAACGGGCATAGAATTTAAGAGCCTCGGCATTGGATATATTCAGTTGAGTGGAAAGATGTACCTCTACACCTATACTGCTGGCATAAGACATGGCAGCGACATCACTGGCAATTATAGCCGATAATCCGGCTTCACGCGCCGCATCTATAATCCGGCGCATCAGTTTCAGATCTTCGTCATATATAACGGTATTAACCGTAAGATAACTTTTTATATGATGTTCATTACATATACGTACAATTTCGTGCAAATCGTTCACCGTAAAATTATTTGACGAACGTGCACGCATATTTAAACCTTCTATTCCGAAATAGATGGAATTAGCACCGCCTTGTATCGCTGCCGTTAAGGACTCATAACTGCCCACAGGGGCCATAATTTCAAAATCGGTTCTTTTCATATCTTTTCGTATTGCCTTATCAACCTCCAGCGAAAAACTCTAAAGCATTATTTTCCGGTAATTATTTTTCGTATTTCATTCAACTTATTCAAAGCTTCCATCGGTGTAAGATTATTGATATCCACCTTGATTATTTCGTCACGTATTTGAGAGAGAACAGGATCGTCCAGCTGAAAAAAACTAAGCTGCATACCGCTCCGGCTGGTAGCGATCTCCATCGTCGGTTTCGAAATGCCGCTCTGACGGTTTTCGGTTTCCAGCTGTTTCAATATCTGGTTCGCCCGGCTCACTATACTTTGAGGCATACCGGCCAGTTTAGCCACGTGAATACCGAAACTATGTTCACTACCGCCGCGAACTAGTTTACGCAGGAAAATCACTTTATTATCCACTTCTTTCACCGAGACATTATAGTTAGCTATACGCTTATAGGTGCGTTCCATCTCGTTCAACTCATGGTAATGAGTTGCAAATAAAGTTTTAGCACGTGCCTTTGGATGTTCGTGTATATGCTCCACAATAGCCCAAGCTATGGAAATCCCGTCGTAGGTACTGGTTCCGCGCCCCAGTTCGTCAAAAAGAATAAGACTTCTTTCCGACATATTGTTAAGAATATCGGCAGCTTCGTTCATCTCCACCATAAAAGTAGACTCGCCTAAAGAGATGTTATCCGATGCTCCCACCCGGGTAAATATTTTATCGACTACTCCTATTTTCGCCGACTCTGCAGGGACAAAGCAGCCTATCTGAGCCAGCAATACAATGAGCGCCGTCTGACGCAATAAAGCCGATTTACCAGCCATATTAGGTCCGGTAATCATAATAATCTGTTGCGTATCGTTATTCAACAATACACTATTCGCGATATAAGCTTCTCCGGGAGCCATTTGCTTTTCAATAACCGGATGCCGCCCTTCATGAATATCTATCTCAAGTGACTCATCTATCTGAGGGCGTATGTATTTATTCTCCCGGGCGACCTTGACAAAAGAAAGAAGACAATCGAGACGGGCGATCAAAGATGAATTATGCTGGATAGCCGGGATATATTCGCTTAATGCCAGAACCAGTTCATTGAATAAACGGGTTTCGAGCGAAAGTATTTTCTCTTCAGCCCCCAATATCTTTTCTTCATACTCTTTCAATTCCTGCGTGATATAACGCTCAGCACTCACCAGTGTCTGCTTTCTTATCCACTCTTCGGGAACCTTATCTTTATGAGTATTACGGACTTCTATATAATAACCGAATACATTGTTATAACTGATTTTAAGGCTGGAAATCCCCGTACGCTCACATTCCCGCTGCTGGATGTGCATCAGATAATCTTTACCCGAATATGAAATATCTCTCAGATCGTCCAATTCTCCGTTAACTCCTTTACGAATAATACCGCCCCGGTTCACCAAGGTAGGAGCATCCGGATTTATTTCACGCTCTATCCGGTCGCGAATGATAGTACAAGGATTCAGTTGCTCTCCAATCTGTTGTAACACAGGTTCCTCCGAAGCTGCACATAATTGCTTGATTGGTTCCATCGCTCCCAAAGCAACTTTGAGCTGCACGACTTCACGGGGTGATATACGGCCTACGGCCACTTTGGAAATGATACGTTCCACATCTCCTATCAGTTCGAGCTGAGGTTCGAGAGCCTCCTCCATACCGGGATGCCTGAAAAAATACTCTACAACGTTCAGCCGGTCATCGATGGGTTTTACATCTTTCAAGGGAAAAACCATCCAGCGTTTGAGCATACGGGCCCCCATAGGACTGGTCGTGCGGTCAATCACATCCAAAAGGCTCTTGCCTCCTTCGTTCATGGACGACAGTAATTCCAAACTACGAACAGTAAACTTGTCAAGGCGCACATAACGCTCTTCTTCTATTCTGGATAATGCAGTAATATGGGATATTTGCGTATGCTGCGTTATATCGAGATAATGCAACAAAGAGCCTGCTGCTATAATTGCATTAGGCATCTGATGAATACCAAACCCTTTCAGATTCTTCGTCTCGAAATGTTTTAACAAACGGTCGGTCGCCGCTTCGCTGGTATATACCCAGTCATCCAGTTCGAAAGTAAAGAAACGGGTGCCGAAATGTTCTTCGAACAATTTTCTTTTGGTTTTTTCAAATAGGACTTCTTTCGGGGAAAAATTGCCCAACAACTTATCAACATAATCGAAATCTCCTTCAGCCGTGAGAAATTCACCTGTAGAAATATCCAAAAAAGCAATACCACAATTATTTTTACCAAAATGCACACCTGCCAGAAAATTATTTTCCCGGTGATTCAGTATATTATCATTGATGGAAACTCCCGGGGTAACTAATTCGGTAATCCCTCTCTTTACCAACTTTTTCGTCATTTTAGGGTCTTCCAGCTGTTCGCATATAGCAACACGCTTGCCGGCCCTGACAAGTTTGGGAAGATACGTATCGAGTGCATGATGCGGAAAACCCGCCATTTCGACATGCTGAGCTACGCCATTCGCCCTCCGTGTAAGTGTTATTCCAAGAATTTCCGCCGAAATAACGGCATCTTCGGAATACGTTTCATAAAAGTCTCCTACCCTGAAAAGCAAAACAGCATCGGGATGTTTGCCTTTCATTTCAAAATATTGTTTCATGAGCGGAGTCTCAACTACTTCTTTTGCCACTTTATCTTGTTTTTAATTATTATCAAAAAATAAATTTCCCGAAACGATACGACACTCATATCATACGATCATCCGGCCCAGTTCTCCCTGTCCAAATTCCGGTATGTGATCGCCTCGGATATATGCGAGGATAAAATATTCTCACTCCCCTCCAGATCGGCAATCGTACGCGCTACCTTGAGAACACGGTCGTAGGCCCGGGCCGATAAACTAAAACGGGTCATTGCATCTTTCAGTCTTTTCAGACCGGCATCATCCGGAACCGCATAGCGGTTGAGCAAACGTGTATTCATCTGAGCATTGCAATATACTCCGGAAATTCCCGAAAATCGTTCCGCCTGTATTTCACGTGCACGTACTACCCGTTCCCGAATAACAGAACTCGGCTCAGAAGGCCTGATATCGGAAATCTTTTCAAAAGGAACCGGTACAATTTCCACCTGAATGTCAATACGGTCCAGTAAAGGTCCCGAAATACGGTTAAGGTAACGCTGGACAGCGCCCGGAGAACAAATACATTCCTTATCGGGATGATTATAGAAACCACAGGGACAAGGATTCATCGAAGCAACCAGCATGACACTAGCCGGATATTCTATCGAATATTTTGCCCGGGAGACCGTAATCTTACGGTCTTCAAGCGGCTGCCGCATTACTTCAAGAACTTGCCTTGAAAACTCAGGAAGCTCATCCAAAAACAAAACACCGTGATGAGCCAGCGATATTTCCCCCGGCTGGGGGAATACCCCTCCACCCACCAACGCGACACTGGATATCGTATGGTGCGGTGCACGGAACGGACGCCGGGAAAGGAGGGAACTATCACTATCCATTTTTCCTGCGACCGAATGTATCTTTGTCGTTTCTAAAGCCTCTTGTAAAGTCAATGGAGGTAAAATAGAAGGCAAACGTTTCGCCATCATCGATTTTCCGGCGCCCGGAGGGCCGACGAGTATAATATTATGTCCGCCTGAAGCAGCTACTTCAAAAGCCCGTTTTACGCTTTCCTGTCCTTTTACATCGGAAAAATCCAGATCGAATTCGGACGTTCCGGCAAAAAATTCGGCTCTGGTATCTATTACAGTAGGTTCGAGCTCACGCTCTCCATTGAAAAATTCGATAACTTCTTTAATATTTTCAACCCCGTATACATCAAGATTATTAACAACAGCAGCCTCCCTTACATTCGCTTTCGGAATTATAAGCCCTTTAAACCCTTCCTCTCTTGCTTTAATTGCAATAGGCAAAGCTCCTTTAACCGGTAAAATGTTGCCATCAAGCGATAATTCGCCCATCATCATATAAGAAGAAAGTTTTTCAGACGATATCGAATGACCGTCCGAAGCAAGGATTCCTATCGCTAAAGGCAGGTCATAAGCAGAGCCTTCCTTCCTGATATCAGCCGGAGCCATATTGATAACGATCTGCATTCGCGGAAATTTGTAACCGTTATGCTGAACGGCCGAAACAATACGTTCATGACTCTCTTTCACTGCCGTATCGGGCAGCCCGACCATAAAAAAACGGATACCCTGCGTGCAGTTTACCTCAATCGTAACTACTATTGCATCTATTCCTTGTACGGCTGCCCCGAATACTTTTACCAACATAGGCCATTCGTATTTTAATTATCCGAAACTTTTCTCTCTTTCGCTCCGTTCATCTTCTTTTCAATAAATTCTTTCAAAGTATCACTCTCCATGCCTTTGGCAATTATCATTCCCAGCGTATCGGTTACGACATAAAAAGGTATACAAGGAACTCCTGAATTCATGATCGTTTTATTCGCAAAACCTCCGTTTGCCCATAATGATGTTCCGGGAACACTATCCGTCCCCAATGTTCTGCGCCAGGCCGAAGAATCTGGTTCTAATGATATTGTTACTATATCCAAACCATTCTTTCCGTATTCTTTGTACAAATCACGCAAAATATTAAAATCCTGTTGAGACCGCTTATTTCCTGTTTTCCAGAAATAAAACAACATCATTTGTTCATAAGGAGCCTCATAAACCCTCAAAGAATCTTTTTTGTCAATAAAGCTCCCCCCCCCGAAAACAGAATCGGTGCTTAACTTTCTGTCTTTATCTCTCAAATATTCCCATTTTCCCACAATATAAGGAGGTATTGCCGAAGGTGATATGACCCTGAATAAAGAATCACATGGAGAGAAATCGCTATTTACAGGCATAAAATCATATAGCAGGATAGAACTTAACACCGAGTTTTTATGTCCGGTAACATATTTGGTTACTTTTTCACTCAGCTCTTTATTAAGAGCGGCCAGACGTTCCGAGATGACACCCGCTTTCAAGACCTCTTGTCGTTCCGAATCTAAAGCGTTTAATAAAGATTTGTTATCACGGCAAAATTGCAGCAACTCTTTGTCAAGATCGCTTCCCTTAATATTCAGCTCATAGGGTTCCCGGGAATCTCCTTTCAACTCTATACGATCCCCGTTTTTCACATATAAACGGAGATATTTACTCTTATCGGCTCTGTAAAATTGTACAGGAGTAAGTGCCTTCGCCTCTCCTTTAAGAGAAATAAAACCATTCTGAGGAAATAAAGTATCGATATATAATTTTTCCTGATTTTCATATATGGCAAAAAGCGGTTTTCCTTCCAGGTTATCCAACGTTCCTTCTATAGAGAAACCCGTCTTTTCATTCCCGCAAGAAACAAATACAAGAAGCCATACGAAAGACACGTACGAAATAATCTTATTCATACTTTTATTTTTGATATCAACGCAAATTTACCTTTTTTATCGACAGCCACAAATAATGCTATAATGAAAAAACGAAGGCAATTTTTATTTTATTCGCGAAAACTTTAAAATTATCCATCATAATGACTAAATTTAAAGAAATTATGACCTTTTATGAAAACAATTTTGATTTAATATTTGTTGTCTAAAAGATTAATATATACTCATGAGAAATATATGTATGCTCCTTGTCGCATGGCTATACTGTTATGGCATGCACGCCCAGATTATTGATAAACCGAATACTCCGCATTATAATGCCGACAGTATTCGAGATGAACTGGATAAAGGCCCTTATTTTACTCTTTTCAAAGACAATTATTTCATTGGGGGAACTTCTATCGGGCACAAGCCGACCAAACAGAACTCAGACGTCAAATTCCAGATAAGCATAAGCCAAAGGCTTACTAAAAGTAAATTACCTTTCAACTCCTTTCTGTTTATCGAATATACACAAAAAGCTTTTTGGAATGTGTTCGAAAAATCCCTACCCATGGTAGACCTGAATTTCAATCCGGGCATCGGCTTAGGGCACCTTATCATCCATCAGAACCGGTACATCGGTAAAGCGGGAATATTAATAGAACATGAATCGAACGGAAAAGACAGTATCTATTCCCGCAGCTGGAACCGGATTACTTTCTCCGGAGCTTTACTTATAGAAAAAAACCTGGAAATACAATTTAAAACCTGGATTCCCATTATTGACGGAGAGAATAACAAAGACATTCTCAAATATTGCGGTATCGCACAACTGGCAACCAGCTATATCAGTGAGAATCAACGATGGGGATTTACCACAATTCTTACCAAAAGAAGCGGTTGGAATCTGAATTTCAATACAATTCTCGAATTTAATTTCCGGTTATTCCCGAAAGAAAACCAGTATTTTTTCGTACAATATTATAACGGATACGGAGAATGTTTACTGGATTATAATAAATTTCGCAGCCGGCTACGCATCGGGTTCGTCATAAAACCGAGAAATTTCAGTAACTATTAAAATAAAACGAGCCGGATACATCCGGCTCGTTTTATTTCATTTATCACGATTTAAACCAAACCGAATGATTTTTTAACTTTATCTACATAATCCAGTTTCTCCCAGGTAAAGAGTTCTACCTCTTTCTCCAGGGGTTCAGGCATATATTTAGAAGTAAATGTTTTTTTCACTATTTCGGGTTTACGTCCCATATGACCATACGCAGCTGTTTCTTCATAAATCGGATTACGGAGTTTAAGCCGTTCTTCTATGGCCTTCGGCCGTAAATCAAATATTTCGGTAATTTTAGCGGCAATCTCAGCATCGCTCAATGATACATTCGATTTCCCATAAGTGTTTACATAAACACTTACCGGTTGTGCCACTCCTATCGCATAAGACACCTGTACCAACAGTTCATCTGAAACTCCGGCAGCTACAAGATTCTTTGCAATGTGACGAGCTGCATAAGCAGCGGAACGATCGACTTTAGAAGGATCTTTTCCGGAAAAAGCGCCTCCGCCATGACCTCCCTTACCGCCATAAGTATCGACGATAATTTTACGGCCAGTAAGTCCCGTATCACCATGAGGACCGCCAATTACGAATTTTCCGGTAGGATTTACATGTAGAATGATATTGCTATCGAATAAAGCTTTTACGCGCGCGGGCAACTTCTCTACTACACGGGGTATAAGGATATTTTTTACATCGTTATAAATACGTTCCAACATAGCGGCATCGGCAGCAGCCTGAGCTTCAGGAGTACTGTCCTCCGGCACGATGAAATCATCATGTTGGGTAGAAACCACAATCGTATGAACCCTTACAGGAATATTATCTTCATTGTATTCGATCGTTACCTGAGATTTAGAATCAGGACGTAAATATGAAGTTACTTTCCCTTTACGAAGGTAGGTCATTTCTTTTTCTTCCCGACGAATAGCCGCCAGCTCTGTAAGCAAGAGATGGGAGAGATCTAATGAAAGCGGCATATAATTATCGGTTTCATTACAAGCATAACCGAACATCATCCCCTGATCCCCGGCACCCTGATTCATCGGATCTTCTCTTTCTACTCCTCTGTTTATATCGGCCGATTGCTCATGAATAGCAGAAAATACTCCGCATGAATCTCCGTCAAATTTATAAGAACTCTTATTATAACCTATACGGTTGATTACCCGGCGGGCAACATCCATAAGATCAACATAAGCATTCGATTTAACCTCTCCGGCAAGAACTACCTGTCCGGTAGTCACCAATGTTTCGCAAGCTACTTTCGAGTTGGCATCATGAGCCAGAAACTCGTCAAGCAAAGCATCCGATATTTGATCGGCTACTTTATCGGGGTGTCCTTCGGACACCGATTCTGAGGTGAATAAATAATTCATAATTAAAAAGTTGTTATTGTTATTGTCCTAATCCGGGCAGAACGAGACCACCCGAAAAATAATTTGCTATTTATTCAGAATCAGAATAACAAGGCTGACAGGAAAGAGATAAGAACGCAATTTTTAGCATTTTTTATCGTGGTTGCAAGCAGCCAAATCCTTCCACATCTGATTTTGGTTGCAAATATAATACTTTATTAAATAACCGTGTTTTCTTTTTACTTTTTTTTATCTGACAAAACCGAACGCTTCAGTTCAGACAATAAGTCCTTTGCTGTTTTGTGAAAAACAGGATGTATCCATCCCGGCGCCACTGAAACAAAAGGAACCATTACAAAAAGCCGCTCGTGCATACGCGGATGCGGTAATGTAAGCTCAGAGTTACATATAATCTCTCCGCCACTGGCCAGTAAATCTATGTCTATAATCCTGTCGGCATATCCTCCGTCTCTCTTGCGATGTACCGCACTCCCCATTTTTTTCTCTATTTCTTGGGTTTTATGTAAAATGTCTGGCAGATGCATAGTCGTATCCACCGCCAGCACTGCATTCAAAAAATCATTTTTCGATTCAAATCCCCAAGGTTCCGATATACAATAATCCGATACGGCAATTATTTTACCCACCGAATTCTTTATTTCTAAAACCGCCTTATCCAGATGCTCTTTACGATTTCCCAGATTTGAACCTAACCCTATATATAATATGCTCATTTATTATGAATAATAAGTACAAAATTATTCTTTTTGGAAAACTTTCAGAATCTTTTTTCATAAAAAGTTTCCAAAAAAATAAATTTAATTCTCCACAACACATTATCATATATCCAAAAAATACTACCTTTACCTTCGTTATGGTTCTTGTCCGAAAAACCCTTCGGACAGAGATAAAAGGGAATCCCGTGAAAATCGGGAACAGTCCCGCTGCTGTGAGCCTCAACGCATGCTAACGATCTACAAGCCACTGTTCTATAATGAATGGGAAGGCATCGGAAGCAGAGGTAAGTCAGAAGACCTGCCATACATGAGACTATAAACGGACCTCGGGAAAAGGTCTTTAGTTGTAACCGATAAACTAAATAATTATGGATTGTGAAAAAGTGATCATCATCAAACGAGATGGTGCAAAGGAGAAATTTTCTATCGAGAAAATTAAACGTGCAATTACAAAAGCATATCGTGCCGGAGGTATATTGAATGAAGATAACACTATCGAACAAATCGCAATACAAGCGGCATCTTCCATTTCAGGAACAGAAATATCGGTAGAAGAAATTCAAGATATAGTCGAAAAGGAACTTATGATCCGAAATCCGTATATCGCAAAAAAATACATTATTTACAGAGAGTGGCGTACCGTCGAAAGAGATAAAAAAACATCCATGAAACAAATCATGGACGGGATCGTCGCCATAGAAAAAAACGATATAAACCTGAGTAACGCAAATATGTCCTCGCATACACCGGCAGGGCAAATGATGACTTTTGCATCGGAAGTCACTAAAGATTACGCCTATAAATATTTGCTGGGAGTACGTTATGCCCGGGCTCATAAAAACGGAGATATCCATATCCATGACCTGGACTACTATCCGACAAAAACCACGACCTGCATCCAATATGATTTGGACGATATATTGGAAAGAGGTTTTCACACCAAAAACGGAACGGTAAGAACCCCTCAGTCCATACAAAGTTATGCCACCCTGGCCACTATCATTTTCCAAACCAATCAAAATGAACAACACGGAGGGCAAGCAATTCCAGCCTTTGACCATTTTATGTCGAAAGGGGTTATTAAGAGTTTCCGCAAGCACCTGGAATCCAGTATCAGCTTCATATTAAATCTCAAACACGATTCTCATGAAATCAATTTAAAAGAACAGCTTCATACAATCGTTACTTCCATAGACCTGCACGATAAACAGATAAAAAACCTCTTCGAGGTCATTCATGAATCAGGAGCTCCCATAACCGAGGATGAATTGAGAACAGCCTGGGAGCAAAGTTATTCGGCAACACGCAAAGATACACATCAGGCTATGGAAGCCTTTATTCATAACTTAAATACCATGCACTCGCGGGGAGGAAACCAGGTAGTATTCAGTTCTATTAATTACGGGACCGATACTTCGGCAGAAGGACGTATGGTTATGCGGGAACTATTAGCCGCAACCGTAGAAGGCCTGGGCAACGGTGAAGTTCCCGTTTTTCCTATCCAAATATTCAAGGTAAAAGATGGCATTTCTTATGATGAAGAAGATTACAAAATGACTCTTGCTCATTATGATGACGCCATTAACGGAAAAATAAAATTCAAGGCCCCCAATTTTGACCTATTACTGGAAGCATGTAAAACGACCTCAACATCCTTATTTCCCAATTTCGTGTTTCTGGATACAGAGTACAACAAACATGAAAAATGGAAAGCCGACGATCCGGAAAGGTTCCGCTACGAAATTGCCACAATGGGATGCCGGACGCGCGTATTTGAGAACATCCACGGAGAAAAAAGCTCCTGGGGCCGGGGAAATCTTTCTTTCACCTCTATGAATATGCCCCGCATAGCTATCGAAGCACGCAGAGAAGCAGAAGATATGTATCCTGACGGAAATAAGCACGCTATCCGTAAAGAAGCACGCATACTTTTCCTCGAAAAAGTACGAACCCTGTCGGCCCTTATTGCAGAACAACTTTATGAACGTTACCAATACCAACGTACGGCACTTGCCCGCCAATTCCCTTTCATGATGAGCAATAATGTATGGAAAGGAGGGAGTTCTTTACAACCTAACGATGAAGTAGGAGACGTAATAAACAGCGGAACACTGGGTATCGGATTCATCGGCGGCCATAACGCCATGTGCGCTATTTACGGAGAAGGGCACGCCCATAACGAAGAAGCCTGGAATACGCTTTATGATGCGGTAAAAGTAATGAATACCGTAGCAGAAGAATACAAAACACGTTACAACCTTAACTACTCCGTTTTAGCGACCCCGGCAGAAGGATTATCCGGACGTTTCACCTATATGGATCGTAAACGTTACGGTTCTATCCCGGAAGTAACAGACAGAGATTATTATGTCAATTCATTCCATATTGATGTAAAAGAACCGGTAAGCATCGCCGAAAAAATAAGAAAGGAAGCTCCTTTCCACAGTATCACCAAAGGCGGTCATATCACTTATGTAGAACTTGACGGGGAAGCAAAAAAGAATGTCGTGGCTATTTTGAAGATCGTGAAAACCATGCATGACGAAGGCATAGGTTACGGCTCTATCAATCATCCTGTAGATACATGCAGAAAATGCGGATATAAAGGAGTTATATATTCCAAATGTCCTGTATGTAAAAGCGAAGATATTACCCGGATGCGCCGGATAACCGGTTACCTGACAGGAAGCCTTGAAACATGGAACTCGGCAAAACAAGCAGAAGAACGTGATCGAGTGAAGCATAACAAATAATGGAAAACCTATACCTCATAAATGTATATCCCGAAACCATTGCAGACGGTTTCGGGATACGTTATTCCATTTATCTGTCCGGCTGCCATCATCATTGTCCGGGCTGCCATAATCCTGAAAGCTGGAGCCAGCATACAGGAAGTCCCTTGACTGAAGAAATATTGAGCCAAATCATCCGTGACATCAACAATAATCCTCTATTAGATGGTATTACTCTTTCAGGAGGAGATCCATTCTTTAATCCTGAGGCACTCTTCGGTCTGTTGAAACGCCTAAAGAGCGAAACCAAACAAAACATCTGGTGTTACACCGGATATACACTGGAAGAAATAACTAAAGACGAAAGGCTTTCTTCCTGTCTCCAGTTTATCGACACTTTGGTAGACGGACGATTCGATAAAAATCTTTATGATCCAAATCTTGCATTCAGAGGGAGTAGCAACCAAAAGATCATAAATCTGCACAAAAAAAATGGCATGTAAACAATCGCAGATACATGCCATTCCTTGTTTTGAAACAGACTCTTATTATTTCAATAATGATTCAGGAGCCAGATTATCGTGTTCAATATCCAGAAAGTATTTATACGTTCCTACTTTCAATTCAGCTGTAGCAGCATCGTCACACACGATAATACTTTTGGGGTGCAACTGCAAGGCACTGATAGTCCACATTTGGCTGATACCGCCCTCTACCCCATGGTGTAAAGCTCTGGCCTTATTATGGCCATTTACAATTATGAGTACGCTTTTAGCATCCATTATCGTTCCTACTCCGACAGTAAGCGCTGTTTTGGGAACTTTGTTCACATCGTTATCAAAGAAACGGGAATTTGCGATAATAGTATCTTGTGTAAGTGTTTTCATACGGGTACGGGAAGTCAGAGCAGAACCCGGTTCATTGAAAGCAATATGACCGTCAGGACCTATACCGCCGAGAAAAAGGTCTATTCCTCCGTATGACTTGATTTTTTCTTCATAGCGGGCACATTCGGCAACAGGATCTTCTGCATTACCGTTCAGTATATTTACGTTCTCGGGGTTTATATCGATATGGTTAAAGAAATTATTCCACATAAAAGAATGATAGCTTTGTTCATGTTCTTTCGGTAAACCACAGTACTCATCCATATTAAATGTCACTACATTACGGAAAGAAACAACTCCTTTTTTATTTAATTCTATCAGGGCTTTATACATCCCGAGAGGAGATGAACCGGTAGGGAGCCCCAGGATGAAAGGTTTCTCTGCGGTGGGATTAAATTCACGTATACGTGAAGCTACATAATTTGCAGCCCAAAGAGAAACTTTTTCATAATCTGGTTCAATGATTAGTCTCATAGTCGTATTTTTTTATATTAAAAAGTATGAGTTCAAATATAGTTATTTTTTTTTATATTGAGAAGTTTAAAAAGATTATCTTCACGAATAATCAAAATTTCTGGCACAAATACATAATATTAGTTAAACAACAATATGCTAATTAATTTTTTCTTACATTTGTAAAAAGCCAAAAAAATCAAATACTCTTATAATAACGCGCAATGAAAACAAATCTAAGCTCACAAATTAAACTTGACAGAATACCGAAACGGTATTACAATCCAGATAGCGAACTGGAGAGAGCTGCGCTCACACGCAACGAAAAGGTTTACACCCGTATTTTCGAAAGCCCCGAAGAAGGTTCTTTACACATTGCTCATGATGTTGCGGAACTTATCCGGAAATGTAAAGCAGAACGTCGTCCCTGTGTTCTCGCATTAGGTTCGGGCGTAGGAACCCACGGTGTCTATACCGAACTCGTACGGATGTATAAAGAAGGCTTAATCAGCTTCGCCAATGTTGTCGTTTTTAATATCAGCGAATACTATCCCCTGGAAAATAATGCTCCCGGAACTATGCATCTGCTAAAAGAGCTCCTGCTTGATAAAGTAGATATAGACCCGATGAATATATTCACTCCGGGCAAAGCCGTTCCGAAAGAAGATATTTACAAATATTGCAAAGAATACGAAGACAAAATCGAAGAATTCGGCGGTCTTGATCTGGTATTATGTGAAATCGGTGCTACCGGTAATCTGGCATTCAACGAACCAGGCTCTCAATTAAGCTCTTCCTGCCGGCTGATGTTACTGGGGAACGATTCCCGGCATATCGCAGCATCCATGTTTAACTCAGCAGAAAACGCGCCTCATAGTGCCATTACTTTAGGTATTTCCAATTTAATGGCCGCAAAACAAATCATCTGCATGGCGTGGGGAGAGAATAAGGCAAGCATTGTAAAGAAAGCCCTTGAAGGACTTCCCACCGACACGATTCCGGCATCATTCTTACAGAACCATAAAAGAGCAAAAATAGTACTCGATCTTCCCGCAGCAGAACAACTTACGCGCATCAGTCAGCCTTGGTTGGTAACATCCTGCGAATGGAATGATAAACTGATACGCCGGGCTATCGTATGGCTATGTATGAAAACAGGAAAGCCTATTTTGAAGCTGACCAACAAAGACTACAACGATAACGGATTAAGCGAACTTCTTGCATTATACGGTTCTGCTTATAATGTCAATATAATGATCTTTAATGATATACAACACACCATTACCGGCTGGCCGGGAGGTAAACCGAATTCAGACGATACATTCCGTCCCGAACGTGCCAAACCATTCCCTAAACGTGTTATCGTATTCAGCCCTCATCCCGATGACGATGTTATCTCTATGGGAGGTACGTTAAAACGTCTGGTAGACCAGAAACACGACGTACATGTAGCATACGAAACATCTGGTAATATTGCTGTAGGAGATGAAGACATGATGCGTTATGTTATGCTGATGGGTGCTATTGCTAAAGAATTTAAGTTCAACACCCCCGAATTCCTGGCAAAACATGCAGAAATCAATAAATTCATTTCCCAGAAAAAAGACGGTGAAATGGATAGCGCAGACGTACGTTACCTGAAAACCATTATACGGCAAGGAGAAGCTCGTACGGCTTGTAACTATATCAATGTAAAACCCGAAAACGTACACTTCCTCAATCTTCCGTTCTACGAAACCGGAACTATTAAAAAAGGAGATTTGGGACGTGCCGATGTTGATATCGTGAAAGCTCTTATCGAAGAAGTAAAACCTCATCAGATATTCGTTGCTGGTGACCTTGCAGACCCGCACGGAACACATAAAGTGTGTCTGGATGCGGTTTTGGCAGCCATAGACGAGATCAAAGATGAAAAATGGATGCAAGACTGCCGCATATGGATGTACCGAGGTGCATGGGCAGAGTGGGAAATCGACCACATTGAAATGGCGGTTCCTTTAAGCCCTGAAGAATTACGCCAGAAACGCAACTCTATTTTGAAACACCAGTCTCAAATGGAGAACGCACCATTCCTCGGTGACGACGAAAGGCTTTTCTGGCAACGTTCCGAAGACCGTAACAGAGCAACAGCAGAATTATATTCACGCTTAGGTCTGGCTTCGTATGAAGCAATAGAAGCCTTCGTAGAATATCATCCTATCAGAGGATAAAAAACCTTATAATGATAATTTAAAAAAGCATGCTATAATATGGCATGCTTTTTTATTAAAACCAATATCCTGTGCAAATAAAAAAAACCGCTTATCACAAAGATGATAAGCGGTTTTCTTCAATTATGATAACATCATTGATTATTCGTAATCGGCCCAATTAGTAAGAGCCATATCGCCCGATTTGTTAAATTCATTATGGAAACCGAAAGCAGCGTGCAGATTGTGCGGCGTATGACCTTTACCTAATTTCAGGTAATCCCATAACAATTGTCTATACATAGGATGAGCACAATTCTCAATAATCGCCTGAGCACGCTGTCTGGGCGATTTGGCCCGTAAATCCGCAACGCCATATTCCGTTACCAGAACCGAAACGGAATGTTCACTATGATCCACATGAGAAACCATCGGAACAATAGCACTGATCTTCCCTCCTTTTGCAACAGACGGACACGTAAATATAGAGAGATAAGCATTCCGGGTAAAGTCCCCGGACCCTCCTATACCATTCATCATCTTCGTACCTACGACATGCGTAGAATTCACATTACCGAATATATCGGCTTCCAAAGCGGTATTAATCGTAATAAGACCTAAACGGCGTACCACTTCCGGGTTATTGGTTATCTCTCCCGGACGCAACAATATTTTGTCATGGAAGAATTTAATATTATTGAAGACTTCCTCCAGTTTTGCATCACTCACCGTCAGTGAACAGCTGCTGGCAAATGTACATTTTCCTCCCTTCATCAATTCTATCACAGCATCCTGAACTACCTCTGTATACATTTGAAAAGCAGGAATATCAGGGCTGGAACCCAGACAACCCAGTACAGCATTAGCAATATTACCTACACCAGATTGTAAAGGGAGAAAAGAAGCAGGTATTAAACCGGCTTTCAATTGAGATACTAGAAATTCACATACATTATGACCGATTTTCATAGTAACCTCGTCGGCGGGAGCAAATTCTTTTACTCCATCATGAATATCTGTCTCAACGATACCAACAACTTTACGGGGGTCGATTTTTACAACCGGAGAACCTATACGGTCACTCGGTTTATAAATAGGTATTTCCCGGCGGTAAGGAGGATCCAACGGCTGATAAATATCATGCATACCCCGTAATTCTTTCGAATCATGCCGGTTAAGTTCAATTATAATTTTATCTGCCAATTGGCATACGGTAGGTGCAACTCCTACTCCGGGACCCAATAAAATTTCACCGTCATCACTGATTTCAGTAGCCTCTATAACCGCAACATTCACTTTTCCTAAAAAACCATAACGAAGGTTTTGTGCCAAATGCGAAAGGTGCATATCGAAATAAGATGTTTCTCCGCTATTTGCCGAGTTACGGCAATCTTTATTAGACTGATACGGCGTTCTGCACTTTATAGCGTTTGCACGAGCTAATGCACCGTCGATATAATCGTTAGTAGAGGCCCCTGTATAAACTCCTATTTTAAAAGGACGGCCTGCGGCATGTTCTGCCTCCGCCCGTTTTGCTAACGCCACAGTTACTACTTTAGGTGTACCTGCAGCCGTAAATCCGCTAAAACCTACATTATCGTTATGATGGATAAATTCGGCCGCTTCTTCTGCGGTAATGTAATTAAATGCCATAATCTGCTCTTTTTTGTTTGTTTCTCAGATATTCTGATGCGATCTTTTCTTGTAAAATAAAAACGTGACGAAAGTATAAAAAATTCGGGACAAAATCGTCCTAAATTCTAAATTTCACACCTTTTCTTAATCATTCAGAGGTAGATAAACTAAATTCAGTCAATATTTTCGGTTTAGGATTTCTGCATTGATTATTGCTCGTTTCAAGTCTTCGGCATCGGAAAAATATTTTTCACCCGGATCCTGATCATAAATATTATTACTGCTTATATTACCGATCGGAGGAACTGTGTCTAAAACTTCCGGACACTCTTGCATTTTTGTTTCTACATTTCTTTTCGTATCTGGTTCAGGTTTCGGTTTATCCGTCTTTTCTTTCCATTGTACCACGACATCTGCCCAAGTACCTACCTTATCCTCATCACTTTCATCGTCAGATATTTCGTCAAACAGTTCTTCATTTGAAGCAGACCGGCTCATTTGTGCACGACGGTGTTCTTCCTGTCGCTTCTTTTTAACAAACGAGCCTACGAAAGAAGCGATAATTATGATTATATAAATGATTATCTCAAAATTATCCATCTCTTTTTTGTAATTTTGCCCTCAAATTTAAAGAAATATTCAGAGAATAACAAGAAAGATTACATATAAAAAACTAAGGGTGGCTTCACAACCCCCCTTAATAGATTTAACCTAAACCTTAACTATGAAAAAATTTCATATGATTTGATTACAAAGAAAAAACATTTTTTCGTAATATCAAACATTAATGTTGAAAAATATTACTTTTTCATTGAAAAAAATTACAGAATAGGATATAAACCTCTAAAATTAAAGAAATGAAACAATTCTCAGACACGGACTCAAAATCCGTAACAGAGACAACAGAAAAAAAATTATTTATCGAGACATACGGATGTCAGATGAACGTAGCCGACAGCGAAGTAGTTGCTTCCATTATGCAAATGGACGGGTATTCGTTATGCGATAACATAGAGGATGCCGACGCTATTTTCGTCAACACCTGTTCTATTCGCGATAATGCCGAACAAAAAATATACTCACGGCTTACCTACTTCCATTCTTTGCGAAAAAAGAAAAAACATCTGATTGTAGGTGTTCTGGGATGTATGGCAGAAAGAGTAAAAGAACACTTGATACAGGAACATCATGTGGATGTCGTGGCAGGTCCCGACTCGTATCTGGACCTGCCGAACCTCATCGGTGCCGCCGAAAAAGGTGAAAAATCCATCAACATAACATTATCAACTACAGAAACCTATAAAGAAGTTATTCCTGCCCGTATCGGCGGTAACCGGATATCAGGATTCATTTCAATTATGCGGGGATGTAACAATTTTTGTTCATATTGCATCGTTCCATATACCCGAGGGCGGGAACGCAGCAGGGATCCTGAAAGCATCATAAAAGAGCTAGAAGATCTTAAATCAAGGGGATTTAAAGAAGTATCTCTTTTGGGACAAAACGTTAACTCGTTCCGGTTCGAAAATACGGATGGAAGCATAACAGATTTTCCCTCGCTCTTAACCAAAGTATCGGACGCGGCAGGAGATGGTATGCGAGTACGTTTTACTACTTCCCATCCGAAAGATATGAGCGATGCAACACTTGAGATTATCGCCTCTCGTCATAATCTGTGTAACCACATCCATCTGCCGGTGCAATCGGGAAGCAACCGCATCCTAAAATTAATGAACCGCAAATATACACGTGAATGGTATCTTGAAAGAATCGCCGCTATCCGGAGAATTATTCCCGGTTGTGGCATCACGACCGACCTATTCAGCGGTTTCCACTCCGAAACAGAAGAAGATTTTGAAGAAACACTACGCCTAATGAAAGAGGTCGGCTTCGATGCATCGTTCATGTTTAAGTACTCCGAACGTCCCGGCACATATGCATCCAAGTACCTACCTGACGATATTTCCGAAGAAATCAAAATTAGCCGGTTACAGAAAATGATAGATATACAGAATACTTTGTCTCTCGAAAGTAATCGCAAAGACATAGGAAAAACATTCGAAGTTTTGATAGAAGGTTTTTCGAAAAGATCAAGAGAACAACTGTTCGGAAGAACGCAACAAAATAAAGTAGTCGTTTTTCCTAAAGGAAAATACCATATAGGAGAATTTGTAAATGTAACCGTTACAGATGCATCTTCTGCAACTTTATTAGGGAACGTCAGCGAATAAGATATATATCCTGAGGAAATCCTCAGGATATATATACAAACATATGATCAAACCTTACATTTTAAAACAAGTTCTTTTTTACAGAAAATCAATTTGTTAAATTAATACAACAAAAAGTCTGATTCTCCCATATTAGTTGTTATTTTGCATAAAATTTGGGATAAATGTTCCTTTATTCTATAGACAGTAAAGAAATATATAAAAAACAGGACACATTTAACTCATAATAATTAGATAACGGATTGTTCAACAACAGAAACGGGTTTTCAAAAGAATGTTCACAATAGATATTACAATATGTCCCGTTTGCGGAAGCCGGCATTTACACAAATTATCAGATTGTGCCGATCATTATGCGACAAACGAGATATTTGAAATACATACATGCGACGATTGCCACTTTTGTTTTACCCAACATTTTCCGGATGAGAAAGAGATAGGGCGTTATTACGATACAACCGATTATATTTCTCATTCCGATACAAAGAAAGGTATTATCAACACCATATACCATGCAGTCCGTAATTTTATGCTCCAGCGAAAAGCGGAATTGGTAGAGAAGAAATCGGGAATAACTCACGGTAAAATACTCGATATAGGTTCTGGAACAGGATATTTCCTGCATGTCATGGCCCAAAAAGGATGGAACGTCGAAGGCATAGAAAAAAATTCAGGAGCAGCATCCTTTGCTAAAAATCATTTCGGATTAAAGATAGACGCCCCTACCCAACCCTTCACTTTGCCCGAAAACAAATATGACGTTATAACTTTATGGCATGTACTGGAACATCTTCAAGCTCTTAATGAGACAGGACTTCAAATGAACCGGGCATTAAAAGAGGACGGTACCCTGATTATTGCGATTCCTAATTGTGAATCATACGATGCCTGCTATTATAAAGAATTCTGGGCTGCCTGGGATGTTCCCAGACACTTATGGCATTTTTCACCGCATACATTTGCCATATGGGCCGATAAACAAGGGTTCGAAATAGAATCGGCTACCGGTATGCCTTTCGACGGCTTCTACGTATCTATGTTAAGCGAGAAATACAAAGGCAAAAAACCGGCCTTTTTTAAAGGCTTCTTGAGAGGAACCCTGGCATGGCTTTCGGCTAAAGATAAATATGACCGGAGCAGTTCTGTAATATACGTTTTAAAAAAGAAAAAACAGTGAGTAATATGACGGCTAAGAGACATTTTACTTTTTTCAACGCACGCATGACTTCCACTTTAAGCGTATCTCTCGTGCTTTTTATTTTAGGGATCATGGTCCTAATGGGATTGCTGGCCTCGAATCTTTCGACTCACGTAAAAGAAAATATAGGGTTTTCTATCATTTTAAAAGAATCAGCAAAAGACTCTCAAATACAACAATTACAAAAGATACTCAATAAAGCTCCTTACGTTAAAGCTTCTCAATTCATATCTAAAGAAGATGCCCTAAAAGAAGTAATGATAGAATTAGGAGAAAATCCCGAAGACGTACTGGGAGCAAATCCACTCCAATCCTCGATTGAGGTACGGTTAAAAGCCGAATATGCCAGAAATGACAGTATAAGCTGGATAGAGAAAGGACTGAGGAGCAATCAGGCCGTCAGCGACATCACTTACCAAAAAGATCTTATTCAATCGGTCAATGATAATATAAAAAAAATAGGACTTATCCTTTCTGTTCTGGCTCTCGTGCTTATGGTTATTTCTTTCGCACTGATCAGTAATACAATAAGATTAAGTGCGTATTCCAAACGATTTATCATACACACCATGAAGCTGGTGGGGGCTACTCCCGGCTTTATCCGTAAACCGTTTATCGTTTCGAATATAGCCAACGGTGTTATAGCGGCATTCATCGCTATCCTGCTGCTTTCGGGATGTATATATTATTTAACGAACGAAATAGATAATTTCTATACCCTCGTAAATGTTGAATTACTGGCTACGGTGTATATTATCGTATTACTATTGGGAATCGTACTCACAGCAGTTTCCGCCTATTTTTCGGTTAACCGTTATATTCACATGGACCGGGACGATTTATATTATGTATAACAGAAACTATTTACTATAATGAATACTCAAAAAACAAAAAAAAACATGTCGGTAAATACCGCTTCCGAAAAAGAAAAAGTTAATGGATTTGCTTTAGGAAAGCAGAATTATATTCTCATTGCCATCTCTTTCATTGCCGTGATCATAGGTTTTGCCTTAATGATAGGCCCGGGCTCTACAGAAACAGAATTCAATCCGGATATTTTCAGTTTCCGTCGTATCGTAATAGCTCCGGCTATCGCTTTTGCGGGATTTGTATTCATGATTTATGCCATTATGCACAAAGCTAAATAATATTGCCCGAATATGGATATTTTACAAACAATCATCATTGCCATCGTCGAAGGGCTTACCGAATTTTTACCCGTATCATCAACGGGACATATGATTATCGCACAAGAGCTGTTAGGGGTAGAATCCACTCCTTTCGTAAAAGCATTCACCGTTATAATCCAATTCGGAGCCATACTTTCAGTAGTTGTTCTTTACTGGAAACGATTCTTCAAGTTAAATCCCATTAAAATTCTGGACAAAAAAGAAGTAGAGGGAAAAAACACGGCTGCCAAACTGTCAACCTACGGACGCCGTTTTCTGTATAAATATGATTTCTACTGGAAATTACTGGTTGCTTTTATTCCTGCCGCATTCTTCGGACTCATATTCAGCGATAAAATAGATGAAATGCTGGAAAGTGTAACTGTCGTAGCAGTCATGCTGGTATTAGGCGGTATTGTCATGCTTTTTGTTGACAAATGGTTCAATAAAGTTGATCCGGACCAGAATATCAGCGAAAAAAAAGCATTCAGAATAGGATTATTTCAATGTATAGCCATGATCCCTGGAGTATCTCGCTCCATGGCAACCATTGTAGGAGGAATGACACAACGGTTATCCAGAAAAACAGCGGCCGAGTTTTCTTTTTTCCTGGCAGTACCTACTATGTTCGCGGCTACCGCTTATAAACTCCTGAAACTATTTCTGGAACCAGACGGCTCTCAAATATTACTGGACAATATGTGGACGCTGATCATAGGTAATATTGTCGCTTTTATCGTAGCTTTATTAGCCATTAAGTTTTTCATCAGCTTTGTAACAAAATACGGGTTCAAGGCATTCGGGTACTACCGTATTATTGTGGGAGGAATTATCATCATAATGATGCTCATGGGGTATAATTTAGAAATTAACTGATGAATTTTACAGAAGGAGAGATATTATATCTGAATAAACCTTTACACTGGACCTCATTTGATGTTGTAAAGCGAATACGTGTACGAATACTGAAAAGGTTATCCCGTAAAAAACTAAAGGTAGGACATGCGGGAACTTTAGACCCATTAGCCACAGGGGTCATGATCATTTGCACGGGAAAAGCCACAAAGCTCATAGAAAGTTTCCAATACCAAACGAAGGAATATATCGCTACGATACAACTGGGAGCAACTACTCCGTCATATGATTTGGAAACCGAAATCGACGCGACTTATCCGTATAAACATGTTACCCGGGAAGAAGTAGAAAATGTTCTGAAACAATTCATCGGTTCTATCCAGCAAATTCCGCCCGCTTATTCCGCCTGTAAAATAGACGGTAAACGGGCTTATGATCTCGCACGCAAAGGGCAAGAGGTAGAACTAAAGCCAAAGGAGCTTGTTATAGATGAAATTGAACTTATTGATTATGAGCTACCTCTTATAAAGATACGGGTAGTTTGCAGTAAGGGGACCTACATCAGAGCGCTTGCCCGTGATATTGGCAATGCGCTGGAAAGCGGAGCCCACCTGACAGGATTGGTTCGCACCCGGGTAGGAAGTATAAAACTAGAAGACTGCATCGGAGTAGATGCAATCAACGAATTGATCGATCATGCCGAAATTACGGATGAAGAGGCTTTAAATGAAAAAAAGAAAAATTAAAATAGTACGTTATGAAATTATCGCAATTCAAATTTAAATTACCGGAAGATTTAATTGCTAAATATCCGGCAAAGAATCGTGATGAATCACGGCTTATGGTATTACACCGAAAGACCGGAGAAATAGAACATCGCATCTTTAAAGAGGTTATCAATTATTTTGATGATAAAGATATTTTCGTTTTTAACGATACAAAGGTATTTCCGGCGCGTCTATACGGAAATAAAGAAAAGACCGGTGCTAAAATAGAAGTATTTTTATTACGTGAGCTGAACGAAGAAAACAGGCTATGGGATGTACTGGTAGAACCGGCACGAAAAATACGTATCGGGAACAAACTGTATTTTGGCGAAGACGATTCAATGGTCGCCGAAGTTATCGACAATACTACTTCACGTGGACGTACCCTTAGATTCTTATTTGACGGGACGCATGACGAATTCAAAGAGGCCCTTTATAAATTAGGGGAAACTCCCCTGCCCGGATATATCAACCGCCCGGTGGACGAAGAAGATGCTGAACGCTATCAGAACATATACGCTAAAAACGAAGGAGCGGTCGTAACTCCAGCTGCAGGTCTTCACTTTAGCCGCGAATTACTTAAAAGAATGGAAATAAAAGGCATCGAATACGGATTTCTTACCCTACATTCGGGTTTAGGAAATTTCCGGGAAATAGATGTAGAAGATCTGACTAAGCATAAAATGGACTCCGAACAAATGATAGTGACTCCTACATTGGTAGAATTCGTTAATCATGCAAAAGATACCAACCATCAGGTATGTGCTGTAGGTACGTCGGTTATGAGAGCCATCGAAAGCACAGTAAGTACAGACGGGCATATGAAAGCATATAACGGCTGGACCAACAAATTTATATTTCCGCCTTATGATTTTACGGTAGCTACAAGCTTAATAACCAACTTTCATATGCCTTACTCGACCATGCTGATGATGGCCGCAGCTTTCGGAGGATATGACGCTGTCATGAAAGCATACGATATTGCACTTAAAGAAAAATATCATTTCGGAGCATACGGAGACGCGATGCTTATCATTTAAATACAATAACATTTTATAAAAAAAAACGGTTGTCTTGGGAATAAAATCCAAGACAACCGTTTTTTTATTATATAAATATTATGATATATTTCATCTTTTTTCTAATTTTACAATATTCTTAAACAATCAATATTATCAAAACATGAAAAGAATTACATTTATTTTAGTATTACTATTTTCAATTACCGCCTCTTATGCACAAGATTATAATTGGTTTACTGGTGGTTCCATTTCTTTATGGAACAATAAATATGAAGAATCTGACGACGATTTTCCTTCAATTATCATTGCTCCAACTATAGGCTGTAATATAACCAAACAGTTTACAATAGGAATGTCGTTATTTTATAGTTACCAAAAAGAGCACCATGAATATTATTCATCATACTCATATCATATGTTCGCATTATCACCTTATTTGCGATATAACTATTATAAAAAAGGGATAGTAGGCCTTTTCGGAGAATTTAATGTCGGTATTTGTACAGACGGAGATGCTGTAGGATGGGAAATAGGCATGCGGCCAGGATTAGAAATAAAACTTAATCATCGCTTTAGCCTAGAAGCCAAATACGGTTTTCTAGGATATCGAGAATACTTCATTGACGCCGAAAAAGGCTTCGGGTTAGCTTTGACTACAGCAGACTTATCTATAGGATTCCGGTATAACTTTTAATGCAATTCATCTGGACAAATAGGACGGGAATATTTATTTTAGTATATCCGTTCTATTTGTTATGTTTTTTCCAGGCTTTGTAATTACGAAGTAAACCTTGATATTTTGCACGTTTCACAGCAGAGTGCCTGAATATCCGGTTATACTCTTCCTGAGTAAGTGTATCTAATCGCCCGGCATCTAATTGTAAAAAATCTTTACAAGGCCGGAATTCATCCACCTCAGTAGGCTTGGCAAACCGATTGTGAGGACAAACGTCCTGGCATGTATCACAACCATAAATACGGTTCTCCAAACATTTCGTTATCTCGTCGGGAATCTCACCCCTGTTTTCTATAGTCTGATATGAAATACATCGGTTAGCATCAAGGACACCAGGCTTTACAAGGGCTTTAGCAGGACAACTGTCCATACAACGTGTACAGTGTCCGCATCCGCCGGAAAGAGGCGGAGACGGTTTTAAAACGAGCGACGTAAGAATCTCTCCTAAAAAGAAAAAAGAGCCGGCTCCGGGAATAATCAACTGTGTATTTTTACCTATAAAACCTATACCGGCCTTCATAGCCCAATATCTTTCCAAAATAGGAGCTGTATCACAACAAATACGATTATCCCCGCTCCATTCAGCTTCGATATACCGACTTAAATCATTTAATTTCGACTTAACAACTTCATGATAATCTCTGCCGTAAGTATAAACGGCAAATTGAGGCACATTCAAAGCCTGGCGTTCTGAAGGAAAATAATTCAGGGCAACAGATATAATAGTACGCACAGGCTTATGTAATAAAGAAGGATCACAGCGTATATCATAATAATTGCCCATGTACCCCATTCGGGAATGATAGCCACTCTCTAACCACGCCTTGAAACCATGACAGACATTATCTTCAACATGTTCGGCAGAAGCAAACCCACAAGCATGAAAACCTATACGTAAAGCTTCCCTGCGAATAGCTTCCGCCATGTCAGAGTGTATCGAAACGATATTCATTTTCCATCAACCATTCTATAGATTTAGGAAGAGCATAACGCAGATTCTTTTCCGCTTTCAGAGAATCATGAAAAACAATTATGGAGCCATTACGCACATAACGTTTTACATTAGCAAAAACCTGCTCTCCCGTAAGCTTTTTGCTATAATCCCTCGTAACGACATCCCACATAATCAGCGTAAACTCTTTTTTCAACGCCTTTGCTTGCCCAGGTCCCATATGTCCGTGAGGAGGACGAAAAAGACCACTACAGATAACATCATCGGCACGTTTGACATTCCTCAGATAATTGAATTTAGACAACTTCATTCCTTGAACATGATTCATGGTATGATTGCCTACCTGATGCCCGCGTTCCTTTAATTCACGAAATAATTCCGGATTACGAACCACATTATCTCCCACACAAAAAAACGTGGCTTTAATGTGATATTTGTCCAATAAATCCATCACCCAGGGAGTTACTTCAGGGATAGGGCCATCGTCAAAAGTCAAATATACAGTTTTTTCTTTCCCGGGAATGCGCCACACTGTTTCTGGGAAAAGCATCCGGTAAAGGAAAGGAGGTTGTTCTATAAGCATATTATATACAAAATAAAAAAGGATTGGCAGAATATCCGAATTATTCTGTCAATCCTCATTCTTATTTAATCATTATTCGGCAAAACGAATCCCTTTTTGCTCGATCTCTTTCATATATTTTTCAGCTAACGCCTCATTTTTCGAATCGTAGAGGTAATTGATACCGCTGCGCACTACGTATCCATGTATCCTGTAATCATCTCCGACGGAACGAAGCTGGCTAGGAGTAAGAGACCTGAACCAATATAAGTAAGCAATGGAATTATCCATAATCTCTTCCAATAGTTTATCACCTTTCTCTTTTTCACCGATCATATAATAAGATTCTACCATACGCATCGAAGCATATTCATGAGTTACCTGCCAGCCAGGTATAGCTGTATTGATTTTATCCAGAACTTTCAATGCTTTATCATTTTTCCCCTCCAGAATCAATTGTTCAGCCAGATCAGAATACATCACACGTAAAGTAGTACACATACGACGAACATTTTCATCCAGATATAACGGTTTTTCAGGGGTAGCTTTATCAATCCCCCCAAAAACAAATTTATTCATCATATTGTCATACATCTTGTCGGTATTAATTGCACCACCCTGACTTTTAACCGGAATTATCTGGTATGCCAAACCTGTGCGTGAAAAATAATCTCTCAGTCCCATATATAAGTCGTTTCCTACGGTAACTGAAAAATAAATAGGACGTTTAAAGCCTTCTTCCGCATTAGTAGTAAGCATATCCAGTACAGCTACCTGGCTCATATAAAGTCCTTTTGAGTCTGAAAAATTGGGTATAATACGGTCTGCAATACTATCTTTCATCGTTTCGCTCACCGTTCCCGACACAATTGCGGCTTCTTTATTTACCGGAATATACAATTTATTAGTTGGCAAATGATTCAAACGGCCATATCCCGGTACTTCTTTCGACCAATTGCTGTCATCATATAAAAAGTCAAGCGCTTCTCTCGTTGTAATAGAATCCTGAATGCGCGGCAATATATAGTTAAACGAGCGTTTATCGTATGTATAAACTTTTTCATTCGCCGAAATGGGTAACGAAGCCGATTTATATGCCGGACGCTTCATCTGGTCGATATACCAGTCTGTTTGCAGATAACTCAGATTACAAACTCTTACATCCGTACGAAAACCCTCTGTTTCCTGTACATACCAAAGAGGGAACGTATCGTTATCTCCATTCGTGAATAAAATAGCATTCTCGTCTACACTCGACAAATAGTTCATACCCATATCCCGGCAAATATAACGTCCGGAACGGTCATGGTCGTCCCAGGTCTGGCTAACCATCTGAAGCGGAACTAAAAGACATATCACGGCTGCTAACGAGGACGAAACAACAGGAGATAATTTCAATCGTTGTAGTCCTTTGGCTACCGCAGCCACTCCTAAACCTATCCAGATCGTAAAGGCATAAAAAGAACCGGCATAAGCATAATCTCTTTCACGTGGCTGATACGGTGTCTGGTTCAAATAAATTACGATAGCTATTCCCGTCATAAAGAACAAGAAGAACGTCACCCAGAAACCTTCAATACCTTTTTTACCGGAATATGCCTGGAAGAAAAGACCGAGAAGGCCTAACAGCAAAGGTAACATATAGAAAACATTATGTCCTTTGTTATTTGCCAAATCCGGCGGAAGATTAGTTTGGTCTCCCGCAATATATTTGTCGATAAAGTTAAAACCGGTAATCCAATTTCCTTTATGTACCTCTCCGTTTCCCTGAATATCATTCTGGCGCCCTGAGAAATTCCACATAAAATATCTCCAGTACATGTAATTCAACTGGAAATCGAGAAAAAAGCGCAAGTTCTCACCAAATGTAGGCTTGTAAACGGTTTGTCCGCCTACCACCACCGGACGTCCGCTAAAATTAGTCCACTCTTTATAAGCGGAAACATGAGCCGGTGTAGGACTATACATTCGTGGAAACAGCATACACATCTCAGGCTGATATCGAAGACGCTCTACATAACCGGAAACAACATATTTGTCTTTTTCCTCCGGATTATTTTTTACGACCCTACGCCATATAGCATGTCCTTTATCCATTACAGCGGATCCGTTTTTATCACGCTGAACATCGGCATTGAAAGCCTGTCCGTATAATAAAGGACGTTCACCGTATTGTTCCCGGTTCAAATAACTGGATAAAGTAAATATATCTTCCGGGGAATTCTGGTCCATAGGAGTATTGGCCATGGAGCGGATAACGATCAAAGCATATGAAGAATAACCGATAAATATGACAAGAATAGATGTCATAATCGTATTCATAACCCGAACCGCGAGTTTCTTACGTGTAAATAAATAGGCTACCAAAGCGATAGTTAGCAAAATTCCCAAAAACAATCCATCCCCGATAAACGGTATTCCTACCAAAACGATACTCAGTATAAACGATATTTTTATTCGCAGGTCGCTATGCTGCTTTACTGTCTCATATATGGCCCACACAATAGAAGCCAATACCAGGAAGAAATAACACAATACGCCTGAATTATAAGGCATTCCCAATATATTCACACAGAAGAGTTCCACCCATCCGGCAACTTTCACGAATCCCGGTACTAAACCATATAATAGCAATACGATGATAGCGAACGAAACCAGCAAAGCCATAATAGAACCTTTCGCCGTTATTTTCGAATATTTCCGATAATAAAAAACCAAGACAATAGCGGGTATACACAACAGGTTCAATAAATGAACCGCAATAGAAACACCGATCAGGTAAGCAATCAAGATAAGATAACGATCGGCATGAGGTTCGTCGGCAACACTCTCCCATTTCAGAATAAGCCAGAATACAAGTGCAGTACAAAAAGATGAATAGGCATATACTTCACCCTCTACAGCAGAAAACCAGAATGTATCGGACCATGCATAAGCCAAAGATCCAACCAAACCACATCCCAAGATCGTAATCATCTGTGCTACAGACATGCTTTCACCTTCTTTCAATACAATTTTCTGGGCCAGACGGGTAATCGTCCAAAACAAGAGCAATATCGTAGCCGCACTCAATAATCCCGACATGAGATTGACCATATAGGCAACCCCCGAAGGGTCTGAGGCGAAATTAGCGAAGAAACGAGCCGTAAGCATGAATATTGGGTTGCCCGGCGGATGACCTACTTCCAGTTTATAAGCCGAAGATATAAACTCGCCACAATCCCAGAAACTGGCTGTGGGTTCCAGTGTAAGGATATACGTAATCGCCGATATGACAAAAACTATCCATCCTAATACATTGTTCAGTAATTTGTACTGTTTCATATATGTGTTTAGTTTCAAATATTTTTCTTTACACAGAAAGTCATTTAACAATTGGCAAAGATAAAAAAAGATTGTAGAAAACTTCCCCATTATAAACGTTTTATAATAATTAGGCAATCATATTTCACAAAATATAGACTTACATATCTCCACATTCATCGATTATTACTAATTTTATGCTCCTAAACGCACACATAATGAGTAAAAATATCTTGATTACCGGAGCCGGAGGTTTTATTGGAAGCTTTATTGTGGAGGAAGCTCTCAGCAGAGGATATAAGACCTGGGCAGGAGTAAGAAAAACCACGAATAAAGAATATTTGCAAGATTCTCGTATTCAGTTCATTGACCTTGCATTCGGAAATAAAGAACAACTATGCCGGCAACTCCTCCAAATAAGAGGTTCTATAGGTAAGTGGGATTATATCATACATAATTTAGGCGTTACCAAATGTAAAAATCCGGAAGATTTCGAGCGCATCAATTATGGTTTCGTGCGAAACTTCACAGACGCTCTCATAGAAACCGATATGGTTCCCGAAAAATTTATCATGATGAGCAGCCTGGGAGCCTGGGGAGTAGGTGACGAAACCGGCTTTACCCCGCTAAAGCCGACTGATATGCCTCATCCTAATACCCGGTATGGAATGAGTAAACTAAAAGCGGAAAGACATCTACAATCTTTACCGGATTTCCCCTATGTCATTATGCGTCCCACCGGTGTATATGGTCCCCGGGAAAAAGATTATTACCTGATGATGAAAACCATCCAATACGGATTCGATTTTATAGCCGGATATAAACCGCAGCTCATCACATTCATTTATGTAAAAGATCTGGTAAAAGCCATTTTCTCTGCAATAGATAAAGGAATAACCAGGAAAGGTTATTTTCTTTCCGAAGGAGTCGCATACTCATCTACACAATTCCGGAAATATGTCGCTTCATCTCTGGGCAAAAAAATAGTCATACCCGTAAAAGTACCTTTGTTCTTATTGAAAACAATTTGTTTCCTTGCTGAAAAAGGAGCTATCCTGATAGGAAAAACCAGTACTTTAAACCGCGATAAATTCCGCATCATGAAACAACGCAACTGGATATGCGACATTTCGGAGGCACAAAAAGATTTGGACTTCAGGCCCCAATATTCTTTGGAACAGGGGGTAAAAAAAAGTGTAGAATGGTATAAACAAGCCGGGTGGCTATAAAATCACTCTTTAATATTTACGAACCTCAGAGAGAAACAACTTTCCTTTCCGGTCACTGACGATACGAAAATATCCCCGCCATGTAAATTCATAATTTGTTCACATAAATTTAAACCTATGCCCGGCCGGGAAATTTCGGTCGTAAAAAACGGAATGAATATTTTATTCAGCACATCCGGCAATATACCGGCTCCGTTGTCACCTACAGAAATATAATAACCATTGGGAGCTTTTTTCCGGTAATAATGCTCACACATCCGCCTGAACAAGTTTTACATACTTCTATTTCATTTTATTCCAAAACAGAGCGGATATTCTTCAAGTTGATCAAGCGCAGTTCTTTTCTCTTTGAAATATAACATATCACTGTTACTGCCCAAAATGCTGCCATATCTTCCGATAGGATGTGTAAAACTTTTATCTCTCCGTTTTTAAGTGAATTCAGAATTTCCGGAAATTCAGGATTCAGCGAACCTAATTCGTCAATATGCCGTAACGAACTTTTATTTATATAGAAAAAAGCGGCCTGATTCATCCATCCTATATTCCTTTCGGTATCAGATACCCATATCCCGCTATCAGTCATACAGAGAAGGGTCTCGTAATATTGACATTTCACATCGGTTTCACAAACCTTTTCTCTGAACATCGTCATTGATTCATTCATCATTCTATATTTGCCGCTCTCCTTTTTCAGGAAAATAAGAAAATGGACAACCGCAAAAACGTATTCTTTCTATCATCCGCCTTACCATCCGATACGAATCGTTATGTAAACGAACAATATATAAAATAACTATCACAATAAACAGTCCTATTGAAAACAGAAGAAAAATATAATTTATGAGCCAGATATAAATATCCAACTACCGAACCCATTATTAACGATAACAACAATAAAATTAATCTAACGGAACCCGTAATTTTCATAATCTCCTTTTCTCTATTTTACGATATAAAACATAACGGCTTATTCCCAAATATTCAGCCGCCTGACTAATATTAACATAGATACGGCGCATCGCTTTTTCTATTGTCAAACTGTCAAACGGCTCCAGATTAAGTATTTCTTCCGTTTCTTTTTTAGAAATGTACCGGTAAAGATAAATTTCCTATCTCATCAAGAAATAAAGTCCCGCCCGAAACACTCTCCTTTCTTTCCATTTTAGATTTTCGGGCATCATTAAAAGCACCTTTTTCATATCCGAAAAGTTTACTTTCAAAAAATGATTGTTTTCATATCTATACCCCACTTTATAATCAGGGGCAATTCTTACGGTAGACTTAACATTATCATAAAACGATACTGATAAAACTTTTTTCTTTATTTAAAGTATCGTAATTAAGTTATTTGTAATTATTCAGGCCAGATTGAAAACGAGAAAAAATTAAAAGAAAATCATAAAATTACAGACCGAGATTAAAAAAAGTCCGAATTTTCATGAAAATTCAAATAAAACTCATATATTAGTGCTGTATAAATTTTGAGGATACAAATACACAACACGTATTGCACATAGAAGAATAAGAATTTTAATTTTTCGTGACTGTAATACGTTTTATTTATTTGTCAACATTTATACAAAAGTGGGTGATTTTATTTTGTTTAATCTTTTTAACAATGAAAAATTCTGATTTCGAAAAGGAATTGAGAAGGCTATTGCAATCTCTCAGGTTACGTGTTGTTATATCAACCAAAAACCAGACAATAGAAAAAGAAATTATTCAGCCGAATATTTCAGAATCATTGCAGTATAAAGAAAAAACAACAGCGGAAAATAACCTCAAAAGTTGGATATTTACTATTATGCGCGATGCATTTATTAACGAATATAAAAGAATCATGAAAGTGAGCACAACTTCTTGGGACAAACAATCAAAAATACTTTATTATGTAAAACGGCCGGATGAAATTTATGACATTAATCTGGTTATTGATTCTTTATGCAACCTCCCACCGGAAGAATACACGATATTTTCATTATATCTGAAAAACTATTCATATCAGGAAATTTCAGAAGAATTGCAAATTCCTGTTTATATAATTCAAAACAAAATCCGTAACATACAGAGGCAATTAAAAAAAACGCCTATGTAAATAATGACTTTATTTTTACTTAGAATTTAGCCTTTAAACTTAATACCGGAATTGACAAGAGTAATCTTAATTCAAGGTTATTCTCTTGTTTATGATATTTTTTTCTTTATATTTCCGATACCACCCTAAAACCGCTATGCATCCCCCCTATTAATAAGATGCAATTATGCCGTTTTTACAAAAAAAGACACTAATTTTGCACAAACAAACCTGTGAAAATGAAAAAGATAAATTCGGTATGCGTATATTGTGCATCCAGCTCAAAGATAAATGATTCATATTTTAAAGCCGCTAGAGAACTGGGCAGATTACTTGCAAAAAATAATATAAGATGCGTATATGGAGCCGGGAACCAAGGACTTATGGGAACTCTCGCTGACGAAACGTTAAGTGCCGGTGGAAATGTATTAGGTGTTATTCCACGCTTTATGCAAACAGAAGGATGGTGTCATAAAGAACTAAAAAACATTATAGTTACCGAAAATATGCATGAACGAAAAAACCGGATGGCAGAAGAATCGGATGGCATTATCGCTCTTCCAGGCGGTTGCGGCACAATGGAAGAACTTCTCGAAATCATTACCTGGAAGCAATTGGGACTTTATCTTCACCCGATAGTTATTCTCAATATAAATGGATTTTATAATCCGCTTATCCAATTATTAGAACAAGCAATCAACGAAAACTTCATGCGCCCCGAACACTCCCGGATGTGGTGTGTCGCTTATACTCCACAAGAGGCTATAGAAGCGCTCTACAACGCCCCGGAATGGGATGGTAAATTACGCAAAATCGCAGCTATTTAGCCCATGCAGGAAAACGACAGCATAAACACTATCACTTCTTCATCAGGAGATCAAGTCTTTCTTTCCGATTCGACAAGAACCGAAAAAGATTCGTTATACACCGGAACAAATTATTCACCCCGAATTATTCAAAAGAAATGGAGTCCTAAATATATCAACGGCTTTGAAACACAATGCCACCGTCCTGTAACCGATCCTCTGACTGATTTTAAAGAAACATCCATTACAATACCTATAGGATTCGAAGCAACACCACGTCCTCACACTCCGGTACATAACAGCAGTATCGCCCTTTTGCTTATTACAGGCTTCCTTCTCATAGCAATATTTTATCACAGAGGCATAAAATACCTGATACAGGCATTCAGTAATATAACAGAAGTAAAAGACCGGCATAGCATTTTCACCAATATTACAGTCAACGAAACACAGCTCAGGTTTGCATTGTTATTCCAAACTTTCATAACAGAGGGGATTGCTTTATTTTTCCTGATAAATAATTTTTGGGAAATACAATCCGAAAATTCCATATCACTGGCCATCATATTCTGCTGTTTATCAGCTGCCGTATTCTATTGGATACAAATGTTTATATATCATTTACTAGGATTCGTATTCAGCGATCCGGCACGCACCCGGCAATGCGTGGAAAGTTTCTCATCGGTCAATTCACTGCTCGGTCTCGTATTATTCCCGGTCGTCTTATGTATGATATATATTCCTGCATGTACAAGTACAATGCTCTTGATTACAGGCATTTGTTACATTTTATCACGTATTATCTTTATTTATAAAGGGATTAAGATTTTTTTGAGCGATATATATGGTTTAGTCTACATTATTTTGTACCTTTGTGCCGTTGAAATAGTACCCTTGCTTCTCTTCTATAAAGGAGCGATTTTACTATCGAAATTTGTTGAATTTTAAACTATTATAATCTTGAAAGTTAAGAAGGTATTAGTTTCGCAACCGAAACCGACATCCGAGAAATCTCCCTATTACGATATAGCCGAGAAATATGGTGTCAATATCGAATTTCGCCCGTTCATTAAAGTAGAAGGTTTAACATCCAAGGAATTCAGGCAACAAAAAATCTCTATTCCGGAATTTACTGCTATTATTTTCACAGCAAGAACAGCAATCGATCACTTTTTTCGTCTTTGTGAAGAATTGCGTGTAAGCATTCCCGATACAATGAAATATTTTTGTGTAACAGAATCCGTAGCCCTTTATCTGCAAAAATACATAGTGTATCGTAAACGTAAAATATTTTTTGGAAATTCAGGTAAATTGGATGATCTTCTTCCTTCTCTAATAAAACATTCGGGAGAGAAATTTCTTTTACCGGTATCGGACGTACACAAGGAACAGACATCCTTACTGGAAAAAAATAACATCAACTATACCAAAGCCGTTATGTATCGCACAGTAAGTAACGACTTCGGTCCCGATGAAAAATTCGATTACGATATGTTGGTATTTTTCAGTCCTTCCGGAATAAATTCCCTACTAAAGAATTTTCCCGAATTCGAACAGAATGATATCAAAATCGGCTGTTTCGGACCTACGACAGCAAAGGCCGTACGGGAGGCAGGACTTCGCCTCGACATAGAAGCCCCCAGACCTGAAGCTCCGTCAATGACCGCCGCCCTCGAGCTGTTTTTTAAGGAACAGAATAAAGTATCTAAGAAATAACATTTCGTTCTTACGAAGTGTAGTCTCACATATTTCCCCGTAAGCACTATCATACATATAGTCCGACTTACGGGGTTTGCTTTTAAAAAATAAGAATATGACCGGTTACCGATTGACAAAAAACGAAAAACTATGCAGTAAAACAACTATAGAACGATTGTTTGCTGGCGGAAGTTCTTTCGTCATGTATCCTTTTCGCGTAGTATATAATACCGAAATAATTACAGGTAACAAAGTGGACATGTTCATCAGCGTTCCCAAAAGGAATTTTAAACGCGCCGTTAAACGGAATATGATACGCCGAAAATCAAGAGAAGCTTACCGGTTAAATAAAAACCGGCTTATCGAGACTGTAGAAAAAAAGAACATTACGTTACATATAGCGTTCTTATATATTGCCAAAGAAATAGAAGAATACTCCTTTATCGAAAAAAAAATGAAAGAGTCTCTTCTAAAATTAACAGATATTATTTCCAAGCTTTCAAAACCGGATACATGAAAAAGGTATTGACCTTCATATTATTATTGCCTATACGGTTTTACAGGATGTGTATATCACCTCTTACTCCCCCCTCCTGCCGCTTTACTCCTACCTGTTCTCAATACGCTCTGGAAGCTATTCAAAAACACGGCCCCTTTAAAGGGCTATGGCTCACTTTAAAACGATTATCACGCTGCCATCCCTGGGGAGGTAGCGGTTATGATCCGGTACCATGATATCAGAAATAAACGACATACATACTCATGTTTCTACTCTTAAGTCGGCTATACACAATGTTTTACCGACAGAGTTCAAACCCAATCCCGGATTTTATTATTCGGTTGGAATCCATCCGTGGTATATCGACTCATACAGCCGGGAACAATGGAAATTATTAGAATCCGCAGCCTGCCATGTACAAGTTTTAGCTATAGGAGAAAGCGGGCTGGACAATTTACGGGGGCCGGGCAAAAACGAACAGATAGTCCATTTCGAGAAACACATCCGCATTTCCGAAGAACTGGCTAAACCGTTAATTATACATTCGGTACGTACCTGCCAGGACATTATCCATATCCGTAAATGCAATAAACTTACACAACCATGGATCATACATGGATTTAGAGGAAAACCGCAAATTGCAGAACAACTCTTGAAAGCAGGAATCTATATTTCGTTCGGAGAAAAATATCAAGAGGAATCTCTAAAAATTACTCCCCTTTCCCATTTGTTCATAGAAACGGACGAAAGTATATCGCCTATCGGAGAATTATATAAGAAAGCTGCTGCTATCAGAAAATGCGAAGCAAGCCTGCTTCACAAATCTGTACAAGAAAATATTCTTAAAACATTCAAAACATAGCTTGGAAGATACAGTTCATAGCCAATATATTCATTTATTACTTTATTTACAAAATCGTATAAAATAAGACATACATAATTTTAATGAAACTATAGCTGTTTATACATTCTCCAGAAATATCTTTTTTAAAGTATAAAGGTTGTTTCTTACAATAAAGTGTCGTATTTTTGCTTCTACTTAAATTTTAAATAAAATCATTCGATGAATTTTGTAGAAGAACTCCAATGGCGCGGGATGATACATAACATAATGCCCGGGACCGAAGAACAATTACAAAAAGAAATGACTACGGCTTATGTAGGCATTGACCCTACGGCCGACTCCTTGCACATAGGCCATCTGGTAAGTATAATGATGCTCAAGCATCTGCAAAGAGCCGGGCATAAACCCATCGCTCTTGTAGGAGGTGCTACCGGTATGATAGGCGACCCGTCTATGAAATCGCAGGAACGCAAATTGCTGGATGAAGAAACGCTACGTCACAACCAAAACGCCATAAAAAAACAATTATCCAAATTCCTGGATTTTGATTCAGATGCGCCTAATGCTGCCGAATTAGTGAATAACTACGACTGGATGAAAAATTTCTCATTCCTGGATTTTATCCGGGATGTGGGCAAATATATAACGGTAAATTATATGATGGCCAAAGATTCGGTAAAGAAACGACTCGCCGGAGATAATAACAACGGGCTTTCTTTTACGGAATTCTCATACCAGCTCGTTCAAGGATATGATTTTGCCTATCTTAATCGGACTAAAAATTGTAAGTTACAAATGGGCGGTTCGGACCAATGGGGAAATATCACGACCGGAACCGAACTGATACGCCGCACGACAGGCGCCGAAGCTTATGCTCTTACCTGTCCTCTCATCACTAAAGCAGACGGGGGTAAATTCGGAAAAACGGAATCGGGTAATGTATGGCTGGATCCCCGTTACACGTCCCCTTATAAATTCTATCAGTTCTGGTTGAACGTAAGCGATGAAGATGCTGCAAAATATATCAAGATATTCACCGATCTTGATAAAGATACCATAGATTCATTAATCGCAGAACAAGCAGAAGCTCCACACCTCCGTCCTTTGCAAAAACGACTGGCAAAAGAAATTACAACGATGGTACATTCGGCTGCCGATTACGAAGCTGCCGTGGAAGCCTCCGGCATCTTATTCGGCAATTCAACATCCGAGCAGCTTCGCAAGTTGAATGAAGATACGCTATTAGCCGTTTTCGAAGGAGTTCCCCAATTCGAGATATCCAAAGAAATTATTACGGGCGGCATTAAGGCTGTAGACCTGACGACCGAACATGCGGCGATATTCCCATCAAAAGGAGAAATGAGAAAATTAACCCAGGGAGGGGGCGTTTCTTTAAATAAAGAAAAACTGGAAAACTTTGATACAATCATCGATTCTTCTTTCCTACTTAACAATAAATACATTTTGGTACAGAAAGGGAAAAAGAACTATTTCTTGATTATTGCAAAATAATTTGATAAAATAATTTGGTTTTTTCAGTAAAGCCAACTATCTTTGCCACGCTTTTGAGATAAACTCAAAGTAACAGGATTGTCTTATGGTGTAATGGTAGCACTGCAGTTTTTGGTTCTGCCTGTCTAGGTTCGAATCCTGGTAAGACAACTCAAAAAAGACCTTTTCTATTTGAAAAGGTCTTTTTTGTTTCCATATTCCAAATTATTCCATACCTTAAGCACCTGGCCTTACCTAAACATGACCTTCGAAATATCTATTTTCACACAACTTATCAGTTGTGCCGTCAATAAAAAAATCAATGGATAAGAAGGCATCATTAATCTGGCCCATTCTGCCTGTGCTCCCAACAAAATTACCACATAATTAGCCCAAACCAATCCCCATACAAAAAGCGACACACAAGGCAATTTCTTCGTGGTGACCATCTTTACGATGTAGACAAGCAAAGAAAGCCACAAGACCACATACAAGAAACCGAACTTTACTTTAAAAGACAATATTTTAACGATACGATATGGGAAATAATTCGTATCAATTTCATGGCAATGTATAAGAAGCGGAGTTTTGGCAATAACCGAAATCTGTTTTTCGGTTTTAGTCAAATATTCAGGATAATTCATTTTCAGTGATTGGGAAGTAACTCGTTTCATCTCAGGAAGACCATATGTCGCCGATAAATAAAAATATTCCTTAAAATAATCTTTCTCAGCAACGGCATCGAAATTCGCCATATCATTACGAAAAGCATCGGAAACCCCGTCAAGCTCGAGTAAATCTCTCTCCCGTAAAATATTATATTCATTTATTACACTCACTTCAGACATCATGCGCACACCATAGACACCGGAAAACCAACTGCTATAGACCGCCATGCACAGGACACACAACACCGTACCCAATAAACCCGTCCACGACCTTACACTACACTTTTCCTTATACATTTGATACCCCCAAAAGATTAACAGGAAAGGAATCAGATACAAAAAAGAAGGACGATGAAAGATCAGTAGGAATGTCACGACCAAAGAACCCGACAATGCTCCGTATTTTCTTTTTTGATAATAATCAATGAGGAACCACAGCCAGAAAACCAATCCTGAAGACGCCAAAGATTCGGTAAGTATATAGCTCGACCATAAAGCAACATACGGATGACACGCATACAACAAAGTAGTAAAGAACGAAAAAACAGGTGACCTGAAAAAAAAGACACAAATTTTATGGAAATAAAAAATAGAAAGAAAAAAAACGGCATATTGGAATATAACGGCAATATTAACAAATGACACAGGAAAGATCATTCTCATCATTCCCAATAAAAGAGGATAAACTGGTGTACGCAACACATCAGGCTCCCCATTCAATAAAGTATCGATAGCCGAAATATAAGAATAACTATCGGGAGCCATCAATACAGTCCCGAAAAACCAACCATTAAAAAGCAGCGATAAAGAATAGATAAGGAACAATTTATACTTATAATTCTCACTTCGAAGAAAAGCCTTCACAGTTCCCCATACGTTATTTCTTAACTTCATGATATTCTGTTTCACTGTTCACATTCCAAATGTGAGATTTAGAAGCATATCCTCCTTCTTCTATATTTTTAACCGCTTCGATTGCTGTCAGCATGGAATGATCCATATTATTATACCGGTGCTGTCCGTTACGACCTATGCAATAAAGATTCTCAATGGAGTCCAGAAAATCCTTTACCTTATCCAGGCTATAATAACTGCCAAAATAAGAAGGATAAGCTTTCGGCATTTTAATGCGGACAGCATCGATAACATCTTCTTTTGCCAACAAACCTATTTTATACAATTCGTCTTTTGCCATTTCAATAAATGCTTCATCATCCATATTCCACATTTCATCTCCTTCGGCACAAAAATATTCCAGCCCTATCCACATTGTGTTCTCATAATCTTCCACCATGTACGGAGACCAGTTATTGAAAATCTGCAAACGACCTATTTTCACATCTCGCTCCTGTATATATATCCAGGTATCGGGAATTTGGTTACGATAAGTTTTAAGCTTCGTTTTATTTTTAATTTTTAAATCTTTTACCAACAGACCTACCGTAATAAAATCACGATACGGTAACTCGGTAGCGATACGCATCACATCTTCAGGGATATCGATTCCTTGCAAAGAAGGAAGCAGCTCATTCAACGGCATCGAGGACAAAAAATAATCGCAATCCGTTCTTTTTATATCTCCCTTATCATCCTTCGTCTCTACCGCTATCACTTTTTTATCCTGCACGATAACACGGGTCACCCGTTGTTTTTTATATAACTCTCCCGATAATGATACAATTTCATCCGCCATACGCTCCCATAATTGTCCGGGCCCTAATTTAGGATATATGAACTGTTCTATCAAAGAGGTTTCTACGTCTTTCTTCTGACGACTATTTTTAGAGCATAACGATTTAGAAATAACATCTTTCAATACGGCTAAAAGAGAAAGCCCTTTGACCCTTTGACTACCCCAATCAGCTCCCAGCAAAGACGGATGCACTCCCCATACTTTAGTCGTATAATCCTCGAAGAACATCTTATATAACGGTTTTCCGAACCGGTTTATATAAAAATTCTCCAAAGACGTTTCTTCCTTTTTAAACATACAGGACCAAATATACCCAGCTCCTGCATTCACAGTCCTCCACAGCCCCATATTGGAAAAAGTAGACCAGCTTAGAGATATCGGATAATCAAAAAAATGACGTAAATAAAATATTCGAGATACCCTCCGGCGGTTCAGCCACACCTGTTGCATATTCTCAGGATTTCCGGGAACATTGTCCGTAGAACGTTTCTCTCCCAACAAAATTTCATCAAGAGACGGAGCAGACTGCAAAGGCATCATTGACGACCAAATATCCATAACCAGCGTATTTTTCGAAAAAAAGCGATGACCACCGATATCAATCCTATTTCCTTTATAATTAACTGTACGAGAAATACCTCCCACACAATCGTCAGCTTCGAATATCACCGGTTTTATCCCGGTCTTGCGTAAAAACTCCCTGGCCGCCGTAAGGCCTGCAGGACCAGCTCCGGCAATAACAGCTCGTTTATAAGAATTGTCCATATAGTATATCATTTTTACAAAAGTAACATAATATATTTACTTATCAATATTTAAAAAGATATTAAAAAAATCCGGTAAAAAGAGAAATCCAAAGTAGCCAAGTCTTACATGCAATTTACTATTGAAATTAAAGAAAAAATTCCTTAATCACTTGTTAATATCGCTTTATTACCCTAATTTTGCGCGTAGTAAATTACGTGTGAATTTCATAAACACAATAATAACTTAAATTTTAAATCCTATGTGGTTAAGTAACTCGTCTATAGGACGGAAAGTAGTTATGAGCATTTCAGGACTTTTTCTCATCCTATTTTTAACATTTCACATGTCGATGAACCTGGTGGCTGTGATCTCGGAAGATGCCTACAACGCGGTATGTAAATTTCTGGGAGCCAATTGGTATGCATTGGTAGGGACTCTCGTTCTTGCTGCCGGTTTCGTGGTACACATCATTTATGCATTCTGGCTTACACTGCAAAATCGCAAGGCTCGCGGTAATGACCGTTATGCAGTTAATGCCCGGCCCAAAAATGTAGAATGGGCATCACAAAACATGCTGGTTTTGGGTATCATCGTTTTGCTTTTCTTTGTATTACATCTGGCCCAATTCTGGTTCAAAATGCAATTCAACGAAATTACCGGAATCCTTCCTGACGTGAATCCTCACGACGGAGCTGCTCTTATCCGCGAAACTTTCAGCAATCCTCTTTTTGCCGTTCTTTATCTGGTTTGGTTCATTGCTATCTGGTTCCACCTTACTCACGGCTTCTGGAGTGCCATGCAAACTATCGGCATCAACAACAAGGTTTGGTTTGAACGCTGGAAAACGATCTCTAACATTTTCGCAACCCTTATTTTTATAGGTTTCGCCGTAGTCGTAATCTATTTCTACGTACGTTACGGCTTAATGGGATGCTGAACCTGTTATATATAGGAGATTAAAAATATTATCAGTTACAAAGAAAAATATTCGTTATGACAACAATAAATTCAAAAATCCCCGAAGGTCCTTTGGCCGAAAAGTGGACAAATTATAAAGCTCACCAGAAATTGGTGAATCCGGCTAACAAACGCCGTCTCGATGTCATCGTTGTGGGTACCGGTCTGGCCGGAGGTTCTGCTGCCGCTACGTTAGGAGAACTAGGATTCAATGTACTTAATTTCTGCATACAGGATTCTCCCCGCCGTGCACACTCTATTGCCGCACAAGGAGGTATAAATGCCGCCAAGAACTATCAGAACGACGGCGACTCTGTTTATCGTCTTTTCTACGATACCATCAAAGGTGGTGACTACCGGGCACGCGAAGCAAATGTTTATCGTCTGGCCGAGGTGTCCAACAATATCATAGACCAGTGCGTCGCACAAGGAGTTCCTTTTGCACGCGAATACGGAGGTTTGCTGGCAAACCGTTCATTCGGCGGTGCACAGGTTTCACGTACTTTCTATGCTAAAGGGCAGACCGGACAACAGTTATTGTTAGGTGCCTATTCTTCCTTAAACCGTCAGGTAAAAAAAGGTACTGTTAAGCAATTCAACCGTTATGAAATGCTAGATCTGGTAATTATAGACGGACGTGCCCGCGGTATCATAGCACGTAATCTGATTACAGGTAAGATCGAACGTTTTGCCGCTCATGCCGTGGTTATCGCTACAGGCGGATACGGAAATGTATTCTTCTTGTCGACCAATGCCATGGCATCTAATGGCTCTGCCGCCATACAATGCTACCACAAAGGAGCTTATTTCGCAAATCCTGCTTATGCGCAGATACATCCTACCTGTATTCCGGTTCACGGGGAATTCCAGTCAAAACTGACTTTAATGTCAGAATCTCTGCGTAATGACGGCCGTATATGGGTTCCAAAGAAAAAAGAAGATGCAGAAGCTATCCGTGCCGGTAAATTGAAACCGACCGAAATAAAAGAAGAAGACCGCGATTACTATCTGGAACGCCGTTACCCGGCATTCGGTAACCTCGTACCCCGCGATGTCGCTTCACGTGCTGCTAAAGAACGTTGCGACGCCGGTTTCGGTGTAGGTACAGGCCGTGCCGTATATTTGGATTTCAAAGAGTCGATCGAACGTTTAGGTGAAGCTGCCGTACGCGACCGTTACGGAAACTTGTTCCAGATGTATGAAAAGATCACGGATGACAATCCATACAAAACCCCGATGATGATTTATCCTGCTTCCCACTATACTATGGGAGGTATCTGGGTAGATTACGAATTAATGACTTCTGTTCCAGGACTGTTCGCCATAGGTGAAGCGAATTTCTCCGACCACGGCGCAAACCGTTTGGGCGCATCAGCTCTTATGCAAGGTTTGGCAGACGGTTATTTCGTGCTCCCTTACACAATTCAGAACTATCTTTCAGATCAGATCACAGTACCTCACTTCAGTACCGATTTCCCCGAATTCTCGGAAGCAGAGAAAAATGTAGAGAAACGTATCGAACGACTGATGAAAGTAAAAGGAAAACGATCTGTAGACTCTTTCCACAAAGAACTGGGACATATCATGACCGAATACGTAGGTATGGCCCGGAACGAAGCCGGATTGAATCATGCTTTAGAAGAAATAGAAAAACTGAAAAAAGAATTCTATGCCAATGTACGAATACCGGGCGAAGCCAATACTCTCAATGTTGAACTCGAAAAAGCACTGCGTGTAGAAGACTTCTTTGAAATTGGAAAATTAATGGCACTCGATGCCTTGAACCGTAACGAATCATGCGGCGGTCATTTCCGTGAAGAATATCAAACGGAAGAGGGTGAAGCAAAACGCCGTGATGATGAATATATGTACGTTAGTTGCTGGAAATATGAAGGTGAAGATAAAAAGCCCGAATTATTGAAAGAAGAACTGAAATACGAAGCTATTAAAGTTCAAACACGTAATTATAAACAATAATTCTTTTACGCGCCGCCCACCTTTCGGGATTACGACCTGAAGCGGTAACGGCCAATATATTTACAGTTATGGAAAAAACAATCAATATAACGCTCAAAATTTGGCGTCAAAGAGGACCTAAAGAAAAAGGTGCTTTTCAGACATATTCTTTGGATGGTGTTTCGACAGACAGTTCGTTCCTCGAAATGCTGGACGTACTTAACGAAAAACTGATCAGTGAAAATCAGGAACCCGTAGTATTCGACCATGATTGCCGCGAAGGTATTTGCGGTATGTGCTCTCTATACATCAACGGGCATCCTCACGGGCCCGACACCGCCGTAACGACCTGTCAGTTACATATGCGCAAATTCAATGACGGAGATACGATAACCATCGAGCCTTGGCGTTCGGCCGGTTTCCCCGTTATTCGCGACCTCATGGTAGACCGTACTGCTTTCGATAAAATACAACAAGCAGGTGGTTATATTTCTATCAACGCGGGAGGAGCACAAGATGCAAACGCCCTGCCTATTTCTAAAATAGATGCAGACGAAGCGATGGATTCTGCTTCATGCATAGGTTGCGGCGCTTGTGTAGCTGCTTGTAAAAACGGATCGGCAATGCTTTTCGTATCGGCAAAAGTAAGCCAGTTTGCATTACTGCCTCAGGGAAAAATAGAGGCTAAAGCACGCGCTAAGGCCATGCTCTCTAAAATGGACGAACTCGGTTTTGGAAATTGTACCAATACCGGGGCATGCGAAGCAGAATGCCCGAAAAGTATTTCTCTAACCAATATCGCCCGTCTTAACCGCGAGTTCATTTGTGCTAAACTGGAAGACTAAACAGAAGTTTTTTGCAACAGAACCGATATCGGTGAAAAATATTTTTATAAAAATCCCTGATCGTATGGTCGGGGATTTTTATTATAAGAAAATCAGAACATATATTTATCACAGGAGAAATATTCAGATACTTCAGTAACCGAATAAACCGTTTCAAGAGATTTTTCCGCCATCTTTACACAATTTTCCAATACAAGAAAACAAAAAAGAATGGCTGCAAATTGATATTTGCAACCATTCTCTTCCAACAAGGACCGTATCTTTTTTTTAAAATGATAAACGAACTCCCAGCATCATACCCCAGGTATTATCACTGGAAATATCATAACTCCAGCGTGCATTCTTTTCGAACAAAGTTTTATTAGCAGCATTTACCTGATATACAGGTTTCTTATCGGCGTTAACACCGGCCGTTTTCAATAACCGGATATTTCCGAAACTTGCCAAACCGTTCGCTTTTTCAACCCCCCAACCGGAATTGAAAAGATTACCGACATTCAATATATCCAAACTAACCTGCAAACCATAACGGCGGGAACCTATATTAAGATTAAAATCTTGCATGATCTTGAAATCAAAGCGGTGAACCCAAGGCATAACACACCCGAAACGTTCGGTATATTTCCCTTTACGGCTTTTCAGGTAACTGTCATTATTAATATAATTCCAAAATACCTCGCGTTGCTCATCGGCCGAAAAAGTGACATTGTTATTATTGTCGGTAATATCCTTAAACAATAATTCGTCTTTTGCAGACGGAACATACATCAAATCGGAACCTACTCCATCTCCGTTAAGATCCGCCGGATAAATATAAGACATGCGTCCGATAGGAGAAGCCTGATAAAGCAGTGCTACCGTAGTCTTGAAATGTTTCAGGTAACTGATCTCATACATAGCCTGCGCAATGATACGATGCGGAATAGAAAAAGAAGAATAGCTCAATCCGGGATTATTCAGACTATTTACCGCCACATTATATTGCCAGGAAGACTTGGCTACCGATCCGGGATTCGCGGTAAGATCTTTGGCTTGGGAATAAGTATAAGATACCGATCCGCTGAATCCTGATGCAAATTTTTTAATCAATTCCACATTAAAAGAATATTGATATCCTTTTTCATTTCCGTTCGTAAGCATCATGGCATCCGATATGTTTTTATTTATCCTGTTGTCCTTTGCAGGCCAGTAATCCCGGTTGTCATTACCGGCAAATTTATCGGTTGCCGGTTTCTCGTTCACATTATTTTGTACGACATTATAAATATCCCGGGTGTACATGGCATTTGCAGACAGCATAAAATCATAAGGAAGCTGCCATTCTATACTCAAACTGCTGCGCCAAACCTGGGGCATCTTGAATTTAGGATCGACAAAGCAGACAGAGCCGGGAGCCTGTGTAGCCGGAGTGGAAGCCAGTAAATCGGGATATTGTTTCAAGACTTCACGATAGTCGGTATTAAATCTGAAATTATCGGGTAACTGATTCGCCGTTAATTCTACTTTATTTTGCAAATAACCGGAATTAGCGGGTTGATTCGTAAACCAGACGAATGGTAAAACTCCCGTAAAAATACCGGTACCACCTTTCAGCATCAGAGAGTGATCTTTCAACACATCGTATGTAAATGCAACACGGGGAGAAAACAACAACTTTGATTTTGGCCATTTAGAAACATCTATCTGACGGTTATCTGCAAATCTCAATTCCGACACCGCCTGATTATCGGGTAAATCATTCATATAGAAAGGTAAATCCAACCGCAATCCATAATTTAATTTAAACGAGGGACCTATGGACCACTCGTCTTGTACATAAACAGCACCCATTCCGAAGTCCAAATCGGCATAAGGAACTTCCCGGCCATTGTATCCATACGTCAATGCAAATGCGGTCGGTTTCGCATTATTTATAAAATCTTCCATACTGGCATACCGGTAGTATCCCCAGGCATAACGCATATACGCATTCCGGAAAGCATATTTATCAAATGATATTCCGGCAGTGAGATAATGGTCGTCCAAACTAAAGGTAACATTATCAATAAAACTGAGAACCTTGGAAGTTACATCGTTTCCGGGAGTAAATATTTCGGAACCGAAGCTCATATATTGTTTGCCATTTTTATCTATGTCCACAAAAGGAAACGGAGAGCCGTATATTTCCCGGGTATCGTTCACATAACTATATGTTGCCAGGAATTTATTAAAAATGAACGGAGTAAACTGGCTGTTCAACTCTCCCACAACCGACATTACCTTATTCTTGTATTTGAAATTGGAATTTTCAAAAGCCATGGAAGCATCTCCCACACGACTATCCCTATATCCGCCAAAAGAAGAACTGTTTACCAGATCATCGTTTTTCGACTGGACTCCGTTATATCTTAATGTAAGTTTATTTTTCAGATTAATATTCCAGTCTACACGTGCCATTATCTTCCAGTTAAATCCTGAAAAATTATCGAAATTATTATATTTTCCGGTACTATATCCATACTGACTTTGCAAGAAGTCACTCATACGTTTCATATCTCCCACACTGGTACGGGATATCTTTTGCGTAACATCTCCTACTCCGTCTTCCGAAGGTCTCCATTGCACTCCGGGATATGATTCATTTTCTATTTCTCCGTTTATAAAGAAAAACAATTTGTTCTTAATTATAGGTCCTCCCAAAGTTATGCCGTACAATTCGGAGTGTCTCGTCTGAGCATTCGGAATATCTATACCGTCTATCGATTTACCGGAAAAAGATTTCGGACGGAAATACCCGTAAGCGGTTCCCGAAAAATCATTGGTTCCGCTTTTTGTTACAGCATTAACAGCCGCACCTGTAAAATTAGAATATTTCACATCGAAAGGAGCTACGTCAATCCGTATATTTTCCAGCACATCCAAAGATATCGGCTGAGCATTTCCACCGGGCATATAATTAGAACTCAACCCGAAGTTATCGTTCAACGGCGCACCGTCTATCGATACATAGTTATACCGGCCGTCACGTCCTGCAAAGGTATTGTTTCTTCCGGCATACGGAGAAAGCTTAGTAAAATCGGATATACTCCGGTTTAACGTCGGGACCGTCGTTAATTGCCTGGAGGTTATTTGAGTGGAGGTTCCTGTTCGGGCTGAACTCTTATTTCCCGTTACGACAAGATCTTTCAGTTCTATATCAGCCCCCTTCATTTCTAGGTTGACATCATCCCGGTTTCCCAGTTGTAAATTTATTTGGGTATAAACAGTCGGTTGATATCCCAAATAAGAAGCTTTTAATGTATACGGTCCTCCCGCCCTTAAACCTTCAACATGATACCAGCCATTGGTATTGGTAACGGTTCGGGAAACCGAACCCGAAGGTAGGTGTGTAATTAAAATAACCGCACCGGGCAATGCCTCACCATCATTTCCAGTTACCCTTCCGGAAATAGCACAAGTCGTTATCTGTGCTCTTAAAACAGGCACAAAAACAAATATTCCTAATAATAGAAATAAAATAATACGGATTTTTTTCATTTATAAATGAATTTATTTTTGTAAATCAATATACACCTTTAATAAGCCGAATAAAACAAAGTTAATATAAAAATAATTGCTAAGATATATATATTCTATTAAAGAAAGATGATAATTATATATATTTTTTCATATTGCAAAATATGTTTATGTTTTTACTGGTAAAATTCTTTTCATTAGGCATAATTTAATATATTTGTGGTATTAATTTTATTTAAGGTGTAATATATTTCAATGAAACAATCATTCTTTAAAATAATATACATTATCCTCGTATTCTTCATATTATGTGTGCGTGTCGCCGCTTCTGAGACCGAAGGCCACCCTATTCTGCTCATAAGTTCTTATAATCCTGAAATACCTACGACAGCTAAAAACATATCCGAATTCTTAGATGAATACAAAAAACTGGGAGGGCATTTTAATGTGGTTATTGAAAACATGAACTGCAAGAGTTTTTCGGAAATGCAAGAGTGGAAAGAAAGAATGACTGCAATCCTGAAAAAATACACAGGCCCTAAAAAGCCGCTTGCTATCGTATTACTGGGTCAAGAAGCCTGGACATCTTATTTATCACAAGGAGCAGACGGCATAGAAAAAGATATACCCCTCGTTTGTGGAATGGTGAGTCGTAATGCCGTATTATTACCGGATAAATCGGTAGATATGAAAAATTGGAAACCCGAAAGTATCGATGCTATAGAAGAAGCTTCACTAATAACATCTCTACACGGCCGTTTTTATGATTACGATGTAGACAAAAATATAGATTTGATTTTAAACTTTTATCCGGATACGAAACATATTGCTTTCCTTACGGATAATAGCTATGGAGGTGTTTCATTACAAGCTCTTGTCAATAAAAAATTAAAAAATTATCCCGAACTGAATTTGATCTTACTGGATGGAAGATTGAACGACATGAATACAATCATTACACAAATCACTAACCTGCCGGATCATACGGCTTTATTGATAGGAACCTGGAGAGTAGACGCCAACGAATCGTATTTCATGCGTAATGCTACTTATGCCTTAATGGTAAATCCTAAACTGCCGACATTCTCCCTGACCTCATTGGGCATCGACTATTGGGCCATAGGAGGATATCTGCCCAAATACGGATCCAGCGGAAAAAACATAGCCGAAGATGTATTATACGTTACAACGCATAAAGGAAAAATAGAATCGGATGTATATTTATTCCCGAATGAATACATATTCAATTATGAGAAGCTGAAAGAACTGGGACTCGACTCAAAAAATCTTCCACCAGAAGCGACTATAATTAATAAAGAAATTGGATTCTATCAAAAATATAAGTATCAGATAAATTTTATCTCTACAGCTTTCATTGTATTATTAGCAGGATTTTTTATTTCACTGACCCTGTTTTACAGAACTAAAAGATTGAAAAACGAGCTGGAAAAATCGGAAAGCAGCAACCGTCTTATTCTCGACAATATAAAAGAAAATATAAAATACATTACTACCGACTATACTATTTTATGGCATAATTCTTTATCGACTCATGGTAACAAACCCGAAAGAGGGAAAAAATGTTATGAAGTCCTTTACGGTTTTACAGAACCATGCAATGGATGTACCGTGGCACAATCCATACAGAGCCATCAGATATCAGAATTCAACATGGAGTATGAGCCTCACAAATACAAACACGTACTCGTAAATCCGGTTTTAAATCACGAAAAAAAAATATCAGGCTTGGTAATCCGCTCCGAAGACGTTACCAAACAAAAAGAAGCGGAAATTGAATTATGGCAGGCGAAAGAGAAAGCAGAAGAATCGGACCGTTTAAAAACAGCATTTCTTGCCAATATGAGCCATGAAATAAGAACTCCGTTAAATGCTATCGTTGGATTTTCAAACCTTCTTGTTGATGAGAGTTGTTCCTCCGAAGAGAGAAACGAATACGGTGAGATCATTACGAAAAATTCCAATTTATTACTTTGTCTTATCAATGACATCTTAGATATATCCAGATTGGAGACGGGTAAATTATCTTTCACATATAAACCTTGTGAATTGATATCGCTTTGCCAGGCAATTTCAGCCACAACATCCCATCTCAAGAAAGAAGGAGTGGAATTTGTATTCAATCCCCCTTTCAAAACGTTCGTATTGGTAACCGATATTCAAAGGTTACAACAAATCCTTATTAATTTGATCACCAACGCTTCTAAGTTCACCAATCAAGGAACGATCACATTGGATATTTCTATTGATAAAGATAATAACCGCATATTATTTTCGGTAACAGATACCGGCTGTGGCATACCGGTAGAATCTCAGCATAAAGTATTCGAACGATTTGAAAAATTGAACGAATATATTCAGGGAACAGGATTAGGCCTTGCCATTTGTAAACTCACAATAAACAAAATGGGAGGAGATATCTGGATAGATAAAGATTACACTTCCGGAGCACGTTTTGTATTCAGCCACCCGCTCGACCTCGAAGAACAAGACACGGATACGCAAATCATCGTGTAAACATCCTAAAAAGAATAAACAGGTCTACCCGTCGTTTACAAGTCAAATAAATTACCTTTAGTAAAGGTATATAAACAAATATTTAGCTAAATATTTGTTTATAAATAAAAAATTATTTTTCTTTGTAAAAAGAGAATATGATTTTTATAAACTAAATCAGGGTATATCGTACTTATGGAAACACGTTTTTTTTCTGTAATCTTTTTTTTATTGTTGTCCGGAATATTACGTTGCCAAACGTCTTCTGAGATAAAATTGCCGTTAAATCCTTTTACGTCGGTCATCCCAAAATCCCCCGAAGCAGCGTCTTTAAGTAAATATGCCGAATTTCCGGTCAGCTATTTTTACGGCTTGCCACAGATCGATCTGCCATTGTATGAGCTCAATATAAAAGAATTTTCATTTCCGATCTCCCTCAGCTACCATGGAGGAGGGATAAAAGTAGATGAAGTAGCCAGCCGGGTAGGTTTGGGCTGGACACTAAATGCCGGAGGAGTTATCTCACGTCAAGTTTGCGGTCTGCCCGATGAAATGCGGGAAGGATCATATAGCGGTTTAATGCATATGTTGTCCGATATTCCAATATTCCGGGGTTTTTATCACTTACTTCCTCCGGATAAAGAATCAATCCAGTACAATATGCAAAAAGTGTTGAATTATGATCCGAGTGAGTATTATAGCAGCTTCCAGCAATTAAATCTATACAAACAGATTCGGCTTTTTTTTAATTTTGAAGGAGGTTATATGGATAGTGCATTGGACAGGTACACGTTCAATTTCATGGGATATTCAGGAGCTTTTATGATGTCCCAGCCACGTAAGGATTCCGTTATCATTCAGTCCGGTAGTCCGGTAGAAATAGTAGAGATGAGTTTTCCCGATTATTTTGTGATGCGGGATCAGAAAGATATCCGTTATTATTTTGAAGAAAAAGAGACTTCCTTGTATCCTTATTATCCAATGTCCAATCCCAATGTTCCCTCTTTACTTACGGCCGATTCATTACGATATACTTCGGCATGGTATCTGAGCAAGATCGTTACACCGGGAAAAGATACGGTCTATTTAAATTATTCCCAAATGCCATTGGTAAAGATACAATCTGGTATTTATGCAGAGAACATGGCGACATATAGCCCCGATTTTAAAAATGAGGTTGTTTCAGCAGGAACTGCTACCTATAATACGGTACAGTTTCTTCCCAAGCGTCTGGATAAAATAAGTTCCAGGGATGTGGACATTTCTTTTATAAGTGATGAAAACCCACGGTTAGATATAAAAGGGGATAGAACGAAGTTGGATTATATTAAGGTATCGGATAAAAAAAGAGGACTTATAAAAAAGCTGGGGTTTCGTTATTCTTATTTTTGCAATACTGTTAGATATAACTCTTCTGAGGCGAATGCATTAAAACTGGATGGTATCGACGAATTTTCTGTATCGAATACCGATTCCGTCTCTCTGCACAGGTTCACTTATTATGGCGATGGATACAGACCTAGGGATCACGGACAAGATCATTGGGGGTATTATAATGGAACCGTTGGAGGTTTAGTCCCGCCTTTTTCCGAACAGGTATTTAACGGAATTACCAGAGGAGACCGAAAACCGACTAAAGATGGTGCAAAATATGGGGTTTTGACCCATATAACCTATCCTACGGGAGGATATACCAATTTTAACTGGGAACCGAATGCTTACTCGTATGTAGGAGCTGAGAAATTCTTAATAGAAAAAAACGAAATGGAATATTATACTGTGGGGGATACATTGTGCGGCTTGCCAGAAGGAGAAAACCTGAAAGTAGAGATTTATGCGACAACCACGAATAAAATACATATACAATTAAACGAATATTACAATGGCTTAGGTGAGTTCCTAGGTACATGGATGCAATATTACTACAATTATCCTGACAATAATCCGTGGCATGGGCAACCTGAACCCGAATTTCCTTCGATTTACGTCTATTATTTGGGTAAAGATAAATCGGAACAAAATAAAAAAATGAGCAGGTTCAGGCTTTTAAATAAAGATTTGGAGTTATATCCTACACTGGAGATGACTCCTGAAGAAGATGGCTATTATCAGATAGAGCTTCGATATCCCCGAGAAACGATGGTGGACCAGAAGGGCTTCAGTATAAACACCATGTTTACCGATCCTCTCTATTACCGGGGCGCCCGGTACGGACATATTCCCATAACGTTAAAGATCCCGACAAACCTGCATATTCGGGAAACGGTAGGTCAGGCTGGAGGACTAAGAATCAGGAGTATATCTTCTTTTGCTGGGGTTGGTGATACAATCATAAAAACTTATACATACGGAGATCCGGACCTTTCCAGTGGAGTGTTAACCGATTTCCCGGATTATTCGGGTTCCATGATGATGAGTTATCAGGTAGCATTCGAAGATCCCAAAGACCATTTTCCTTCCAGATATCAGAATTTTGTACGTGTGATGACTTCAGAAGGATTGTACAATACCATATTCGGAAAACCACGCGTAGAATACGGCTGGGTAAGAGAATCGTTTATCTCTACCGATAATCCCGAAACGATAGGGAATGTGCCAGGTATCGATTATTATTATACGACGGTTCGTGATAATATCATGGATGCAGCCGATTTAAACGAGTCAAATTATGGCAATTATGAACCTCCAGTAAACCGGCTGCGTACTTCCAAATCACATTGGAGAGGAAATCTGAAGCGGAAAGTTTATTGGAAAAGACCGGGAACAATCAACGATTCTAAAGAAATCTCTTATGATTATTATATCCATGAAGACCGGTCGGACCATTATTTCCCCGGAGGATTATATACTATATCTGCTTTTAATGCGGCTGGGATTCCATTGACTCCGGAGGGTTATGATGTTATAGAATTTGCTAAGAATGACTATGGTATGACAAAGTTCAGAATTATCCCGTATAATAAGATGCTAAAAGAACAGCGTGAAATAACCACGACCTCATCCGGTGCCATAGAAGAAACCCTTCGCTACACCTATCCCTTCACCGGATATAACAAAAGCATCCAAGCGACCCTGCCATTATCGAAAGAACTCGAAAACTCAAAAGGAGAAAAAATTGTTATCTATTATACCTATTACAGGAATACCGACAAGGTAGAGACCAAAGTCCGGGTAGAAAACGGTTACATTACCGATGCCGTGCGTATGCAGTATGACGACTATGCCAGGATCACAGCCACCTATTCGGCACTTTTGCCGCAGGCAGGAGTCCCGGCCGCCTCATACCCCTTGGGGACATCCCTGAAAACCCCTGCCGAGCTAATGACACTTTTAAACATCAGAGAATATGAATACCTTTACGACAGCCAAAACAACCTCCGGGACATCTATTACAAAGGAGACCACGTAGCCTCATTCCTGTGGGCCTATAACGGCAGCCATCCGGTGGCCGAATTCAAGAAAAGAAATTCGGAAGAAGTAGATTCATTTCTGCGGGAAATAGGAACCGACCGGGGAAGCTTCCTGAAAGAGTCCTCTGAAGTCAAAACGAAGCTGGACCGCATAAGAACCCTACATCCCGATGTAGAAATGCGGAGCATGAGCTATCATTGGCTGGTAGGCATAGCCTCCGAAACAGATGCCCGGGGAGTAACCACCTATTATAACTATGACGGTTACGGACGCCTGAGCACGATAAAAGACTATAACAACTATTTGATACGCAAGCATACCTATCATTATAAAACACGATAACAGCAGTAAACCATGAAATATATTTGTTCTATATATATCATATTGCTGGGCATAGCAAGTGCATTCGCCCAAAGCGCGGACCAGAATTATGTAAAAAGCACAGAACCTCTTTTCCCCGGAACCGATATCACAGGAGACGAATACGACGCCCGGGTCACCATACAATATTGCGATGCCCTGGGCCGTGTGCAGCAAACCGTCTGGCGCGGCATCAGCCCCGGCGTCTACGACGTAGTAAGCCACGTCCGGTACAACGACCGGGGGTTGCCTGAAGAAGAATGGCTCCCGACCCCCGTCAACGGCGACCAGGGATATTATCTCCCTTTCAGCCGGGTCAGGGAAAATGCCTTAAACTATTACGGCGACAGCCGCCCCTTCTCCCAAACTATTTACGAAGACAATCCCTTGAACCGCAAAATCGAGACCATAGGTCCCGGAAGCGCCTGGTACGTGGGAAAAAACAATAACCACAGCCAGAAAACCGCCTACCTGACCAATACCGCCGAAGGAGAACTAGCCGTCCGCAAATATATCATCAACCGCTATCTCCTCCATAAAGGCAATTATTCCGAAGGAAAACTATTCGTTACCCGCTCTGTCGATGAAAACGGTAACAAAAAATACCAGTTTACCGACAAGAACGGACGCCCCATCCTTTACCGGCAAATGAAAGACAGCATACCCCACGACACCTACTACGTCTACGACCCTACCGGAAACCTCCGCTACATACTCTCTCCCGAAGCCAGCCAGATATGCAGCGTACAAGACAAAGCCTATACCGATGCCGTTATAGGAAAATACACCTATATCTATAAATACGATGACCATAAACGGCGCATCAGCTTTCAGCCACCCGGATGCGACCCCGTTTATTACGTCTACGACAGATTAGGACGTATGGTACTCGCCCAAACCGGTAACCAGCGTCAGAAAAAAGAATGGAGCTATACCAAATACGACCGGAAAGACCGTCCCTGCCAGACCGGCATATGGACCACTACGATGAGCCACAGCCAGTTGCAAGCCCAGTTTTCAGACATAACCGTACGGGAAGACCGGGAAACCACCCAAGGAGGAGAAAATACCAACCTGGGTTATACCAACGACAGCGAACCCCGTCAGCAGCTGAGGCCCCGGAGCGCGATCTATTACGACACCTACGCCTTTATCCCCCCCGGGCACACCTTCACACCCGAAAGCGGTTACGACCCCTGCTGG
>NZ_JAOQJK010000007.1 GCF_025567045.1 Barnesiella propionica | reverse complement strand
TGTATATCTTTTTTATTTCTTTTATACTTTCAAAGATTCGCTCCGGAACTCAAAACTCTAACTTATTGTTCTTGTCTTGACGTTGACTTTTTTTATTTCCCTTTTTCCCGACAGGGGGTTAAGCCTGTCAAAAAAAACGTCTCGTACTACTTTGTCTATTGTAATTATTTCAATGAACTTTTATTGCTATCTTCGTGTTTTCTCTTTAAAGGGGAACCTCCGAAGGGAAAACGGGGCAAAGATAATATCTTTTGCGGGATTCTTCCAAATCTTTTGGCCTCTTTTTTTACCAGTGATTAATTTCTTTCCCCAAAAGCGACGGCAAAGATAATAACTTTTTTTCCCTCTCTCCAAATCTTTTCTATGTTTTTTTGAAAAATAATATTATCTGATACAACTATATCCTGAATTACAGATCATTATATCGCAAAAAAATATTTTAAAAAAATCCGAAGTTATTCAGAACATCTCACATTCGTCATAACTTCGGACTGATATTTGAATATTATCGTAACATCCGATATTTATTTTATGTGATAAATGCCGGATAAGTATCTATTTTATCACCTTAAAATTATATGTTTTATCGGTATTTTTTATTTGTATTATATAAATTCCGGATACCGGCAACGGTATTTTATATATTTGCGTACGAACATTTACCCGGGAAATGCAACTGCCGGATAATGTATATACCGAGATAGTTTCATTTCCGGACAAGCCCGAAATATAAAGTTCATTCATATAATTCAAAATCTTCACCGGGCTTTTTCCATGTAATACTTCAACTCCGGAAGCTTCTTCTGTAGTCGCTTTCATCGGGGATGTCCATACGGAAAAGATATTTTCACCCCATACCGAACGTACCTGATAATAATATGCTGTTTTGGATTGGAGCCCTGTAAACCGATAAGAGGTTCCATTAGCGGGAATATCTTTATGTACATACGAGATATCGGATCGTATATAGGAAACTTCGACATCATCAATCGCCAGATTGCCTTTCGTTTTTTTATATGTGAATTTAAAAGCCGAAACTTCTCTGTCGGCCGGAATATTATCATAAGTGGCTATCTGTTTCTTCGTGTTCTCATATTCAATAGTATCTAAAGGCATCCAACCTCCGGGTGTCAACTGTTCTACCGTAAAATAAGATCCGGCGCCGGAAGAAGGGAAACGGTACATAAAAGATAAGGAGGTCACTACTCCCGGGTAATTGCATGTTTGCAACCACTCGTCCATATTCTGGAAAGAGACCGAAGGTATTGCTTTACCGGAACTCGCTTCGGCCGTATAGCGTCCGCTCACCGTCCCGGTCCATCCTTCCGGCAAGGGCTTACCTGAAGCTCCTATTTCATCAAAGGGCTGAGTATTCTTTATTGTTTCTCCGGGTATAATGGTATACAGATTAAGCTGATAGGAACCGGCTTCGGCAACTTCTTCCCAATTTGCCGTAAATGAAGTACCTGCGACATCGGAGGGTTCCAGTATTTGGGGAGCTTCCAATTCTTGTGTCCGGAGCTGTACCGTATTCGAAGCGGGAATACTGGAATTGGCTGTAACGGCTTCGGCCCGGCACGTATATGTAGTACCCGGCTTCAAACCTTTCACGGTATATGATACGCCTGTACCTGCCGAGACATTGGTCCACAGGGGGTGTTGTTCGGACTGAAGCTCCATAACATGTTTTCCTAAACCTAATATGTCATCTATATCGGAAACGCTCCATTCCTCCCAATTAAAATCAAGGGCCGGATGGGTTACGTTACTTTTCCGGTACAACGAGACATCTTTCCCCCAATCTTGCTGCATATCGGGAATACCGACCATATCTATCATCATTCCTTCCCAACATAAAGCTACTGCATCATTTCCATTGAAATTCATAACGGAGTATTCGCCTCCTACCTTTTGGGAAGCTAACGCGCTTAATTCTGCGGAACACTGGGTATTTACGACTAAAAAGGATTTACCAGCCGCTAAGATTCCTTTTAACGGACAATCATCTCCAAAATCTCCACGCCCGTTATTTTGTTTTCTCAAACTGTAAGCGGACAGATCGACATCGCGGCCCGTGCCGTTATATATCTCAATGGCTTTATTATAACTGCTTCCTTCTATGTAGGCTGATATGATAAGATTACCGGCCGCAATATCTCCCTGATACAGGCTTAAGCGATAATCTGTTACAGAAGGATAGTTCACCCAGTTCAACGTACCTCCGGTCGCAGAGGTATTGGAAGATTCCAAAAGTCTGAAACCTGATACCGCAACTGCCGTAACGGGTACTTTAAGTGTATCGGACAAACCTCCGTCCATCAGCAGGAGTGTGTCACGCGCAACTTCTACATTCGTGGCAGAAAAACGTATTTCCAAATTACAACCGGAAATAGCATCCTCTTTAGATATGGTATTCTGCGAGGCGGATAATCCCGCATTTCCGTTCTGCCAACCGACTGTTACATTTTCTGTCAGGTTCGCTCCTTGTATCCAAATATCAGTTTTCAGCGGATATTGTTGTACGGTGGCTCCCATATCTATCCTGGTTCCTTTTGCCGGAGAGGCAAGGAAGGGTTCTGTTTCTTCAGGAAAATGATAAACGGACAACGTATCTTTTCCCCAAATGTATTCGGCCAAATCGGGATAATCAATAAACGGATTTCTATTTCCCTGAATATTATAGACGGCTTCGATGCGATCCCGTTCTTTTGGGCTGACAGGATCCTGGCGATGCCATTTGAGTAATAAATCTATCGCCCATTTCTTCCATACGGGATAGGTATTGTTATCGAGCATGGGCGATTGCCACAGGTCTGCCATTTCTTCATAGGCTGTCACGACATAAAAATAAGAACGGGCGAAATCGCCTTTGTATTCATCGGCAGGTTCAAATGCCGTACCTGAATAATAATCTCCGAAACCGTTCTTGCCTGTTTGCGATACTCCGTTATCAAAACCGGGCGTCCCGGCCATTTCTCCCAAGGGAAAATTATTCTTGGAAGAGTTTGCCGAACCGTCCGCCGGATAGAGATGAAACAGATCCCTGTATGCATAATTCTCATAGGCTCCCCACCAGCTTTTGGGGAAGGAGTGCTCTATGTGCATTCCTTTTATAGAAGAGTATCCGTCAAAATGACGGACCTCAGACGAATACATATCCCACACGCTGCCATCGTCCCGGCGATCGGTCCTGAAAAAGCCTTCCCAGGTATGCCCTTCCCCGCTTCCATACTCAAGAAATTTTCCTTGTTTGATTATATTATGCAAGGCCGTCTTCAATTCTGCCTTACTCTTTCCGTCCGCAAGATAATAATATCCTGCAGGTATCTCTGAATAGGCCGTATATGTAATACTGCATAATATCCAAAGCAACGATAGCGAACGTGTGATTTTCATAGTGAAATTAATTTAATTAATTATTTTATATGTATCTACGTTTTTATCTTGTTCCAGACGGAGAATGGAGACTCCTTGTACTTCATTCGTAATCGTTTCATCGCCGACACAATTTACCTTATGGAAACGAATACGTCCCATCATATCGTACAGGGTGACGTTTGTTCCTTGTCTTATATTCTTAATGTATATCATACCATTTGAGGTTCCTACGACCGGTCTGTCCGCATCCATACTTTCCATACCATCCGTTCCGGAAGATACGACGATCTCATTGGTTGTCTGGGCCTGTCCCCCTACCGATGAAACAGTATAATAATATTGGGTTGCAAAGGGTGTAATATTTTTCACTTTATAGGAAGTTACCAATCCTACTTCCTTCGGATAATCCTGCACAGGCACTTTTTCGGCTTTTGCTCCTACGGAAACAATCTCCGCCTCATCTACATAGACTCGTCTTTTAGATGCTGCAAAAAGCGAGATTTTAGAATTCGGCGTACCACTTACTGTCACAGTATAATCGGAATATGCTGCTGACAAATTATCCCACTCTGCTTTCTTTTCTCCGTCAACTTTTAGGGTCAGTACCGCATCGTCATCGGAGCCATAGTATTTTGCCCGTACTTTAACCACCGATTCTCTCGACAAATCAATTTCCGGCGAAGTTATTTCTCCGTCGCTGCTTGTTCCTATCCGAACAGCTCCTGCATTCGTTTCTTCGGTCGTCATTACTCCGCCCGTAGAAGACCAACCATTCAACTTGGATTCGTCAAACGTCTCGTGTAATATCGTTACGGGTTCTTCTCCGTTATATTCCATTGTATATACGTTCAGCAAATACCCAGTCACTCCAGGGCATCTCGACCAGTTCGCCACAAATGAAGATGAAGTTACATCCGTTGCCTGTAATGCCATAAAGTCACTGTTCGATGTTCCTGTCAGCTTTACTTTAACGGGAGCAGAGAGGCCTCCTCCATCAATAATGAGTTCGGCACTATATTCTCCGACATTCACCGGATGCCATAAAATTTCCAATGAATAGCCACTTTCGGCCTGTTCGGGAGTGAGAACAGACACCGGTATGGAAAATGAATTCTCCGTATTATTAGTCAGCGACAACGTGATATTACCGGTCAAATTAATCGCACTGATATCTACCGTTTGCCTGCTGTCGGTATCGAAAGGAATAGTTCCAAAATCGACTGTAGATCCATTATAAGGGGTTTTAATATAAGGATAATCTACATCTCCTGAAGGGGAGAACGGTAAATTTTTTTTATTTCCCCATACATATTCGGCCATATCGGGATAATCTATATAAGGGTTCCTGTTCCCTTGTATTTCATAAACCGCATTGTTCCTGTTAATTTCTTTTTCGCTTACAGGATCTATACGGTTCCATTCGAGCAACAGATCTACAGTCCACTGTTCGAATACCGGATACGTATTGTTATCCAACTGATTCAAGGCTGATGTTCCTGTCCACCTATCACTAAAGTCTTCGTAAGCTGTTACCATATACATATATACCCGTGCAAAATCTCCTTTATATTCATCCGCCGGCTCCCATGCTTGTATTTCACCTCCGGGACGACACTTGGTAGTACCGACTTTAATTATTCCGTGAACCTGTGATTTAGATCCGTTCACGACAGCCATAGGATAATTACTTTTAGCGGAGTTGACTTTTGAATCCGAAGGATTTAAATGATGCAAATCTTTATATGACTGTAACTGCGCCCCTCCCCACCAGCTTTTTGCGAAAGAGTGTTCTATATTCATACCGGATGCAGGACTGTTCCCGTTAAAATTCACCCGATTGTTGGAATACATATCCCATACCGTCCCGTCGGGGCGGCGGTCGGTTTTATTAAAGCCTTCCCAAGTATGGCCTGCTCCGCTTCCATAAGCGAGTGTATTGGCATGTTTAATTATATTATGAAGTGCTGTTTTCAGTTCGGCGGCACTTTTTCCTTCTGCTGCATCATAATATCCGGCCGGAATCTGCGCATATAACAGAACCGACATACATAACACAAGAAGGGTGAACACCCTGCGGAGAGAAATCCTTTTTATCATGATAATCTAATTAATAAGACCGGAATAGAGACAAAAATATCTCTTATCCCGGCCTGATATTCTATTTATTTATTAATACTTTCATCGTACGGCTTAATACCGGAGATGTTACTCTCACGATATAAATACCGCTATTCATTGATACTTCTTCTACTTCATTATATAGTGTACGGGACAATAACAAACGTCCGTCCAATGTATAAACTTGCAGGGAAGCACCTGTTCCGGCGTTAACTATTTTCAAAATATCGGCTTCGGTATATACCAATATGTCATCATCGAAAACTGTTTCGGCCCCCGAACTAATAAGGACTGATATATTATTGGAGGGGGTTCCTTTTACTCCATCCACTACCGGCGTCACATTGTAATAATATTTATTCGAACCGGTTAAGCCGGAAACCAAGGAAGAAGTTACCTTTCCTACACTGCACGGATATCCGTCGACATGTACTATATTGTAGCCTCCGCCGGTCTTCAATACTACATTTTCCAAATATACCCGTTTGCCTTTTTCGGCCCGGAACGATATACGCGATGCTGATGTTCCTTCATTCACAGGTATTGTTTTTTCTACGCTTCCTCCTGAATAGGTCACCTGACTGATCTCTTTTCCATCCAATAGGATGTATAAGGTGGCATCATCGCTCCCATAAGGTTTAGAGGTTACTATAAGTGTGGCATCGTGCTGACTCAAATCGACTACGGGAGTAGCGACAAGACCATATTTACTCCCTGAGCCTAACCGGAGTCCTCCGGCTTCGGGGTTCTGATAGCCATTAGAATCGTACTGCCATACAGCGGGTTTCTGACTGTTCAGGAAAGACTCATTCAATAAAACTTTTTCAGGGGCCGACGAACCATAATCTTCATACCATACATCCAGTATAAAATCGGTCGCATCGTTTTTGGGAGTCCAGTTTGCCACAAAAGAGTTGTTTGTTATGTCTGTTCCTTCCAGGGCTATAAAATCATCTACTGCAGAACCTTTTAGTATCACTTCCTGAGCGGCGGCAAGTCCTCCGCCGGATATCTGCAGTTTTGCCGTGTGTGTACCGACTGATTTAGATTGGTATGTTACAGGTACTTCAATACCGTTATTGGCCTCTTCTGCTGTTAAAGTATTCTTTCCCAAAGTGAAATAAGATGCTTCTGCTCCCAATAAAGTTAATGTAAGGGTACTTTCCAAATTTTTGCCTTTAATACGAAGATCATAGGTTACCGATGAATTTTCGACATTTACGGAAACTGTCCCTACATTTATTTCACTACCAGAAGCAGGAGCTTCTATCCACGGTAAATCGCCGCCACCGGGATAGAAAGGAATATTTTGTTTATCACCGAATACATAATCTACCAGCTCGGGATAGTCGATAAACGGATTCCTGTTTTTCTGTCTTGAAGCATATACGGCGTCGTTACGGTTCCGTTCTTTATCACTTACCGGATCTTTTGCATTCCAGTTCAACATCATTTGTAAAGTCCACTTGGTGAGATAAGGATAAGACGACGTAAATACGTCATGTCCCCATCCTCCGCAGGAAGGAGAGAAACGGGTTACAGCATAAAAATAGGCCCGGGCAAAATCTCCTTTATATATGTCATTGGGCTCAAATACGGTTCCTGAATATCCTGAAACGGAGCTTGAACCCATTTTAGAAAATCCTCCATCGGAAGTATATTTGGCACTTCCCACTTCTCCGAACGGTAAATTTCCCCGGCGATTATTCACATATCCGTCAGTAGGATATACCAGCCAAGCATCGGACTTGGGTTTCCCGCTCCCGAACCAGCTCTGAGGGACAGAGTGTTCGCGGTTATAACAATCTCCTTCTCCACTATAGCTTCCACACTTTTGACCAAAAGAAAAATTGGAAGTCGAAGAATACATATCCCAAACTTTTCCGTTAGGTTTCACATCGGACGTTTTATAGACATCGTATAGTCCGTCATAACCAACATCCGTTGCTTTATTTACGATAGAGGATAAAGCACTCATTAAAGCCTGCCCTTTTTTCCCGTAAACCGAATCGTAATAACCACCGGGAATCGCAGCATGCGCAAAGGATCCACAAAAGAGGGCCATAAAACCCATTAAAACCAATAAAGAATTTTTTCTCATTGCATCTGATTGTTTAGGTAAAACCGTCCCTTTAAAAAAGGGGTGAATCTTGCAAAGTTATAAAAAGAATATTTATAAATGGAATTTTTTCGCCGGATTTTATGCCTATAAATAAAAAGAACTTATCCTGTATGTTTTACAAAATAAGTTCTTCAAAATTTTATTGAATATTTTACATGTTTTCCGAATCCATTATTCCTTTATGTCCTCTTACTTTATCTTTAAATATCTGATATCTATATACCAAACACGTGGAAATGAAATACACTCCTGTCAGTATCCATAGTATGGAATATGCTTTACGAACATCATATATGCCGGCTCCGGCAGTATTCATCCGTACAAATCCTTCGATCCCCCACGTAGAGGGTATTATCGCACCGAACCACCGCCATACATCGGGCATAGCATATCGCGGCCATGTAATTCCGGATATAAATAAAAATATGAGGGAAGTAAATACGAACAGCAGGAACGATATTTCCCTTTCTCGTACAAAGACCGATAAGGTCATGCCAAAAAAGACGGATGACAAAAGGAACGGTACACAGAATGCGTATATTTCCCACTGAACTCCGAGTTGTGGATAATTGAACAACCAGGGTATAAAATGCAGTATATATACAACCGGGAGAATATAGAGGCTAAAATAGCACAACGATTTGCCTATGACCAAATGTAAAATATTATTATGCATATATTCCCGGCCGTCATAATACAGATGTAATTTATTATGCTCATATAATCCTCCTGCCAACATTCCTATACCCAGTACGAGGCTTTGCTGCAATATGAGAATGAGAATTGCAGGAATGAGAAACGATGCAAAACCGGACTCGGGATTATATAAAGTTATGGAGCTGTAAGGAATGGGCTGGGTAGCTACATTAATCTGCTCTTGTGTCGCTCCGGCTAAAGACCGGGTCTGGAGTTTCCCACCTATGTTCATCGTCACATCTGTAAGAGCAATAAGAAAGCCTTTATAGTTGAGCAAAATACTCATATCGGAATAAAACGAGACGACTCCTTGTTCTCCCCGTTGTATGTTACGGCTAAAATCATGGGGTATATATAATATTCCATAGCACTCTTTTTCATGCATCAGCCGTCTGGCATCGTTCATATTGGCACAATAGGATATAACATCAGCATTAGGGGTCGCATCCATTTCCCTCACTAATTCCCGGCTTAGGGGTGTACGGCAATCATCTACTACCACCATCGGGACTTCCCGTACGACTTCGGGATTATAGACCAAAGCATAGACTAAAGGATATGCAAACGGTAGTGCAAAAAAGAATATAAGTACCCCTAAATCACGGAAAACCGTACGGTATTCATTTTTCCAGATATAAAATATATCGGCGATTCCTGCTTTTACAGAATCTAAAAATCTCAATGACTTCATTTTCTACCTTTCTTTTTTCAGTTCCGGGGTCTTATTCATGGTACGTAAACTTGTCTCTCCAAAGCCGTCTTTAATCGCTTCAGCAACGGCAGTGAAGCCAGAGCAAAACAGATAAGGGCTATATAGTGTATTCTCGAATAATATAAAGGTATTCCATTCAACGCCTGATCGACGTAAATAAGAAAATAATGTCTTAAAGGCAATATGTTAGTTATTACCTGAAAAGGGGTATACATCGCAGGAACGGGGAATGAAAATCCAGTGATGGAAATTGCCAGTATCCCCGTCAACCCGGCAATACTTAGTCCGATCCGCAACGAGGGAGCAAAACTCATCATGATAACAGCCATACTTTGAGAAGCTATGACCAACAAGAACATGGCGAGAATCATATGCCAGATATTTCCATTCATAGGGAAATGCAGATATCCGTACAGCAAAGACTGGCACATGAGTCCTACGGCAAAGAAAATAATAGTCTGCGGAAGTAATTTGCCTGTCATAGCGATAATTATAGAATTATCGGCCCTACGCAGCCATTCCCGCGACGTACCATGCTTCATCTCTGTACCTATGCTGAATACCGTCACCAGGAAAATCATCAATTGCAATAATCCAGGCATGAAAGTATTATTCAGATAAATAGAATAATTAATCCACGGATTTCCTAATGCATGCATGTCAATGGGGATCGGCTGCAGCTTCGGCATTATCTGTTCTTCCGAAGCTCCCGTTGCCAGCAATAATTGCTGTACAATCGCACCGGAAGCCAGGACAGACATAGTTTTAAAACTCTTATACAGCAAGGATCCGGGGATGTAGTAAGCATTATTGGTATAAAAGGATATTTCGGGCTGACGTCCTGCCAAAGCCCTGGCCTCAAAATCTTCGGGTATTACCAGAAAACCGAATATTTCGCCCGATTGCATCGTTGCCCGGGCATCGGAAAAACTGTTCAGCTTATAAGCCACGTCAACCGATTCTTGGGCTCCCAATTGCCTGGTAAAATTACGGGATGCAGGCGAATGGTCAAGATCTACTATGGCTACGGGTATCTTAGAGGGTAATCCCTCTCCCATCAAAGACAACAAAAATCCAAAGCTAAAAAGCGGGGCTACAATCATGCAAAGCACATAGATGGGACGTGATACCAAACGGCTTAATTCCCGTTGGATAGTCGCCCATAATCCTGTTTTCTGCATTGTTTGTTCTGTCATATAGTTTTATCTTATAAGAGTTGATACTCTACATTTTATTTGTAAAGAATTCATTCTTTTACCAACACCGACATTCCCGGACGCAAATTTTCAATTTTTTCTACGGGACGAGCTTTAATTTGGAAGGTCTTGGCATCGTACTGTCCTGTAACCTTCGTCGCCCGCCAAACGGCATAAGAGCCCATATCTTTTACATAGAATATCTTGAGCTTTACTTCTTTATTCCCTAAAGCCGGGATTGTTGCATTAATTTCTTTACCCATTGTAAAATCTTCCAGCAAGTCTTCACGGACATTGAAGGAAACCCACATATCGTCTAACCGCAATACATTCATGATGGGAGCACCCGGGCTTACCAACTCTCCGACATTCGGGAAAATATCGGAAATCTCACCATCGTCGGGTGCAACCAGATAAGAGTCTTCCAGCATAGCTCCTACCTCATCTACTCCGCCTTTTGCCACATTTAACATCGCAGCGGCAGCAGCTTTATCTTCTTGCTGTGCTCCTTTTTTAGCCATTTCATATTGAGACCTGGCCGCACGTTCGGTGGCCTGCATCGATTTATAAGCAGCTTCCGCTTCATCCCGTTTCTGAGCAGAGATCACTCCTTTTTCATACAAAACCTGCATACGTTCATAGGTTTTTTTTGCTATCGTCAGCCCGGCTTCAGCCTGGTTCCACATATCTCTGGCAGCATTAAGTATTTCTATTCTCGTTCCACGATCTACTTTTTCATTCTGAGCCTGAGCCGCATTTTCCATCGCCGCAGCCTGGAACATTTTAGCTTCCAGCAGAGAAGAATAAATATGCACGACTGTATCGCCCTTGCGAACCGATTGTCCCTCTTCTACCATAAACTCGACAACACGTCCCGGGAGTTTTCCTGAAACTCTTACCTGAGTAGCTTCTGCCTGCCCCTGAATAATAGCAGGTTCGGGTTTAAGCATAAAAAGACCGATTAAAGCTAATATAACTATAATTACAATCAATGCAACCAAACCTGTAATAAGGCCACGCTCTTTTTTTCTTTCCAGATTATCCATTGTGAAGTTATTTTTTCTGATTTTATAATTTTGTTATATCCATGTCTTTTCAATATTTCATCCGGCCTAATGCTTTTGCCAAATACACTTCGCAAAGACGAACATCAATGCCTGCATCTATCTTTTCGGAATTGGCCTGCAACCAGGCTGTTTGAGCTTCCAGTACATTATTGGTAGTAAGAACTCCTTCCTGAAAACCGATTTGGGCATTTCTCAGATTTTCTTCGGCCTTTTCCATATTTTTACATGTCATCTCATATTGTTTCACCGACTCCGAAGCTTTAAAGGAGGCTTGATTTACCTGTAATTCTATTTTTTCTTTTGCATCTTCTAACTCCAACCGGGCAATCAATGCTTCGCTTTTGGCGGCACGTATCTTATTATAATTCCCCCCCCAGTGAAGAATGGGAATATTAAGCATGACCCCGACATTGAACATGCCTCCAAATTCATTTTTAAATCCGTTAAAAGAACTGGGGTTACTGAAAATATAATTTCCCACAAGTGCTAACTTTGGTAACATATCGGCTGTGGCTACCGTCTTTTTCTTATCGAAAATCTTGGTAGCCAAAGTAAGACTTCGTATCTCGGAACGATTTGCATACACATCATCCATATTAAAATCCAAGTGTACCGGACCGGTCACTTCATCCCGCAAAGTTTCATCTTCCAAAGTCATCACCGTATTTACCGGCAAACCGCATATCTGGGCCAACAACATACGGGATAAAGTAAGCCCGTTATTTACTTTGGTTACGGCAATCTGCGCCTCGTTCAATTTCACAGCTACGGTGAGACCATCGGATTTAGTAGCAACACCCTCATCTATCATAATTTGCACATTACGGTTCAATGAATCGAGTAATGCCGCATAACTCTCCGCCAAATCTTTTTTATGTACAAGAGAAATTACCTGCCAATAGGCTTCATCGGTAGCAAATACTATATCTTTTACTGCCGTACTTTTTTGAGATTCAGCCAATTCTTCAGCATAACGGGTAATATCGTTCATCGCTTTTATCTTACCACCCATATAAATAGGTTGCGTGAGCGTAACGGCTCCCGCAAAAACATTATGGATATCGAACTCCATAATTTTATAGTCATCAAATTTATCTAATAATTCATTTAAAGGTCCTTGTATGAGCTGACCAACAGGCCCCAATTTTCCAAAGTCAATTTCGGGGATATTCATATTAGCCCCGGTGAGCGAAACATTTTTCTGATTATACATATAAGAACCCGTAAAATCTATTCCGGGCAAATAAGCACTGAAAGCTGTCTTTCTGGCATATCCCGCAGATCTCACCTTTTCATTCGCAATCTGCAAAGTTTTATTATTTCTTATCGCCATATTCCGGCACGAGTCCAACGATACCGGTAACTGCGCCATCCCTGCAAACATGATCGTTATCCACATGCCCAGCATCATAATTCTTTTTATCTCTCTCATATAGTATCAAATATTCTATGAACGAAAACCGTTAATATTTATTCCTACAACAACAGTTGCATAAACAATCTTTTATCATGGGCACAAAAATAATCTTCTTTCACAGAATCAACAAGAGTTTAAAGATATTAGTTTTCCATATTTACTATTTTTTAATATTTGCATTCATTTCGCATCATATCATAAAAACCGGCACAGCTACAATAATGCTCTTTTATCACTGTCCATCCGCAAATTAATACACAAAAACAGCTTTATCAAATTTATTTTTTTATTGAACCTCTACCCTATATCTTTTTCCCTTAAAAATATTTTAATAATACAAACCTTATCTAAATCATTTTTATACTTATATTAACATTAAAACCATAAAAAATGTTTTATCTACATACAAACATAAAATATAATATATTACTAATTAACAAAATATTAATTGCATTCTATTTAAAATATCTTGCCAATTTATCATTTTCAAGAATGTTAATATAATAAAATATCTTGATTCTCTGTTTTGATTAGTATATATTTGTTTCAATTAAAAAAATATACCAACAATAGTAAAAATAATACTAACAAAAATACCGGCATTTATATTTTGCTTAACAAAAAATCATTTTAAACCTATCTATAATTAATTATTTTATTAATTAAATTACAAACGAAAATGAAAAAACTAATGCTTGTTTTAGTAGTTTGCCTGTTCGCATCTACTTATTCTTTTGCACAGTACCAACCTGAAGAAGGAACAGTAACAACAGAACTTAAATTTGCTCCTTTTAAAACAGACAAAAACACTTTTGCCGTTGACGGTCTTCGTCTCCGCTATTTCTTAAATGAAAAACACGCTCTTCGTCTGGATCTCGATCTGGGCTATAGAAATGGAAAATTAAGCGACGAAACAACAGATGAAACACCGAATACAAAAGAGGAAGGCAAATGGAATACATTCAACTTCGGCCTTAACTTAGGTTATGAATATCATATCAATATCGCTCCCCGTTTATCTGTTTATGTAGGTGGTGCTGCCGGTTTCGGAATTGTAAGCGCAAAAACAAAATACACAATAGAAACTATCAATAGCTCAACTACCAACAAATCAGAAATAGAAATTAGCGGTGTAGCTGTAGATGATATCGAGAATCCTGATAATATTCTGGGCCGTTCGGCTACGACGTTCAATGTAAAAGCATTTACCGGTCTTGACTTTTATGTTTACAAAGGTCTTTATGTAGGAACTGAATTCAGTTTCGGTTTGAACTCCATCAGTTATGGCAAACTTAAAACCACTACGACTACCGATAATAAGAAAGAAGAAGTTAAGAGCAACTTTAAAGAATCATATTTGAATTTATTATTCGAAGCTACTCCTGAAATACGTTTAGGCTGGAGATTCTAATAAATAAAAATTTTATAAAGAAATAGCGGATAAAATGATTTTTATCCGCTATTTCTTTATCATATAAATTGTGATGACATAGCAAACATCTATTATTCTTTCGTAATAGAATAAATTTACCGAGAAAAGATTAATTCCTCCATGGAGAACATTCCCTACTCCCATACAAAGGAGAGTTCCATCATCTCTTCAAGAGTTATTACCGGAAATTTTATTTTTTCAAATTAAAAGAACGAGAACCTATACGATAGTTATCTGCAAATATCTCGACACGATAATCGCCCGGGTAAAGAAATTCTTCCACATTCCAATATAATGTTACATCGTTCAATTCTTCTCCCTCATATTCTATAAGTTTACGACAAGAATAATTAATCTCCTGGCCTTCGAAAGGAAATACGTCTGCTCTATTTTTTACCAATACATCATCATCGGGTTTCACGATCCTGACATAGATATATTTTTCTCCCACCTGTGCCGTGACATTCTTTGCAATTGAAAATGAGATTTTAAATTTATCGATCTTATTTATTTTTTTTGCAACTTTTCCTCTGGAATCAATAGGAGTAACTGTAATGCCCACCGCATCAAGTTTAGATGCCAAAGTTACTTTCTCGGATAATTCTTCTTTTTCTTTTTTCAGCATGCTTGCTGTTGCAGAAACCTCACTGTATTTCCGGCTTACCTGCTCATTCTCCGCTCTCAATTTCTGATTTGCCGCATTTAAAGAATCTATTTGTATAATATAAGAACGCATTACTCCACGTAATGTAGCCAATTCTTTCTTTAATTCATTTATACGTGCCGAACTGGTCGATTTCACGGTACGCAACTCTTCCAGCAAGCGCTGTGTCTTTATTCTTTCGGCATCTAATTTTTCTATAAGAGAATCATTATTAAAAATCATCTTCTGGCCCTCTATCTGGTCATATTGCAAAGCCAAATCGGAATACTCCTTTTCCAGGGCATCCCGTTCTTTCTCGATCTCGACCTGAGCCTTAAAATCGGACATTTCTCGGCTCTGCCTGTAAATAAAAAATGCGGCCACCGATAATGCAATTAGCAGAATAGCAATTACTATCCAAATAATATTTTTCTTCATTAAGTTGAAAATTTAAACACAAACATACTTTGCAGTCAATATATAATATGCTTCTAATTACGCGCAAATGTACATTTTTAGCCCGTACAAATCAATATTAATTAGATTTTTTAAGTTATGAATGTTAAACCGAAGTACATACCAGATTGTCTATTAATAATTTAAATCTTGTTTCCCGGATTTAACAAGGATAAAGCGGAGTGTTTAAAGTCTCATATACGTTATAAATATGTTTAAGTTAATTGTTTAACGAATCATTTTCACTATCTTTGCTTACTAAAAACATATTTTTCTTAGAGATCAAAGTGAAAAAAATATTGGATTTCATAAAGAACCACCGTATTATCAAGACATTATTGCTGATAGGAGTGACGGCAATAGTCCTGATAACTGTCCTTATGTACGGACTTGACGTTTACACCCATCATGGTGAGGGTATACCGGTTCCTAATGTAAAAAATCTTCAATTAAGTGATGCCGAAAGAATATTATCACGGCAAAATTTACGATATGAAGTTATCGATTCTGTTTATATATCCGGTGCCAGACCGGGAGCTATCGTCGAACAAATTCCGGAAGAAAGCTCGAAAGTAAAACAGAACCGGATTATATTTCTTACTTTGAATGCTTATAGTCCCCGGATGATTACCTGCCCGGAAGTAAGAGATATGTCTCAGAGACAGGCTACTGCTATTCTGGAAGGATTGGGATTCGAGTCTGTAGTAATAAACTATATAAATTCAGAATTTAAAGACCTCGTCATGGGCATGAGCTACCAGGGACGGGAAATATATAAAGGAGATAAGATCCCTGCCAGTTCCACTGTTGTTCTAAGTGTAGGAAACGGAGAAACGACTATCGAAAACGACAGCCTGTTCCTGAATACGGTAAATAATCCTGAAGAATCCGAAACATCTTGGTTTGAATGATAGAAAAAATTAAAGAATATCCGGAAGATGAAGATATCATCGTATCGGACGAAGGAGAAAGGGAATTATACGAACATTTCAGATTCGTCGCCGACAAAGGTCAAAGCTTGTTAAGGGTCGATAAATTTCTAGTCAGCCGCCTGGAAAATGCATCCAGAAACCGGATACAACAAGCAGCGGAAGCAGGATGTATATTAGTAAACGGAGTTGCCGTAAAATCCAATTATCGTGTAAAACCCCTTGATGTGGTTGCCGTGGTAATGGACAGGCCCAGATATGAATTTGAAATTATTCCCCAGGACATCCCGTTAAATGTAGTTTATGAAGACGAAGATGTACTGGTCGTTAATAAACAACCCGGACTGGTAGTGCATCCGGGACACGGGAATTATAGCGGAACTTTGGTAAATGCGTTAGCATATCATTTCCGAAATGTTCCCCAATACGATGTGAGTGATCCGCGGTTAGGATTGGTTCACCGCATCGATAAAGATACTTCAGGATTATTGGTAATAGCCAAAACGCCTGAAGCTAAAACAAATTTAGGATTACAATTCTTCCATAAAACAACTCAGAGAAAATACGTAGCTCTGGTATGGGGAACTATGGAAGAAAACGACGGACGTATAGAAGGGAATATAGGACGCAGCCTGAAAGACAGACTACAAATGACCGTATTCCCTGACGGAGACTATGGCAAGAGTGCCGTTACTCATTATACGACTCTTGAAAGACTGGGATATGTATCGGTAGTGGAATGCCGCCTGGAAACTGGACGCACTCATCAGATCAGAGTCCATATGAAATATATCGGCCATACTCTGTTCAACGACGCCCGCTATGGAGGAGACCAGATATTAAAAGGGACCACTTTTACAAAATACAAACAATTTGTACAGAATTGTTTTGAAGTATGTCCCCGGCAGGCTTTACATGCCAAGACACTGGGATTCAAGCATCCCCGCACCGGAGAAAGCATGTTCTTCGACTCGGAGATACCGGAAGATATAACTAATGTAATAGCCAAATGGCGTAACTACATGCAAAACCGGGAAGTATAAACCGCTAATGCATGAGTAACTTAAACAAGAAATAAACATTTACTATGTAGTGGTAATAAATGGATAGAACTATGGAAAAATCGTTAGAATTTGAAGACATCCGGCCTTTCTATGACGAGGAATTTCAGGAAAAAATGAAATCATTAGTCAAGGAAGATAAATTTGAACATGCAGTCAAATATGTCCTACACGATGTAGATTATAATCTTTTCAGCCAGAAGCTCTTATCTTTAAAGACAAAAAGAGATTTCCAGCTGACGGTCATGGTTCCTTTTCTGGAACACCTGGCAAAAACCACTTCGTCAGGAGTAGATGGCGGAGGATTTGAAAACATATCGCACAGCGGTAGCTATGTGTTCATGTCAAATCACCGTGACATAGTTCTGGATGCGTCTTTCCTGAACTTGCTGCTTATCAAGAAAGGTTTTGAATCCAGCGAAGTTGCTATCGGAGATAACCTGTTGATTTTTGACTGGATATCGGATCTGGTAAGGCTCAACAAAAGTTTCATCGTAAAACGGGATGTAGGTAAACGCAAAACACTGGAAGCGGCCTGCCAGCTATCAGCTTATATACATTATACCATACGGGAAAAAAAACAGTCGCTATGGATCGCCCAACGAGAAGGAAGGGCAAAAGACTCGAACGACCGTACACAGGAAAGTTTGCTCAAAATGCTCGGTCTCGCAGGCGACCGTGATCTGTTATCCAATCTGAAAGAATTAAATATCATACCCGTAACCATATCGTATGAATATGATCCCTGCGATTACCTGAAAGCAAAAGAATTTCTTTTGAAACGTGACAACCCCGAATATAAGAAAACACAGGAGGATGACCTGCACAGTATGGAAATAGGGTTATTGGGCTACAAAGGGCATATTCATTTCGAATTATCACCTTGCATCAATAAAAGCCTGGAAAGCATCTGTCCCAACGATAATAAGCCGGAAATACTGGAAGCTGCCATAAAGGTAATGGATCAGTCGATACATTCCAATTACCGGATATACCCGGGAAATTACGTCGCTTATGACCTTCTGCATGAGGGAAACTTATTCGCAAATAAATATACACGAGAAGACCATGAAACCTTCGTGACTTATATCAACAACCAATTGGCTAAAATTACCGATGTTCCCAACCGCGATGAGGAATTCCTGAGAAAAATGATGCTGACAATGTATTCCAATCCATTGAAAAATAAACTTACAGCACTCGAAACATAATCCAAATAAAATAAATCGCTCCATAAAAAAGGTATTTCTGCTTGCGCGGAAATACCTTTTTTATTTTTTAATCTTCACTTTATTATTTAGCTTCCCATCCCAATGCACTTGCACCCAGAACGGCAGCATCACTTTCTTTCAGTTCCGAAAGCAATACCTGTACCTTGCCTTTATAAATGGTAAGCAGATTTTTTTCAAGAGCTTCACGTATGGGGCGCATAATCAGTTCGCCCGACTTTGATAACCCTCCGAATAGTATAATCGCTTTAGGACTGGAAAATGCCACAAAATCGGCAAAAGTCTCTCCCAAAATAGTACCGGTATATTCAAAAATTTCCTGAGCCAGTTTATCTCCGGACGTAGCGGCGTCATACACGTCTTTGGACGTAATATCCTGAATCGGGATTTGCCGGAGAACAGACGAATCATTACGCAACTCCAGAAATTCTCTTGCCGTACGTGCCACACCAGTCGCCGAAGCATAAGCCTCCAGGCATCCCGTACGGCCACAACCACATAACCGTCCGTTATTCCGGCGCACGATAACGTGTCCAAGTTCACCGGCATTACCGTCATGTCCATAAACCAGCTGGCCGTTTATAACGATACCGCTACCCACTCCGGTACCCAAAGTTATCATTATAAAATCTTTGATACCTCGTGCAGCCCCATAAGTCATTTCACCTATCGCCGCCGCATTTGCATCGTTGGTAATAGACACCGGAATGCCAAATTTATCTCTCAGCATCTGCGCAAACGGTATAACGCCTTTCCACGGCAAATTTGCAGCTGCTTCTATATTCCCGGTAAAATAATTGGCATTTGGAGCTCCCACTCCGATTCCGGCTATCTGATCAGCTACATTCTCCTGTTCCAGCAAACGAGTCAGTTCGTTATATAAATCATTGACATAATCGCCTATGGCCGCATATTTCTGCGTTTTTATAGAACCGCTGGCCAGAACGTTTCCTCTGGCATCAACAATCCCGAATACCGTATTGGTTCCCCCAATATCAATTCCTACTACATATGGTTTGCTCATGATAATTTCTTTTTGTTTTTATTCTTATTACTACGCAAATATAAGAAACATTTCATTATTACGAATGTATTGCAATTATAAAACACAGGAAAGGAATATTCTTTTAGATAGTATTTATATCTGTTTCGAAAAATAAATAATTCCCCTAAATTGCAATATAGAGATTACAAAATAAGAAAAAATATTGTTACGTTAAAAAATAGTTGTATATTTGCCAGCCAAAAATAACACAATGTGCACAAATATGTGCAATCAAATTGAAAACTAAAAAGCTTGTATATGGCGAACAATTTATTAAAAGGTAAAAGAGGTATCATCTTTGGTGCATTGAACGATATGTCCATTGCATGGAAAGTTGCCGAAAAAGCAGTAGAAGAAGGTGCTATCATTACACTTACAAACACTCCCGTGGCGGTACGTATGGGTCAGGTATCGGAATTAGGAGAAAAACTTCATGCCGAGATTATCCCAGCGGATGCAACAAATATCGAAGATCTGGAAATGGTATTTTCCAAATCTATGGAGATTATGGGAGGTAAAATAGATTTTGTTTTACATTCCATCGGTATGTCTCCGAACGTACGAAAAAAACGCCCATACGACGATCTGGATTACGACCTGCTCGATAAAACACTCGACATATCCGCCGTTTCGTTTCATAAGATGATACAAGTTGCTAAAAAACTGGACGCCATCAACGAATATGGTTCCATCGTAGCATTGTCGTACGTTGCAGCTCAACGCACGCTTTTCGGATATAATGACATGGCCGATGCAAAAGCGTTGCTGGAATCTATTGCCCGCAGCTTCGGTTATATTTACGGACGAGAAAAGAACGTACGTATCAATACCATTTCCCAGTCTCCTACGATGACTACAGCAGGTAGCGGTGTCAAAGGCATAGACTCCCTGATGGATTTTGCCAACCGTATGTCCCCTCTGGGAAATGCCACGGCAGACGAATGCGCAGACTATTGTGTCATGATGTTCTCAGATTACACCCGCAAAGTAACCATGCAGAATTTATATCACGACGGAGGATTCTCCAGCATGGGTATGAGCTTACGCGCAATGAACCAATACAACAAAAGTTTTGACGAATTCCGCAATGAAAACGGAGATATTTGTTACGGATAACCCGGACAATTCCAAAAGATATGAAAAGGGAGAATCAATGATATCTCCCTTTTTTATATCCTTTCATTGTATAATGCTGGCGTAGCGTTACATTAAAACCGTAAGATAATGTAAAATTTAATCATCGACAGTAAATATATTCATCAGGAAAATAAAAAAGGAATTAAGCTTTCACTTAATTCCTTCTATTTGAACAGTCGGGGTGACAAGATTCGAACTTGCGACCACACGCCCCCCAGACGCGTACTCTAAACCGGGCTGAGCTACACCCCGTTCAAATGTGATGCAAAAGTACTGTTTTTTACTTTACCGGCAAAATTTTTCAGATACTTTTTTGTCCTTAAAAATGCATTTTATACTTGTCAGGAACTTAACGTTCTCAAAGTCTGGCTATAACCGGAACAAGTCCCTGTACAGGTCAAAAGCAATAAATACCGTTTCCTTATCGGCCGTTTGATTGATAACAGGTTTTCCCACTTCCGAAAGCAACGTAAAGTTAATCACTCCGGCTTCGTTTTTCTTATCATGGGTCATTAAATCATACAAATGCTCATAGTCATCGCAACTAAACGGAAATGCCCCGTAATTATCATATACATATCTGGAGAAAACAGATATTACAGCAGAAGGGAATTGTAATTTTTGGTGTGAAATCAGTAATTCGCAGACTAATCCCCAGGCCACTGCAAATCCGTGAGGAACCGGAGAGTTTTGTTCATGAGATAAACTTTCAAAGGCATGACCTACCGTATGCCCCAGATTCAGGGCTTTACGGACACCCTTCTCACAAGGATCGATTTTTACTATATGTTCTTTCACTTTCACCGATTCTTCCAGCAACCTCAGCATTTCGGTTAAAGATAAATATTCAAAATCATATGCCAAAAGCTTTTGATATACATCCTTGTTACTGATAAGTCCGTGCTTCAGCATCTCGGCATATCCCGATAAAAGTTCATGACGGGACAAGGAAGAAAAAAACTGGGTGGAGATCAATACACCTTCTGCAGGATTAAAAACGCCTATTTCATTCTTCAATCCGTTAAAATTAATTCCCGTTTTACCGCCTACCGCCGCATCTACCGCACCCAATAATGTAGTAGGAATATTGACAAACCGTATACCGCGCTTGAAGGCAGATGCCGCAAATCCTCCCAAGTCGGTAATCATTCCGCCACCCAGATTTACCAGTAAAGATTTACGGGTCGCCCCATTCCGGCTCAAAACCTGCCATACCGCAACTAAAGAATCCATATTCTTATGTACATCGCCTGCTCCGATTGTTATCTGATCAGCCAGATTCAACAAATGGGAAGAAGGAAACAACGGCAACGCGAGATTCCGGGTATGTTCGTCGGTAAGAACAAAAAGCCGGTCATAATCGCATGCATTAAGAAAATCTTGAGAAGTATTTACAATATCTTCGGTAAATAGAATCGCTTGTTCCATGAACTTCAAATTCTTATGATTTTACAATCGTATTCTTAAAAGCTTCCGATAATTCGCCGAAATGGTCGGCCAGATCCTGCATGGAATGATATAATACATCAGAGCCGGAAGCCCATAACTCTTCATCCGGCATAGGTCCTGTATTTGCTGCTATGGTAAATGCGCCGGAAGCAACACCGGCTTCCACGCCCAACGGAGCGTTTTCCACGACTATCGCTTCCCAGGGTTTCGCATGACTTTTCTTCATACCTATAAGATAAGGTTCCGGATGAGGTTTCCCGTACTTCACGTCAAAAGCCGTAACCATATATTCCGGAGCAAATACTCCCGGATAATCTTTATTCAAACTTTCCAGCAAAGATTTTTGTCCCGATCCTGTTACCAATACGGGGCGTAATCCTTCAGCAATTATTTTCTCCAGTAAAACATCTGCACCCGGCATGGGCTGAATGGGGGGCAACTCATGAAAATGACGGACTTTTTCAGCATATAATCTCTTCACATCCTCTTCTGTCGCATCACGGCCGAATTGCCTCTGAAATAATAACTTAATCGTACTGGCGCCTGTTCTACCCTCATACAAATAAAATTCCTCTTCGGTACAATCCACACCTATAGCTGTCATCGTAAGATACCAGGCCCGCACATGATTTTTCATGGAGTCGTACAAAACTCCGTCCATATCGATAAGTACGGACTTAAGCATTATCTGTCCATATCCGTTTTTACGTAAATATTTTTCAATAGAAGCAGTCAACATACACACAATCTTTTTCACTTTATAAATTACAAACTTACAAAGTATTTACGTGAAATACTTATTTTTTTCAGGAAAAAGGTTAGCTTTGTAACAAAACATACCTGTAGTTCTAATTAATTTGTCCGAAAATGAAAAGAGTACAACAATTATTTTCCGCTACTGTTTGCATGACGATTATATTTTCCTCTTGCGGCGGAGTTGCCGATGGTGATTATAAAGGAGCTTTTAATGCGCATGTAAAATCCCAGGTAAAAAATAAAACACTCACACTGCCTGTACAAGGCAAAACGGTAAAGCCGGCCAGAGCAGACGATGTGGAATATCTTTCCGATATAGAAATTAAAATAATAACGGCACAAGACAGTCTGGATTATTATAAAGAGCAAGCCGGAAAAGCATACGATGCCCTGCTGGAGTCTTATACAAAAGATGCTGAGGAAAAAAATTATGCGGCACAACTGGACGAGAAAAACCAAATAATGCGGCACAGTGAATACCTGAAAAAATATAAAGAGGCCCAAAGGAAATACGGGAATGACATGCGGCACGCCGAGACTCTGAAAAATTACCGGGATATCCTCAATGAAACTCCGAACGATCATGAATCGTATGTCAAGTTCGATAAAGAACGTTCATTCTCCTATACCAAGCAAGCAGAAGAAGCACAAAAGATTCTTGACACCCATATAGAAACCGGCAAAGATAAATATATTGCGACGAACCGTTATGTAAAACAGTATGAAACAAGAGATCTGCAACAGCCTCTTGTTTCTTTACGCAAAGTAGAATACAAAGTTTCGGGACAAACAGGCTCCGATACGTTGGCATTCCGCATACACCCAACCGAGGTTATTCAATAAATAACGAATAAAATATTCAAAAGAAAGACGGATATCTTGAAATACCCGTCTTTTTTATTTCCATCTTAATATGTTATCTCCTATTCACAACAAGTAATAGACAAACTGCCATAAAAACAAAAAAGGCTGTTTCACAACAGCCCAATTTTGTAAACCTTAAATCTAATACTATGAAAAAACATAGTACAAATGTAATCCTTCAAGAGGTCTTCTCCAAATAATTATGTGAAAATACTTCTTGATTTAACATCATTTGTGTAAAAACGCCCTTTCTGTTAACATATAAATTTAGATTTACTATTTACGGGCGTTTTCGAAATACTTTTTAAAGAATACAATCTGATAATCAATGGAATTATTCCAGTATTTCGAAGTATGTCCTCCGGGGCGAACAATAAAATCGTGCATGATGCCTCTATTCAACAATTCATTGTGCATATTATTATTTACTTTAAAAAAGAAATCGTCATATCCGCAATCGATAATCATAGCCAGGTCTCCGTTTTTCAGCGTAGGGACAAGATTAATTACCGTATGCTTTTCCCAAACTTCAGGATTCTTATTCTTTTCGCCCAATTGTACGCTCATTTTCCATTTTTCAGGGAACGGGCGTATATCTACGCCTCCGCTCATACTTCCGGCTGCACCGAATGTGTCCCGATGGCGGATAGATAACCACAAAGCACCGTGTCCGCCCATACTCAATCCGGCAATAGCACGTCCCGAACGATCGGCAACAGTACGATAATGAGCGTCCATATATCCGACAAGGTCCTTGGATACGTAGGTTTCGAATTGCATATCTTTATTGACAGGGCTATCCCAATACCAACTGCTCAATCCGTCGGGACAAACAAAGATTACTTGCTTTTCCGTTGCCAGCTGCGGCAAATCAGGTTTAATTTTAAGCCAGGAACTATAATCACCTCCGTAACCATGTAACAAATAGATAACCGGATAGAGTGCCGATTCATTATAATCCGCCGGCAAAATAACGACATTCTTCACTTCCCTGTTCATACGGCTTGCTCTCACAACGACCGTATCTACCTGTACTGCGGCAAACAAAGGCATTGCCCATAACAGGAACAATAAAAAAACTGATAACTTCTGTTTCATGGCATTTACATATTAGCGTTTTACATAGTCCAGTATAAACCTTATATTATCCTGCATAAGGTTATTTTCATCGTTAAAGAAATTCAGGGCAGGTATATCACCGGACTCATAACGTTTAAGAAAATACTCTTTCCCTATTTCATCATTCAGCACAGCCTGCCAGGCCGCATCTTCTTCACTTATCGCATCGTCACCTTCCCCCAAATCAGCCAGTACATCGTTAAGGATAATTTCCTGTTCCTCTTCCGGTAGTTCTGCCTCCGGTTCGAACAAGTTATACTCATCTTCATTCCCCGAAATTTCATCAAGCAATTCTTCGTTCTTTTCATAACTTCTCACCTGCCCGACAAACCACCAGCCAGCCGACCAGCGTATAAATCCGGCAAATAAGATCACGTCTTCGCTTTTCATCTCTTTCGGGAACCCTTTCAGTGACAACTTATTCACCTCCAATTCCGTACCTGTGGCAATATGACGAAAATAAGTATAATCGTTTTCTTCCCTTTCATACAGGAAATAACCGGAATACTTCTTTCCCAGGCTCGTCAGTCCCTTATAAGCGACATGTTCTTTTCCCAGTATTTCGGCCAGCCAACGAGGAGCGGAGAAAGAAAAGAACTCCGTAATATTGTTATAGGCAAAATCATTACAGGACATATTCACCAGATCGGGCAACTGCTCTTCCATACCGTTGGATTTAGCTTCTTCGGCAAGTTCCTCTACACTATCCTGCAACAAAAGTCCGTCACCGCAAAACAGATAAGACTCTGTCCCCAACCAGAAAAACTTACTATGTAAAGCATATATATCGGAAGCTTCTTTATCATCTACATGGAAAAAAGCCTGTAATTTATCATTCTCAGGCGCGGTCTCGTACTCCGGCTCCAGCAAAGCCATAACATCCTCCGCCATATCGGAGAAAAGAGGAGTAAGGGGAGAAAACGGAAAATCCAGATTATTCAGCTGCATATAATAATGCCATATCAGAAACTGCAGGTCTTCTTTATTTATTTCCCCTTTTACATAATCTTCCGTAATCCGGAAAAAAGGCAGAGGAGTGCCGAAACGTTCTTCATGTATGCGGACCAAAGCTGCGAACATACCCGCTTGTGATATTATATCTTCGAAATAACAAAGCAACATGCAGCTTAATTCCTTGCGTTCTTCAGAACTCAGATACAATACATCTTCTTCATATATCCCGCCCATACGGTTCGAAATAGATTCGCATGCTTTATTCGCCAGTGTCGTATAGTAAAAATCGGTCCTGGCAGAACTCTGGTAAGGATGCATAGCCAACCAATCCCGGCTATATATGACCTGTTTCATTTTACCCATTATTCTTATTTTTTATTGTTTTACAAAAATAGATATAAAAGATGAAAGATAACACCGCTTTACCTCCTTTTTACTAATTTTGCAGATATGTACGAAAACAAAGACAACGATTCACCTATAGCCCCGGAACTTATACAATGGTACCGGATACACAAAAGGGATTTACCCTGGAGGCATACGGCCGACCCGTACCGGATATGGATATCAGAGATTATTTTGCAACAAACCCGCGTAGCACAAGGACTGGATTATTATATCCGTTTTATAAGCCGGTTTCCCGATATCGTATCCCTGGCCGAAGCCGATAACGACGAGGTTATGAAATACTGGCAGGGACTGGGATATTACAGCCGTGCGCGTAATCTCCATGCCGCCGCCCGGTTCATGGCCGAAAAATATGCAGGCCGTTTCCCGAAAACATACAAAGAAGTACTCGGGCTAAAAGGTATCGGAGAATACACTGCAGCCGCTATTTGTTCTTTCTCCTACGGACTTCCTTATGCTACGGTAGACGGGAATGTTTATCGCGTACTGTCCCGGCTTTTTGCCATAGATACACCTATCGACTCCACCCAGGGAAAAAAACTGTTCTCCGGCCTGGCAAACGAATTACTCGACCGGAAAAATCCGGGTGAATACAACCAGGCCCTGATGGAGTTCGGCGCGCTCCATTGCCTTCCCCGTTCTCCCAAATGCAACGAGTGTCCCCTATCAGGCAAGTGTCTGGCTTATGCAGAAGGACAAACAGAAAAATATCCTCTAAAACAAACGAAGGCTATTGTCAAACCCCGTTATTTCAATTATTTCCATATCATCCTTGAAGACAAGACATGGATACATCGCCGCAACGGAAACGATATCTGGAGAAACCTTTATGAATTTCCCCTCATTGAAACCGACCGGGAAATGAATCTGGACGAAATTCAAAAAACACCCGGATACAAAGAATTATTCACCGGCATAAACACGCTTTACATTCAAAGTATTCCTTACGTCTGCAGACATGTCCTTTCACACCGCATCATAAACGCAAAATTCTACACAATATATATTTCATGTTCCGGTGAACACTTGGACGCTTATAAATGTATTGAGAACAGTTCCATTGGAGATTACGCAGTAGCCCGCCTCACGGAAAGCTACCTCGAAAAAGTATGGCAGGATATTTTATCTAAAAAATAATGACAGCAGGATCGCTTATCCTGACATATTTATTACCTTTGTAACATAAATATATACCTAAACCGTGTGATGCGGCGGTTTTCGTTTTTCTTTCTCAATATTAACAATGAAAAAAAGTTTCTTCATTATTGCATGATAGAAAGAGTAATCATTTTAGACAACATCGATCCGGTTGTATTTTACGGTGTAAACAACAGCAATATACAACTTATCAAAAATCTTTTCCCTAAATTACGTCTGGCAGCCCGGGGTAATGTTTTAAAAGTTATCGGCGACGAAAAAGAAACTGCAGCTTTCGAAACCAAGATCAAAGAACTGGAAGATTATTGTTCCCGGTACAACCAGCTTACAGAGGAGATCATTATCGACATCATAAGAGGTGCCGCACCTGTAGAAGTAAAACAAGACCATCTTATCATATACGGAGTAAACGGCAAACCCATCGTAGGGCGTACCCCGAATCAGCAGAAACTGGTAACGGCTTTCGGGACTAACGACCTCGTATTCGCCCTGGGACCTGCCGGATCGGGCAAAACCTACGTAGCTATCGCACTCGCCGTACGTGCGCTTAAGAACAAGGAAGTAAAGAAAATCATTCTCAGCCGCCCTGCCGTAGAAGCGGGAGAAAAATTAGGCTTCCTGCCGGGCGATATGAAAGATAAAATAGACCCTTATCTCCAGCCGCTTTACGATGCGCTGCAGGACATGATTCCGGCGGCCAAACTGAAAGAATATATGGAAAGCAATGTCATTCAAATAGCCCCGCTCGCCTTTATGAGGGGACGTACCTTGAGCGATGCTGTGATTATTCTCGACGAGGCCCAGAATACGACCACCCACCAGATAAAGATGTTCCTGACACGTCTGGGTATGAATGCCAAGATGATAATCACGGGAGATATGACACAGATAGACCTGCCGCCTACCCAGACGTCCGGCCTGATACAGGCCATACGCATACTGAAAGGCATACAAGGCATAGGAAAAGTAGAATTCAACAAAAAAGACATCGTTCGTCACAAGCTGGTTCAGCGTATCGTGGAAGCTTACGAAAAATATGACGAAAAGCAAAAAAACGAACGTGCTGAAAAGAAAAAAGAAGAAAAACAAGAATAACATTCTTCACTAAACAATAAACACATAAGTATTACAGAAATGAAAAATGCTTTAGTAAAAACAGATTTTACCTTCCCGGGTCAACAGGGAGTGTATCACGGAAAAGTACGTGATGTGTACAGTATCGACAACGATTTACTGGTCATGGTGGCCAGCGACCGTATTTCGGCTTTCGATGTCATACTTCCCGAAGGCATACCCTACAAAGGGCAGGTATTGAACCAGATTGCCGCCAAGTTCCTGGACGCGACGACAGACATTCTCCCTAACTGGAAAATCGCCACTCCCGACCCTATGGTCACGGTAGGATTACGTTGCGAACCGTTCAAAGTAGAAATGGTCGTGAGAGGTTATCTCACAGGACACGCCTGGCGGGAATACAAAGAAGGAAAAAGGAGCCTCTGCGGAGAAAAAATGCCCGAAGGAATGAAAGAGAACCAGAAGTTTCCTCACCCGATCATCACCCCTACTACTAAAGCCGAAGCCGGACACGATGAAGATATTTCGAAAAAAGAAATCATCGCACAAGGCATCGTTTCAAAAGAAGACTACGAACAACTGGAAAAATATACTCTCGCACTATATCAAAGAGGATGTGAGATGGCCGCGCAAAAAGGCCTCATCCTGGTAGACACAAAATACGAATTCGGTAAAATAGGCGACAAAATTATTCTGATGGACGAAATACACACGCCGGACTCTTCCCGTTATTTCTATGCCGACGGCTACGAAGATCGTCTCGCCAAAAGAGAAGAGCAACGTCAGTTATCCAAAGAGTTTGTGCGCCAATGGCTGATACAAAACGGTTTCCAGGGTCAAACAGGACAAAAAGTACCTGAAATGACCGAAGAATACTGCAACAGCGTATCCGGTCGTTATATAGAACTTTACGAGCATATAACCGGAGAAAAATTTGTGAAAGCGAATCTCTCCGACGTAGCCGCACGTATCGAAAAGAACGTAACCCAATTCCTCAAAGAACGCAGGAAATAAGGGTTGTTTAACTTGTGTGCCGATATGACAAAATATAAAGCGGAGGAAATTCTCCCGTACGACAAACAGAAAGAGAAGACCGAGCAGGTAAGAGACATGTTCGACTCCATCGCCCCGGCTTACGACTTCATGAACCGTGCCATGACCTTCGGGATAGACAAATGGTGGAGGAACGTAGCCGTTAAGATGCTGGCTCCTTATTCGCCGAAACGCATCCTGGACGTTGCAACAGGAACCGGAGACCTCGCCATACTATTGAACCGCCAGTTATCTCCCGACTATATCCTGGGCATAGACCTTTCCGACGGCATGCTGTCCATCGCCCGGCAAAAAGCGTCGGCAGAGGGACTGAGCGATAAAATAAAATTCGAAGTACAGGATTGCCTGGAACTGAAACCGGAAGACGACAGCTTCGACGCCGTCACCGTAGCTTATGGTGTACGTAATTTCGAACACCTTGAACAGGGATTCGCCGAAATGTACCGCGTGCTTCGTCCCGGAGGTGTACTTTCCGTCATAGAACTGTCCACCCCGGAGAAAACACCTTACAAACAACTGTACAAGTTTTACTCGTTCACTCTTATTCCTGCCGTAGGACGGCTTGTATCGAAAGACAAAGGAGCCTACAGCTACTTGCCCCGCTCTATCGCCGCCGTTCCCCAGGGAGACGCCATGCTCGGAATATTCAAGCGTGCCGGGTTTACCCGCACGCGTTGCCGCAAGCTCACGTTCGGTGCTTGCTCCATATATATGGGAGAAAAAGATTAACAACAAACCTTTTTTAGAACGCTATAAAACAGGCTGTCCGGAATACCCGACAGCCTGTTTTTTTGTTTATTATACATTTCTTTAGTTACATTATTTTAAAATTTAAATTATATACATTATTTTTGTTTTAAAAAATTACATTATTCTATACGGAATATGGGTATAACAATATTATAAGGACATTACATTACTTAAATTTTTCATGAAAAAACTATTTTTACTTCTTTTTCTGACAGAGATATGTATCTCTACCGGTCTTCAGGCTGAAACTGCTTCCGAAACGACTGTTCAACCCACGGCAGGACAGTATCCTTGTGTACTTCCTCCGTCGCCCGAAGCGTCCACTTTATGCAAATATACCGAATTTCCGGTCAGCTATTTTTACGGTTTGCCACAAATCAATATACCGTTGTACGAATTGACATATAACGACCTGACCGTTCCTATATCTATCAGCTATCACGGTGGAGGCATCAAAGCAACAGAATTATCCGGACGCGTTGGGCTGGGATGGGCACTAAACGCCGGCGGTTGTATTTCCCGCTCGGTATGCGGATATCCGGATGAGGTTCTCATTAATGTAGGCAACAGCGCCCCTCCCGCAAACCCGGAAATGCTTGATATAAGAATCCGGGGATACCATCGCCTGACAAATAGAGATTTTGAATTGCTGGAATTTATTCAAAATAAAAAATACAGTTATGAGCCCAACTTTCATAGCACCGACCATATCCTAAACGTACTACATCCGCAAAACCGCTTTTATCAGGAGTATGAAGGCGGCTATCTCGATGCGACTCCGGACAGGTACAGTTTTAACTTCCTGGGATACTCCGGAGTATTCATATTGACAGATGAACACCATGCCGTTCTGCAAACCGACAGCCCGGTGGAACTGGTCGACATCCGTTTTCCTTCCTATTTTTCCATGCGCGATAAAAAAGGAATATTATATTACTTTGATGAACCGGAATATTCGTATCATCCCTATAAAAGTTGCAGTCCGGATATAGGACCAACCGATATCCAGAATGACACTATTAAATACGTATCCTCCTGGCATTTAAGCAAAATAGTAACACCCCAAAACGATATTATCCGTTTTACTTATACCGAAAACAAGAAATACGATATAGAGTCGGGCGTTTTCGCCAGCAGAACCCGGGCCGATATCAGCGTTCCTGATTATGATAACTATTATTCATCCTATTTGAATACCAACAATATTCCCTACCGAAAAATCTCCGTGTCGCCCAAAAGACTGGACCGGATTATTGCCGAAGACGCCGTCGTGACGTTCATAACCGACAATACCGTCTCCCGGGAAGATATCCCGGAAGACCATACCCGGCTCGATAAACTCTATGTTCAGAATATGCAGGAAGAATATATCAAACGCTACAATTTCACTTATTCCTATTTCCGGTCATTTAAGAACAAAACTAAATTCGCCCTTTGTCTCGACCGTATCGACGAAGAAGCATTAGATGAAAATGGAAACGGACGGCAGCGATTATACGAATTCGGTTATTACGGCAATCACGATATGCCCTGGTATAAAGACTATTCGGCAGGTATCGACCATTGGGGATATAACAACGAATATCCTGCGACAATCCATATTCCCAAATTCAGCCATCCGGGATATAACCAAGGTAAAGGAGAAGGGGCAAACCGGGAACCGAGCCCTTCATATCCTTTGTACGGGACTCTCACAGACATTACCTATCCGACAGGAGGATCGGTTCATTTCACATGGGAACCGCACACTTATTCTTCGGAATCGTTTACTCCTATAAAACCTTACATGACTGAAGCCGTGTACGATACCATACTCACTACATTATGCGGATTAGGAAATTTCGGCCCTAACGATGTTATTTCTTCTTCTATTCATGTGGACGAATCCGAAAAAACGCCTAAAATATCTATAGACTTAAGTAAATATTATTACCTTTATATTGATGAAATTAAAACGACAAACGGATGTGAACTTAAGAACGACCACAATTTTACAGCACCGGGCACATATGACAATTCTAATGTTCCTTTTATTTCCATAAAAAAGAACGGAATCGAAACAAACAGGGTATATGTAGACTTACCTGCCGTTGAAAAGAAACCGAACGGATTTGATATCGAACTTAAGGAAGGAGGATATTATACACTGGAACTCCATAATCCGCACGCCGATTTTCCCGAAAGGCTTCGACAGGATTATAACCGGGAATGTTCCCCTTATATATTGTACGGAAAAATACATATTTCATATATCAAACAGATCAAAGCTCCTCAAAAAATGCATATGAAGCAGGGTGGAGGCCTGCGGATTAAAAAAATAAATGCGAATTTCTTCGACCGCACCGTCACCAAAAATTTTATTTACGAAGACGGGCTATATTCCCGAGGCAATTTACCCGCCTACATCGATTATTTCTCAGAATCTTTCGCCCTGATTTTATCGGTAGAGGGAGAGCAGGTTCCCGAGGTCTGTTATAGGCTTGCCACTCAATCCACTTCAGGATTATACAATACAATACAGGGAGAGCCCAAGATAGAATATCAAAAGGTAGACGAAGTATACGGGGATATCGGAAATAAAGATTTCCGGACATTACCCCGTATAACTCATTATTTTAATAGCGGGCGCGATACGGAAGACGAAGGAGAAAACGGAACTTTCTATTTAAATCCCCTGCAACCCGCAGCCAACCGTTTCTTTACGTCAAATGCGCATAAACGGGGAAATCTGGTCAAACAGGAATACTGGGATCCGCAACAACCCGACTCCATCGTAAAAACAGTAGAATATGAATATTCCGTTAAAGAAGACCCGGTAGCCCACTGGTTCTCGGCCGGTATGTTCGCAACAGCCGATTTCCGGTTAGCGGGATTGGGGGTCATTGTAGAAGAAACTGTAAAAGACGAAAATGGAAAAGACAAAGTAATAAATGTCAAAAAATCTCCTACGAAGGATTATTTTTCTTCCAACTTCAAGCTGCAGCCCTATAAAAAACTGCTAAAAATGAAAAGGGAGACGGAATACAGAGGGGGTGATAACCCCATAACCAATACGGTACGTTATACCTATCCGTATGAAAACCTTGAAAGAGACTATAACTTATATCTTATGAAGCTTCCGTTAAGTGAAGAGCGGGAGCGCTCCGACAGGAACTATGAGGTCGTTTATTATTCCTACCTGATGCCGGCGAACGGTTCTTTCTGCGATAAAGTGGAAACAGAAGTAAGAACCGTCAACGGATATATCGTGGAGGCAAAACGCATGGTTTATGATCCGCAGACCTTATTATTGCTCCGGACTTATACGGCCGACATTTCCTCTCCCGTTCCCGCATCGGGTTTCGACCTGGGAAAAACGCCGCGCGCTTCCGATGCTTTAACAGCATTTATCAATGTCCCCGAATTCGAATACCAGTATTTCCAGAACAAAATATCCCAGATATCTTACAAAGGAGAAATACTCGCCTCTTTCCTCTGGGCATATAAAGGAGCGCATCCGGTCGCCGAGATCAAAAGAAAAAGCGCACAGGAAACAGACAACATACTGGAGGCGATAGGAACGAGCCGGAACCGGCTTTTCTACCTGTCCGATATCGGGAACTGGCTGAACAAATTGCGGGACAGATTACCGGAAAACGAAATGACGACTCTTCTTTATTATCCGTCCATAGGGCCGATTTCCGAAACCGATGTAAGAGGTATCACCACGACTTACGAATACGATCCGTACGGACGGCTTAAAAATATAAGGGATTATAATTCCTACTTTATTAAAAAATACGAATATAATCTTAAACCTTAGCAGCTTAATATATTATGAAACAGTTTTATATACGATCCCTCATCCTGTATATTTCTATCCTGTACATATTCCAGGCTATAGGACAGGACAGGGGCCATAATTACATCAAAGCCATAGAACCCCTGCAGCCTTTTGCTGAGGAGAGTGCCATCGATGAGAACAAGTCGCTCGTCACCATTCAGTATTTCGACGGGTTGGGAATGCCGCGGGAAACGGTACGGAAAAATTTTACCGGAGGAAACACCGACCTTATCACCTACACCGAGTATAACGAGCGTGGACTGCCCTGCCGCGAATGGAACCCGGCTCCGGTAAGCGGAAATAACGGAAATTTCGTCACCGTACAACATTTACAAAATGTACTGTCGGGGGTTTATCCGAACGAAACACATCCCTTTTCCGAAACATTCTACGAAAATGCCATGCTTAACCGCCCCCGGGAAGAATACGGACCGGGAAAAGACTGGAGGGTGAACGGAGGCCACGCCCGCAGGACGGAATACCTGACGAATACTTCGGCCGGGGAGCTGGCGGCTCCTTATTATTATGAAGAGAACGGAGTCCTCTACAAACAGGGGAATTATGCTCCGGGAACTTTATACGTGACCCTCTCCGCCGACGAGGACGGGAATCCCTCCTACTCTTTTACCGACAAGCAGGGGCGGCTGGTGATGTTCCGGCAAATGAACGGAACGACAGCCTCCAGCACCTGCCACGTGTACGATAAAAAAGGAAACCGGGTTTTCGTGCTGTCTCCGAAGGCTTCGGATATGCTAAGGACGAACAGTAGCTGGGATGCAGACTTTGAAGTCCTTCGGGAATCGGCCTACGTGTACCGGTTCGACGGGCTGGGACGTTGTGTGGAAAGAAGGTTCCCGGGAACCGACTGGGTAAAGACAGTATATGATAAAATGTCCTATCCCGTCTTTTCCCAGGACGGAAATCAGCGCGCCAAGGGGGAATGGACCTTTAATATTCCGGACCGGATGAACCGCCAGGTCTTGTCGGGAATATGCAGGAACACCACGTTACCCGATATCGCCGGCAAAGCGGTATATGCGGAATGGAACGGAAGCGAAAACAGCTTCCAGGGTACGGGATATCTGCTCCCGGCTGATATTTCCCTGACCGGCGTGCAACTGCTCACCGTCAGTTTTTACGACGGTTATTCATTTAAAAAACTTATGGCGGACAGGACCGCTTATGCTTATAATATACCTGAAGGCATTCCGGATACCCGCCACGGAACAGACGGGAGTACCGGCGAACACCTGGGAATGCTCACCGGAAAATGGGACAGGATACTGGACAGCGAAAGCGGAGGGTTCCTGAAAACGGTATTCTATTACGACTACGAAGGTAGAGTGATACAGTCCGCCGCCAATAATCATCTGGGGGGAATGGATATCGAAAGTACGGAATATAACTTCAGGGGACAGCCCGTAAAAAAGATACACACGCAGAACATAACATCCATGATACTCCGGAATGCCCCTCAGACATCCGGAAAACAATCCCATACCGAAGTATACACCTACGAATACGACGGGGCGGGAAGACCCACGATAACGAAACATTCCATCGACGGACAACCCGAGAGGACGATCTCCTCCCTCACCTACGATAATCTGGGACGTCTCAGCCAGAGGAAACCGGGAAATCTGGCGGCCGAAACTTACTCTTACAACATAAGAGGATGGATATACAGCATACGGGCAGGGAATCACTTCTGGCAGGTAAATGCCTATACGTCCAACCCGTTCTGCAGCGACGGGCCGGTATATTATAACGGGAATATCACAGCGAGTACCATAATCAGCTTTACCCGAAACAGTTCAGGGAAAGCACAGGCCGTTACCAAACAGATGACATACCGGTACGATGGGCTCAACCGGATGACAAAGGCGGAACTAACCAATCCCAGAAGCGTTTTTTCATACTTCGACGAAGAATTCTTTTACGACCTGAACGGAAATATCACCCGCATCAACAGGCATTGGAAAGATTCCAGAGAAGACGCCATCGTATTCACCTACAAGGGGAACCAGATAAACTGGGTGAGGGACGAAGGAAACGACAGGTACCTGTCGGAACTACCGCAGATTACACAGGGAGTCTATATGCCGGGGCTGGCATACGATGCCAACGGGAATCGCATAAAAGATCTGTCCAGAGGAATACAGTCCGTATCTTTCAATCTGTTGAATCTTCCTTCCGAATTCTCTTTCGGGGGACATGACCGCATCGGTATCAGCTATGCGGCGGACGGACGAAAACTGGCGGTTTCGAAATCCTGGAGAAACACCCGCCTGCTCAGTCCCGTTCTGGACAGAGACAGCTTGCAGGAATTCCCGGGAGAACTGGAAAAGGACAGCCTGGAAACAACTCCCGTCATAGGATCGGAATCGCTGCATTACGTAAACAATTTCACGTACAAACCGTTCTCTGTTCTGGACAGGATATGTTTCGACGGAGGCTTTATCACCTACGACGAGGGGACGAAGGCGTATGTATATCACTATTACTATCGCGACCATCTGGGCAGTAATGTAATGATACTGAACGAGAACGGGACGCGCGAGCAGGTGACAGACTACTATCCGTCGGGAATCCCCACCAGCCTGTACGGACCGCTTGCTACAGACAACCGGCTGCACCTGAACATGGAGTTCGAGAGCATACTGGGCTTGCACCTCTACGACAACGGGGCGCGGTGGAGAGACCCGCTATACAACCGCTTTATCTCTATCGACCCCCTTTGCGAACAATATTACCATCTGTCGCCTTACGCTTATGCGGCGAATAATCCGCTTAAGTTTGCCGACAGGAACGGCAAATGGTTTGAATCCGCCTGGGACTTTACCAGTCTCTCCATAGGGGTAAACAGCCTGATAGATAATATCAAGACTAAAAATATAGGGGGAGCTATTGTCGATGGCATAGGAATAATGGCCGATGCCATGGCTCTGGCTTTACCGGGAATACCGGGAGGAGCCGGTGCCGGGATTAAAGCACTCAGAGGTGCTGACAAGGCGGTCGACACTGCTAAAACCATAAATAAAACATCTCAAAACTCCCAAAAAGCTAGATTCATTGGAGATACTGACGGCAAAATTATTGATACAAAAACTACACAAAAAGGATCATATACTCATCCAGATGGCAGCCGTACCGATATTTTACAGGATAAAACACATTTCGATAAAAAGACTCAAATCAATCACGGAACTAGTCATACCCATAAATCATACTCAAATAAACTACCAGATGGAACGGTTAAAACCGGAATATCAAATAAAGACACCCATGTTCCAACTTATGAAGAAATTGAAAGAATTAAAAATGGTACTGCTATAAAAACGAAATAATTATGAAAAAACTCATTTACAAAAATGAAGAAATTGATAAAATAGTACTGGAAGAGTCTGGTATTAAAGGAATAAAATGGATAGAAGATACTAATACCCATCCTGTTAACATAGAGATAGAAATAGATTGGAATGGTCAACAAGATTTAGTTGAATCTTTCGATTTTATGAATATAAGAACAAAACTTTTCTTTTCTTTGGTTCATAATGCAAGGTTCGATTTTGAATTTAAAAATCCATATACAATCGGAAAAATAGAAATAACAAACTTTTCATATATTAAAAAAGAACATGTATATACAATAGAATTTAAATTTGACTCTTCTCCTGTAGGTTTTATTAAATTCAATTGTGTTGATTTTTATTTTGAAATTATCGAGTAAATATTTTGATTATATGACATAAACTAATATTTTAGTTATGCCAGATATTTAATTTTTCATATGATAACGTTTCTCAGAATCCATAAAAATAGGTACCTTTTAGTCCCACCTTCAAAAACTGGTAATGCTCCAACATTTAAAAAAATAGTACTACTGTTGAAATTCACCATGATGGACAGAACTAAAATGTTCTTTTTAAAGAAATGCATAAAAAGGATCATCGAAGGGTGGGAAACGATAAAGTAAATCATCCTAATAAAAAATTCGAGTGGTATTGACAGAAATGAGTTTAACAAAGCAAAAAAAAGAATATTGGAGAAATGAATACAAAGACCATCTTAATAAATAAGGTACTTGAGGAACTAATGTCCTTTTCTGATAAAATAATATCATATTTCCCCGCAGCCCAAAAAGAAGGCATTAGTCTTTTTGAGAAGAAATATAAATTAGAATTTCTTGAAGTTATAAATATTTTTATTCAAGACAAATGGATTATCAATGATGGGAGATATTATTTTAGGAATTCATAATATTCTAACAGATAAAAAATATACAGAAATAAATCTAGAAAATACCTGTATATTTGAACATTTTGAAGCAAATAATCCTATGCCTCTTCACTTAGTTCCATTCTGCCCAAATGGTTATGGAAATCATTATTGTTTTGATCTTCACAATCATAATATTGTATTTTGAGAATGGGATTGTGATTATACAAAAAGTACCCCTGAAATAATCTATCATTCTTTAGGAGAATTAATACAAGAAATTTTTATTACTTGGACTTTGGAAAATTACAATTACGATGAAAGCTTAAAATAGGACGGAGATATACACCAACCAAATTCTTATAATATACAATTACACTAATAAGATCAATGTTGTTTCAAAACGATTATAAACATTATCAATCATTTCGAAAAAAGAGGACCGAAACATCAAGGGGAAAATTAAAGAAATGGAAATAAAATTAAAAGACAAAGGATTTGATGTTACCAATGAAAAATACATTCAGACACCCAATGGAAAGAAACGGGGAAGGTTCGTGGATGTTTTCGGTAAACACCCTGAAACAAAAGAAGAACGGTATATACAAGTAGGTAAAGAGAACAAGAACGGCACACCTGTAATAAGGGAAAGAGATGCCATAAAAGACATAGAACAGGAAGTAAAAAACGTAAAAGTGGAATTCGTTCCCTATAACAAATAAATTTTTAAGATTATGAGCTCACAGGTAAATTTTTATGCACTGCCCGAAGACAGACCGGCATTCAAACAATGGTTGGAAGAAAGAGAGATATTAGTTATTGGAAAACGCACAAAGAATATCAACCCGATTCCTTTTTTGGACATTAACGATTCGGATAATAGACAAGTATATTTATTATTAAAAAAATGGTTGCCTGAAATAAAATATAAATATATAAGTGAATTAAACTGCTTTTTTTTAGAATCATTTGGTAATCAAGCCGTTGAATTCAGCTTGCCCTGGATTCTTGAACAAGAATTAATGCAATGCCGTCTATATTATCAAAAAGGGGATTTCAATAAAGCTGGGCAATGGGTAGATTTCGATGAGGATTTCCTTAAATGGGCGGCGAAACTTTTCAGGGATTTTAAAAAAAATTTCCTGGTCAAATACAAGACGAGACAAGCCGATTATGCTACAAGACTTTTTGTAGAACAATATGAGAACCATAAACTAGATCACATCAAATTAGGATTATAATTATGAGCTCACAGATAAATTTTTATGCACTGCCCGAAGACAGACCGGCATTCAAACAATGGTTGGAAGAAAGAGAGATATTAGTTATTGGAAGCCGTACAAAGAATATCAACCCGATTCCTTTTTTGGACATAGCCGATGAAGAAAATTGGCAAGTACATCTTTTATTAAAAAAATGGCTACCCGTTTTACATTTTCGATATGAAAAAGATTTAAATTGTTTTTTCTTAAAAAACTATGGTAATCAAACCGTTGAATTCAACCTACCTCATTTTTTGGGAGATAAATTAATGCAATGCCGTCTATATTATCAAAAAGGGGATTTCAATAAAGCCGGGCAATGGGTAGATTTCGATGAGGATTTCCTTAAATGGGCGGCGAAACTTTTCAGAGATTTTAAAAAAGAATTCCTTATAAGATTCGAGAATCGAGGTTATAAGAATTACGCGACACGGGAGTTTCTTAGAAAATTCGAAAACCATGAATTGGGTAAGGTGGAATTTTTACTTTAAGTATCCAGAATATTAAAAACAAGCTATATTGGTATGATACCGGTACTCGATTTACAACCGCTTTATCTCTATCGACACACTTTGCGAACAGTATTACCATCTGTCGCCTTACGCTTATGTGGCGAATAACCCTATGAAGTTCGTCGATATGGACGGAAAAGTTGTTAGACAATATAATGTAACTCATTCCAATAATAGTAGTAAACTAATATCACAGCCAGGACTCTCTCCTAAAACGGAAGAGGCGATGACAGACTATATGAAGACAAAAGAAGGACGAGCCTTTATCTCTCAATTTGCTAAAGAAGGAGACGTAGTAGGAGGATACAAATTTACCGAAAATGGAGCATTAAATGATCATACATTGAATATCTGGGATTACTCATATTCCAGTGAAACAGCAAATGTTCCTGCAGAATCAGGAACAGGGAGTTATGAAGTCAGCAAAGATAAAACAAGCAAAACAGCTACAGTAACTATTAAAGTAGTTTCTTATGCGTCTTATAAAGCAGAGATAGGAGAAACTCTTGCACACGAAATGCAAATCCATGGTTATAAAGTGGCGGACCAAATTAACGGTAAAAAAGTTAACTCTCAAAATAAGGATCACCAGGCTTTGAAGAACAAAGATACCGGTCATAAAGGATATCTAAAATATAAATCCGTACAAGAGCAGTTGCTGACAATCGATAAAGACTATAAACAGGCTTTTGAACAGGCACAAAAAGAAGCAAACATTTTGTATAAATAATTATATTATGAAAACTTATATCAAAACTCTGTTCTTTGTCATGATAGGACTATTTGCTCTATCTTGCAATAACAAATTAAGCAAAGAAACATCTTATGTGTTATATTACGAACCGGATAGTTCTCATGTTACTGAAAAAAGAATGATCGGAGATAGCATAGTTATTAAAAAAATTTCTCAAGACAGTATATTAATCTCAACCCATATATCGAATATGACAGTTTACGAAAGCCTTTATTTCAGAATTGGCAATAATTTATGGGAAAAGCGATATAGATATAATGATTTCGGGGAGTTTCTCAAAATAGATTCCATTCCAACATTCTTTTTAAATGACACTTCTTTTATTTATAAATCCGCAAGAGAAATTTTTCCGGTTGTACGAACTTATTCCTACGCCGACTGCCGTTATATTATTAAGAAACAAGGAGAAGAGTATGTAACTGTAAAACAAAGTACTATTGACACAACTTATAAAGAAATCTTTTTTTACGACAAAGATTTTAATATACATAAATATATCAATACGTATAAGGATAATTACTGCGTATATATAAGAAAAGAATAAAACAAGAACGGCACCCCTGTAATCAGGGAAAGAGATGCCATAAAAGACATAGAACAGGAAGTAAAAAACGTAAAAGTGGAATTCGTTCCCTATAACAAATAAATTTTTAAGATTATGAGCTCACAGGTAAATTTTTATGCGCTGCCCGAAGACAGACCGGCATTCAAACAATGGTTGGAAGAAAGAGAGATATTAGTTATTGGAAGCCGTACAAAGAATATCAACCCGATTCCTTTTTTGGACATAGCCGATGAAGAAAATTGGCAAGTACATCTTTTATTAAAAAAATGGCTACCCGTTTTACATTTTCGATATGAAAAAGATTTAAATTGTTTTTTCTTAAAAAACTATGGTAATCAAACCGTTGAATTCAACCTACCTCATTTTTTGGGAGATGAATTAATGCAATGCCGTCTATATTATCAAAAAGGGGATTTCAATAAAGCCGGGCAATGGGTAGATTTCGATGAGGATTTCCTTAAATGGGCGGCGAAACTTTTCAGGGATTTTAAAAAAAATTTCCTGGTCAAATACGAGACAAGGCAATCCGATTATGCTACAAGACTTTTTATAGAACAATATGAGAACCATAAACTAGATCACATCGAATTAGGATTATAATTATGAGCTCACAGGTAAATTTTTATGCACTGCCCGAAGACAGACCGGCATTCAAACAATGGTTGGAAGAAAGAGAGATATTAGTTATTGGAAGCCGTACAAAGAATATCAATCCGATTCCTTTTTGCGACATTAACGATTCGGATAATTGGCAAGTATATCTTTTATTAAAAAAATGGTTGCCTGAAATAAAATATGAATATACAAGTAAATCAAACTGTTTTTTTTTAGAATCATTTGGTAATCAAACCGTTGAATTCAGCTTACCTCATTTTTTGGGAGACAAATTAATGCGATGCCGTTTATATTATAAAAAAGGATTTTTTATTGAAACAGGAGAATGGGTAGACTTCGATGAGGATTTCCTTAAATGGGCGGCGAAACTTTTCAGGGATTTTAAAAAAAATTTCCTGGTCAAATACGAGACGAGACAAGCCGATTATGCTACAAGACTTTTTGTAGAACAATATGAGAACCATAAACTAGATCACATCGAATTAGGATTATAATTATGAGCTCACAGGTAAATTTTTATGCGCTGCCCGAAGACAGACCGGCATTCAAACAATGGTTGGAAGAAAGAGAGATATTAGTTATTGAAGAACGCACAAAGAATATCAACCCGATTCCTTTTTTGGACATTAACGATTCGGATAATAGACAAGTATATTTATTATTAAAAAAATGGTTGCCTGAAATAAAATATAAATATATAAGTGAATTAAACTGCTTTTTTTTAGAATCATTTGGTAATCAAGCCGTTGAATTCAGCTTACCCTGGATTCTTGAACAAGAATTAATGCAATGCCGTTTATATTATCAAAAAGGGGATTTCAATAAAGCCGGGCAATGGGTAGACTTCGATGAGGATTTCCTTAAATGGGCGGCGAAACTTTTCAGGGATTTTAAAAAAAATTTCCTGGTCAAATACAAGACGAGACAAGCCGATTATGCTACAAGACTTTTTGTAGAACAATATGAGAACCATAAACTAGATCACATCAAATTAGGATTATAATTATGAGCTCACAGGTAAATTTTTATGCGCTGCCCGAAGACAGACCGGCATTCAAACAATGGTTGGGAGAAAGAGAGATGGCACAAAAAGAAGCAAACATTTTGTATAAATAATTATATCATGAAAACTTATAATAATATTATTTTATCTATTATCGTTGCTCTTTTGTTATTATGTTGTAATAACAGCTTAAGAAAAAAAGAATCTTTTTTATTATCTTTTAATGAAGATAGTTCTTTTGTTTCTGACAATCTATTTCCCAGAGATAGTATAATAATCGAATATTATCAAAAAGACAGCATGTTGTTTTTAAAATATTCAAATGGTGATTATAAAGAAAATTTATTCTTTTTGCATAATGGTAATTTGGTCGAACGGCATTACAGAGGTAATGATTTCGGAGAAATATTAGGAATCGATTCGATAATAACTTTTTCTACAAAAGACACTTCTTTTTTCTACAAATCTGCATTAGAATTTATTCCTATTGTTCTAGCATATTCATTTGCCGACTGCCGTTATATTATTAAGAAACAAGGAGAAGAGTATGTAACTGTAAAACAAAGTATTATTGACACAACTTATAAAGAAATCTTCTTTTACGACAAAGATTTTAATATACATAAATATATCAATACGTATAAGGATAATTACTGCGTATATATAAGAAAAGAATAAAACAAGAACGGCACACATGTAATCAGGGAAAGAGATGCCATAAAAGACATAGAACAAGGAAGTAGAAAACGTAAAAGTGGAATTCGTTTCCTATAACAAATAAATTTTTAAGATTATGAGCTCACAGGTAAATTTTTATGCGCTGCCCGAAGACAGACCGGCATTCAAACAATGGTTGGGAGAAAGAGAGATGGCACAAAAAGAAGCAAACATTTTGTATAAATAATTATATTATGAAAACTTATATCAAAACTCTGTTCTTCGTCATGATAGGACTATTTGCTCTATCTTGCAATAACAAATTAAGCAAAGAAACATCTTATGTATTATATTACGAACCGGATAGTTCTCATGTTACTGAAAAAAGAATGATCGGAGATAGCATAGTTATTAAAAAAATTTCTCAAGACAGTATATTAATCTCAACCCATATATCGAATATGACAGTTTACGAAAGCCTTTATTTCAGAATTGGCAATAATTTATGGGAAAAACGACATAGGAGTAATGACTTCGGGGAATTTCTCAAAATAGATTCCATTCCAACATTCTTTTTAAATGACACTTCTTTTATTTATAAATCCGCAAGAGAAATTTTTCCGGTTGTACGAATTTATTCATACGCCGACTGCCGTTATATTATTAAGAAACAAGGAGAAGAGTATGTAACTGTAAAACAAAGTACTATTGACACAACTTATAAAGAAATCTTTTTTTACGACAAAGATTTTAATATACATAAATATATCAATACGTATAAGGATAATTACTGCGTATATATAAGAAAAGAATAAAATATAATTGCCACCGTTTATCTCACAAGAATAATCTGTATAAACTTAACCTTAGCAGAACAAACCCTGAGCTTTCATTTATCATAAGCAAGTCCACTTTATATATAATAACGTTTGCGACCATATTATTAGTTGCATGCATAATACCGATACTTCCCAGCGCAAAATAAGAAAAACATCATATTCCCGATTATATTACGAACAAATGTCATTAAATAATTACATTGATATGGAAGATTGCCAGCCATAGGACGGTATGAAACAGCACATTTCAAATGGCTGAAATTATATTAAAACGAATATATGGAAATGATATAATTGAAAAAGAAAAACCTTTCTCACTAAATCAGAAGAACGACATTTGAATCATAGAAGGGTATCTACCTAAAAAACATTCAAGAGGAACTGCATATATGTAAATAAAAAAAGTAACGGAGAGGTATTAAAGGTTATACATACCAAATAAATTTTCTTATCTTTTCCAACCAATAAACCGCCGTTACGGAAAATTCCGTAACGGCGGTTTATTTATTTGTCCGAAGTAATCGGAACCTGTTTTTATTTCAACGCCAGATTAACATGCTGCGCTACTTCCTGATAAGCCATTACACCGGCTTGTGAAAGTTCTACGATCATATCTTCTCCGGCAGGATTATACATCTTAACATGATTATCGTCAACAAAAGTCATGAACTTGGTAGTTTCACCGTTTGCATTCAGCGACCAGGAATTATCGGCCTTGTCGAATACAAAACTGATGGTGGTATTATCGGCTTCGTTGGTAATCGTATAGCCGTTTTCATCCGTAACGACCAGATATTGTCCGTTTTCTCCTTGTATATATTTCGTATTGGCAGCAACGGGACTAGAACCGGTCCAGAACTCTATGCTGTTAAGAACCAATATGTCCGCCAGAACAGAAACTTCATATACAGGAACGATATGGAAAGCAACGAATACCAGCTCGTTAACAAATTTACTGCTTACATTTCCATTCCATCCCAACAATTTGTTAGTCAGTGAAAAAGACCCTATACACGACGAGAACATCAGGCTGCAACTAAGGATAACAGCAGCTACGGTAAGTTTACTTTTTTTCATAATGCAAATTTTTTAAAATGTTTATTTCTCAGGTTTAAATGTTTACAATCGTAAGTACAAATTTAGTGAATTATTCCAGAGAAACAATCCTGGAATGTATTTTCTCAACGATTTATCCAAGATATCGCCGATGCAAAATTATTCATCCACAAGAAACAACACTAATAAGGGATTTTTTGTTTATACATGTCGTAATAACGAAGGACCTCGGAAACATACGTTGTCGTCTGCCGTCCTTTAAAATATCCGAACTTACACACTTCGTCGTTGAAATATTCCGGATTGCTCTTCAACAGAATGAATTCTCTTACATTTCCATCCCATACATAAGGATTCTTTCCGTATTTTTCCGCCAACGCCATGGCATCGTACACGTGCCCGATACCTCCGTTATAGGCTGCCAGTATGAATTTTATCCTTTCCTGGGGATCGCTGATCTTCGAGAAACTTTTATCGAGCACTTTCATACTCCTTACCGCAGCTTTTATATTCTTCTCCGGATTCGTTATCTCCGCAGGCGAAACCCCGAATGCAGCCGCTGTCCTGGGCATCAGTTGCATAAGTCCGCGTGCCCCGGCCCAGGAAACTGCCGTAGTATCGAAATGGGATTCGTTGTATGCCTGAGATGCTATCAGCCTCCAATCCCACCCTATATCTCCGGCATATTTTTTAAATAGATGATCATAAACAGATATCTGTCCTTTCCCGAATGATAAAACGGCATTGTGAGGAAGGTTCTTGCTTAATTCGAAATAACGTTTCGTTATCGCTTTATACGAATCGGACTTATTATTCTCTTTCACCCATTCGTTTACGGCGCCGGCCAGTCCGTGAGAATTTTTTCTTACAGCCCAGGAAGAACGCTGGGGAAAGCTGACTTTAAGATGAATATCTATATTGTTGTAATAAGTTTTATTCAGGCGTGCCAGATTATTGTCGGCAAGTGTGTACGGTATCTTTCCGTCTGCCACCATTTCAATAAGCTCTTCGGTAACGACAGAGTCTTTGTCTATATGATGTATCCTGATACCTCCTCCGAGCTCGTCATTGAGGTTATTTATACGGTCTTCATATTTCGAATCTTTCTCGACATATACATCCTTACCTACCAGTTCCACTACATTATCTACGAGCTTCACTCCTTTTCCAGCGGGTTGCACCAACACCTGATGCGTGATCATCTCCTGCCCGCAGTGCATTACCACATCTTTCGTATCGCCCGTGATGGGGACATCATAAGCGATAATATCTCCTTCCCCGCGGTTCAGCATATCTATCATATTGCTCATATTACGGGCAATAACCATATTCAGTACCAAATCGTGGTCTTGTGCAAATTTTCGGATAAGCTCGTATTCGTAACCCATTTCCTCGCCTTTATACAGGAAATAAGATGTTGAACTGTAAAGTGTAAGTACATTCAGGGTATCTTTAGCCCGTATGGAATCGAAATCATCGGCTTTAGCTCCGGGAACGCTTTTATTTCCTCCGCAGGAGAAAAAAAAAGAGACCAGTAATACCAGAAAGATAGAGCATGCTTCCCTATGCTTCATAGGCAGGAGAGGATTATTTATTTAATTTATGAGAGATAAAATTAGTCATAATATCTATAGCGACCGTATTATTTCCTCCTTGCGGAATAATAAGATCGGCATACCGTTTGGTAGGTTCTATATGCTGCAAATGCATCGGCTTGAGGACTTTCTCGTAACGATCTATCACCATTTCCACAGTACGCCCCCGCTCAATAATATCCCGGTTCATTACACGAATAAGGCGGTCGTCACCGTCGGCGTCTACAAAGACTTTCATATCCATCATATTTCTCAGTTCGGGATCGCACAGGATAAGAATTCCTTCGACAATGATCACATCGCGCGGTTCTATCGTAATGGTTTCGATAGAACGGGTACAGGTAAGATAGGAATAAATCGGTTGTTCCACAGGCCGCCCGGCTTTCAGTTCTTTAAGATGTTTTACCAGCAACTCGAACTCTATTGCCGCCGGTTCGTCGAAATTGAGTTTAAGCCTGTTTTCCAATGGCATATGGCTATTATCCCTGTAATAAGAATCCTGGGGAATAACCGTTACCTCGCCTTCGGGCAGGCTCTGAATGATTTTACGTACTACTGTTGTTTTTCCCGAACCGGTACCACCGGCTATTCCAATAATAATCATATCGTTAAAATATTATTCCTTATAAGGTTATTTTCTGCAGACAACTGATTTGCGAAAACGATAATACAAATATAATAATTTTTTACGGTGACGAACTATATAGGTAAAAATATAGGGTTCTGCGGTCAATAAACGAAACGCCCTTCTTCCGACTCAATGACGAGTATATTCCTGTCGGACTCTTCCACGAATCCTACAACTTGTGAATCTATGCCGAAAGAACGGGCGACGTCTATGACGGATTGTGCATCTTCCGGAGAAACATATACTTCCATACGATGTCCCATATTGAATACTTTATACATTTCTTGCCAGTCGGTACCCGATTGTTCCCGGATCATACGGAACAACGGAGGAACCGGAAAAAGATTGTTTTTCGTGATCTTCAGGTTTTTCACAAAATGCATGACCTTGGTCTGCGCCCCTCCGGAACAATGTACCATACCATGAATACGGGGACGCATAATGTCCAGAAGTTTCTTAATAACAGGAGCATAAGTACGCGTAGGAGAAAGCACCAGCTTACCGGCATCGATATCCAGGCCTTCGATTGCGTCCGTCAATTTCATTCCGCCGGAATAAACGAGCTCGCCGGGTACGGCGGCGTCATAACTTTCGGGGTACTTAACGGCCAGATATTTAGAGAATACATCATGACGGGCCGAAGTCAGTCCGTTGCTTCCCATACCTCCGTTATATTCTTTCTCATAAGTTGCCCGTCCATAAGAAGACATTCCCACAATTACGTCTCCGGCAGCAATACGATGGTTCGAAACGACTTCGTCACGGCGCATGCGGCACGTTACCGTACTATCTACTATAATGGTACGTACAAGGTCTCCCACATCGGCTGTTTCCCCTCCGGTTCCGTAGGCATTTACTCCCAGCCCGCGAAGCTCCGCCAAAAGTTCTTCGGTTCCGTTGATGATAGAGGAAATCACTTCTCCTGGAATCAGGAGTTTATTACGTCCTATGGTAGATGATACCAGTATATTGTCCGTAGCACCTACACATAAAAGATCGTCGATGTTCATGATAAGAGCGTCTTGTGCTATGCCTTTCCATACGGAAAGGTCGCCCGTCTCCCGCCAGTACATATAAGCTAACGAAGATTTCGTACCAGCCCCGTCCGCATGCATAATATTGCAATATTCGGGATCACCACCCAATATATCGGGTATTATTTTACAAAACGCATGTGGAAAAATACCTTTGTCGATATGCCGGATTGCATTATGCACGTCTTCTTTCGAAGCGGAAACCCCGCGAAGGTTGTAACGTTGGTCGCTCATGATGAAGTATAGTTGTTATTTTCTGCAAAAATAGTGCAAATTTCAGAGTCATGCAATAAAACAAATCCATAATTCCGCCCGAAAGCGGTACAAAATAGAAGTAAGATTTATTCGGCATTTTACAGGAGCCGGATATAAAAAGCGGTATCGGACCAATATAAAAAATAAAAAGATAAAAAGTTATTTTCCCGTCCCCCCCAACAGTTATTTCAACAAAACTTTATTTCTTATATATCCTGGGCGCACAATCTCCAAAGGGATAATGAGTTCTATAATCTTACGATTCTCCGGTACTGGCAGGCATAATATTTATCCGGCACTTTTCATCGGCGGCTCCGGCCCCACCCGCACATTTCCGCCTGATATTATCCAGACGACCGGAACAAACACGGGTTTTTCGCATAATGCGTATAATCCGTACAATCGAAAAATTACTTTCGAATCCACAAATTCATTATCTTATGCTTTACCGCATAAATATTTATAACCGATATTATCCCGAACAAAAACACGCCGCTAACCACAGAAGGGAGCATACTGCCGGATTCCTGTGCACTGAAAGCCGTAAGCATAGACATATATTTCAACCGGATACACGATACCGCTATAAACGACAGGAGCAGCACTCCTGCGTTCATCACAAGTATGAGTATCTGATAAGGCCGTGCCGTCTGCCCCGGCGTATATCCCAGCAGAAGCAGATCCTCAAGTTTCTGTGTGTTCTTTTGTAACAGTAAATAGATACTGAGCATTAAAAGGAAAAAGGACAGGATGCTTATCAGTAAACCGACCGACAATACGATACCGACCAGGATCGTCAGGAAATAATTAGTTTTTCCGGCATCCAGCTTGTCACCTTCTACTTCAAGTGCATGTTCTCTAAAATAAGATGATATCGCGGAATCTCCCGGATTATCCACTTCGACAATGAGACGGGAAGGAGCTTTGGGACGGGAACCGCCGAAACGGGAATTGCTCCAGTCTATAAAACTTTGTGGGACAAGGATCGTATTCAACCGGTTCGAGAATCCTACTATACGTCCGGTAAACGATCTGCTCTCTCCATTACCGCTTACCGTAACAAGCAAACTCACCATACCTAAAACACCTTCGGAAAGCTGGGGCAAACTATGGGACTGTGCAAAACCGAAATTATAAAGATTCAGATAATTTTTGGGAATAATGATGGGAATAAAATCGTTGCGTTCACCAAAACGCCATTCTCCGCTTTGGACATCCACATACTCATCGGGAACCGACTCGAAAAAAAGCTGTGTAGAAAGATCGAGGCCGGAGCTTCCCATATTGACAGAGGCCATAACCTTGTAATCTCCTGTCTTAAATTCTCCTATCGACTTTACGAACGGTTGTTCCCGCAACGCTTGTAATTCTTCTGCCGTAAACCCGCTGTTTCCTCCAGTCAAACCACTCAGAACCTTGACCCGCTTGGAAACTATGAGATAATCTTTCTTTATCAATCCGTCATCCCCGTCAAACACCGGACGGACATCGAAATAGAATTGTATTCCGAATAAAACGATAATCATACCGATCAGATTGGCAAAGAAAAATCCCGCAAATTGCACAGGACTGATATGCTTCCGCAACAACTTCCACACGATTTTCATAACCTCAGAATATTATCATAATTCAATTCCAAATGCCGCCCTACAGAAGTAACGACTATCCCCGCTCCGCTGTTTCCGGCTTCTTCGAACAATAATTCCGACATTATTTTGCTGTTACTGTCGTCCAGATGGCTGACCGGTTCGTCTAAAAATATAAAATCGAACGGCTGGCACAGGGCACGAATAAAGGCAACCCTTTGCTGCTGCCCGAAAGACAGACGTCCCACAAGGCTATCCCATTTACCGGCAATACCCATTTTCTCAAAAAGCGATTTTAATTCTTTTTCGCTTTTACGGCAAGTTAGATTATTCTTAAGCTGCACATTCTCGCCCGCCGTTAATTCGGAAAATAAACGCAAATCCTGGAATAACAGCGAAACCGATTGCCTCCGTAAAAGAGACCATTCGTTCACCGACAAAGTACGGCTGTCCCGTTCATCAAATAAAAGCGTTCCTCTATAATCATTACGATATCCGTAAATATAACTGCACAAAGTGGTCTTTCCCGTTCCCGAAGCAGCTTCGACTAAATAGCATTTTCCTTTCCGGAACAAAATGTCCTGTTCCCATATATCCGATCCCGGAACTCCGTTCAATGCGAAGATATCAGGTATCATTTGCTTTAAAGCAATACATTCCATCTTATTTCAATTTAAGATTCCCGGAGTTAAAAACATAGTAATCTCTTCTCCGGCATTAGTCTTACGGCATTCTATATAAGAAACCGGCATATCCTTCGGAAACCCGGCATTTACAGCGTCTTCGAAGTTCATTATCATCGATAAAGGAGAATCTCTAAATACCGAAGCATACGGAGCTGCTGCAGCCGAAGGTTCATATCCTGCTACAGGAACCGACGCGAAAGAACGGTCGTTCGTAATAAAAAAATTATTTCCTTTCACTCCGAAATAATAGTCGTCACCATAGGACAATCCGTAATAATCACCATAATTGCGCAAGGCCCCGAAAACAGATGCCGTACGCATCAATGCATTCGGTAAAGCATAGCTTTTGACCTTTGCCCATAATACGAAAGAACCAGCCGGGCCGCGGCCGTTCACCGAAGAAGCAATCAGTACATCTCCGGTAAGTGAGGTTATCATTCCCCGTGCATCTCCGAACATTTCATCCATACCTTCTATAATCCCTCCCCAATGAGTCATCAGTTCATACAGCTTTTCGCTATTTACTCCTACAGATATTACCGATTGCATATTTTCCGGAACATAACGTAACAAATCTCCTGAAGCCGGTTTCAATACGCCGGCATATTCTTTCAGAATGGCTCTGGTCCGGGCATTATTTGAAGAAAAATCAGAAAGAACATGGATACGGTCTTTCCCGATATTCAGCCGGCAAATTTCATACAAAGAGGCAATGTCGAATCCCTGGGGCAATAAATCGGACAAAAAACGGTCATTCCTCCCGGCAAACATTCTGGAAGGTACTGCATATAATGTCATATCGTCCTCAGCCCTGAGCAGGGGGGCAGCAACCGTATCGGCCAGAATACTTTTATCTTTTTTCAGGCTTAGCAACTTTGCAGCTTGCTCCATTCCTTCTTTAATATCCGGAGCCCGAAAGAACAAAGCTCTGTCACCCGTATATGCACAATAATTGGATTTACCGTCATACGCCCACATAAAATTCTTCTCCTGTTTCAATGTCATTGAGCAATCATTTCCCTTTAAGTATTCTTCCAGTTTCTTGTCGTCTTTGACCTCGGCCAGGCACATAATCGCACCCATTCCTTTTTCCGGAAAGAATATCAAAGGAGCGTCATCCGATAAGCCACCTGTTCCAGGGTTAAAAATCAGTCCGGAAACACAAGCTGGCCAAAACATCTGTCGTGACAAAAAATCTTGTATAAGCGTATTTTCTTTCTGTATCTTTTTCTCTACCGAAGACATATTGACAGATAACACCCAGGAGGACTCGCGGGGAACAGAACTACGATAATCGTTTTTATTGCAGGAGGCCATCAGCAGGAACATCATAATTCCGAAGAAATACACATAAAGGGATTTTTTCATCGCTATTTTTTTATAACATTCACAAATGTAAGAAATTTACTACTTACCCTGTATATTATCGATTAATTTTAACCGGTATATTTTTTTACAGAAAAATTATCCAACAGAATTTCTCCCTGTCCCTTCAATAAGAAAAAGGAATATTTCGAAAAACGATTCCTTTCTTTTTAAAGAAAAAAATTAGTAACAAGTTAATCTATTGGCAAAATAGGGCAATAGTTTGATTTAGCCGTACAGGTTTTTTACTCTAATCCCCGAAAAAAAATTTTAGTTGGGCTCCCCTACTCTTATCATGCTGGCTTCCATACTGGTAAATTCATACCTGCTAATGTTTAATCAATTAACACGTTATATTTATGGTATATTCAATTCACATTAAGAGAATACGGGATAAAGAAGCCTCTAAAATAATTCAGCTACAATTGATTTTCCACAAATCCTTAGGCTAATGACCGATGAATTTATAATAATCCAGAGACGGAAAGCTTCCCTATAAAAGACAAAAAATGTGGTAGTTCCATTGTTATCATATATTTAGAATGTCATCAGAATAAAAATCTCATACCAATCTGACCTCTCCAACGGGAATAATAATCGTTGTAAGAATGTAATTTGTAATCAGCGTCGTGAAGGAATTGAAAATAACCATTTCCGTTCCGTTATAAGTCACAGGATTATAATAGCCGTTGGAGGCAGAAGTACGTCCCCAACTCTTATTCAGCATATTGCCGATGTTTATGATATCCAATGAAATTTCTAATCCGCGCATACTTTTCCCAATCATCAAGTTTATCCTATGAGATAAATGCAAGTCGAAATGATGTTCGAACTTTTCATTGTCTACGTTACGCTTGAAGTACTCGCCGCGATGTTTTTTCATATAATCGTCATTTGCAAGCCAAGCTTTGAAATTTTCTCTTTGTTGCTCTGAAGTGTAGGACGAAGTTGCGGTAAAGTTCATTTGATCTGCATCTGCATCTGTAGGAATATATATCAGGTCGTTGTACCCGGTATCGCCATTCAAATCGCCGTTATAGCAAACACAATAGGATATACCGCTGCTGCCGTTGTATATTAAGCCGACGGTTGTAGCTTGATTTGCTTTCCATTTCTTGGTATAGAATGCAGACGCACGGATGCTATGAGGTATATTGAATGAAGAATTAGCCAGTTCATCCGAGTTCGGGTTCCCGAAAGTATAGTTATATTGCCAGTTGGATTGGGCAACGGATGAAGTTCCGTTGTTATGCGCCTTGGATTTCATATAAGTATAAGATGCCATGATGTCCAGACCGAAATCAAAACTCCTTTTTCCTGTCAATGACAAATTGTATGTGTATCCTCTGCTGGTATTGGAAAGGGCGTAGATACCGCTATAAGTTTCTGCTCCGGCAATCTTGCTCAGCATCGGACGCTGGTCAAAACCCAGACCGGGAGTTGTTTCTCCTAAGGTCTTTCCCGTCAAATCTACTGCCAGATTCTGATAGGCGATATCATTCAGTATCTTCGAATAGATGGCTTCTGCCGTCCACACTATGCCACCCAGTTCAAAATCGACAGCGAGATTGGCACGCAGGCTCTGAGGGAATTTAAAATCTTTATCGAAAACATTGATTGTCTGGGAGCCACTGGCCGTCAGCTTGTCTGCATTTTGAGATTGTTTTGTCGGGTCAAGGATAACAGACAAATCTTTGGTAGCATCCGGATTATTGGAATCTGCACTGACGCTGTAAGCTGAAAGCTGAATGCCGGTATTGGAGAAATTGTTGCTTAACCACACAAAAGGAATACGTCCGGTGAAGATGCCTACACCACCTCGTAGTATGTACCTGCGGGTATCATTCATGTTCCATCGAAAACCGAAACGGGGAGAGAACAAGGGAGTGCTGCCCAACCTGGAGTTCGTTTTATATTCCCACCCTTTGGATGCCATGAATTCATTGAATGGGGCATTCTCAACCGGGGTATCGAAGAAAAGAGGAATATCCATGCGTACTCCCAAGGTCAAATCCAGATTATCCGTTGCACTGTAATTATCCTGTGCATAGAACCCCAGCATACCGGCACTAAAAGCCGCTGCCCAGCGAGGATTACCCGTTATTGCTACATTGGCTTCTGCAAAGCGGTATTGCTTGATGTTGCCGGCATAGAAGTCATCCGGACTGCCGAAAAAGTAGGAGCCATAAGCATCCTGAATGAATAAATTGGAGAACTTATAAAATTCATTGTGTGTGCCGAGGATAAATGTATGCCTGCCGATGTACCACGTGAGATTGTCAGTAAACGACCAAATGTCTTCATTCAGTGAATTTGCCATAGAAGAACGGTCGTTGCCGAGGTTCAATGTTCCATCGCCCACGTTGCTGACCTGAATCATAGGAAAGGGAGCACCCGGTTGGCGTTTGTCGCGTACCCGCACGTAAGAGGCACGCATTTCATTATTCAAGTTATCGGATAAACGGCTCTGTAACTCTCCTACAAACGAGTTGGTCTCGGATATAAAGTCGTAACTGTAATCGGAAGAGTTGAGGTAAGTTGCCGAACTGGCACTGCTGACTTGCCTGGCTGAAACAAGACTCCAACGGAATGAAGCCTTGTGCTTGTCGTTCATATTCCAATCTAATTTGAAGCCTGCTTTATCCGATTTCGTATAAACGTCTGCATCACCCAGACTTCCGCTGTAAGTTATTCCTTGTTCTGTAGCCATTTCCTGCAATTTTTGAAGAATGGCGGTAGCTGTCGTCGCATCGATTCGGGAGGCTGAATTACCGATAGCATAAGGGTTATGGAAAGTCTTGTGGGCTTTCTCATAATTAGCAAAGAAAAATAATTTGTTTTTGACGATCGGGCCACCCAGTGTTACTCCGGCTTGGTATTCATGTTGAGCCGGATACTTTTCGCTGATTTTTCCGTTCATCATGCGGTATTTGCGACCTATAAGACACTTATTGTTACCGAAGCCGTAGATTGTACCGTGGAACTCATTAGTACCGGATTTGGTAATAGCGTTAATTGAACCACCGGTAAAGCCTGATTGCCGGATATCAAACGGAGTAACGTTTATCTGGATCTGTTCGACAGTTTCCATCGATACCGGTTGTGTGCCGGCCTGCCCGCCATTAGAGCCATTGGCAGCCAGCCCGTATACATCATTATTCATGACACCGTCAACCTGAAAACTATTATAACGATTGTTCATACCAAGGAAATACATAGCGCCGTCGTTTGCGACCCGTACCTGCGGATTCATACGGATTACATCCGCAATGCCATGAGTAATGGACGGCATGCGGTTGATTTCGACGGAAGTAACATTCATTGCTGCTCCGGTCTTGGTAGCATCGATACCGGCTTTCCCGGTAACAATGATTTCATCAAGCAGTTCGGCCGATTCCATTAATTCTACGTCGTGCCTGAAAGCCTCACCCAATTGAAGGGTAACGCCTTTGGTTTCATCAGAATTCATACCAATGAATGAAACGACGACTTTATAGGGCCCTCCCGAACGCATTCCTTGAATGGTATATAGCCCTTCAGCATTAGTCGTTGCACTGTATTGAGTACCTGATGGTTCGTGAACAGCTAAGACATTGGCCCCTGTGACAGGTTCTCTATTGACATCAGTTACTCTGCCTCTTATAGTAGCGGTGGTGACTTGCGCATTCAGTCCAATAACGGAAGTCAAAAGCACTACTGTAATAAACAGTTTTCGTATATACGTTTTCATAGTTTGATTTTTTGTATCAAAATATTATGATACAACCGGAAGCACGATCGTGAAACAGCTTCCTTTGCCTTCTTCTGACTCGACTTCTATTTCCCCGTTCATCCGGTCTATAATGCCTCGACAGATGGAGAGCCCCAGACCGGTACCTTGGGCAAACTCGTTATGCTTATAGAAACGGGAGAAAATCATTTTCAGCTCATCTGGAGGCATGCCTATCCCGGAATCTTCCACGAAGATATGTACCACATTCTTGTCGGGGAAGTAACGGTAGCCGAGCTTTATATAGCCTGTTGAAGTAAATTTGTTGGCATTGGTCAGAAAGTTCGTGATGACTTGCTGCAGGCGCATCGTATCTACACAAATAGTAACATCTTCTTCCGGAAAGTCCCGGAGAAATTTCAACGAAGGTTTTACTTGCACACTGAAAGTCTGATAGCAAACGGAGACTACTGTACGTACATCCGTGTCAGTTAGGACAAAAGAGACGGCCCCCGAATCAATTCGCGACATTTCCAAAATATCGTTTATCAGATTAAGCAGGAGGTCATTATTAAGGTTAATGATATCTACAAATTCCTGCTTCTCTTCATCTGTCAGATTAGGATCCTTGATTAATATGTTCGAAAAACCGACAATGGCATTCAGCGGCGTGCGTATTTCATGACTCATGTTGTTGAGGAAGGATTGTTTCAACTCAGCACGTTCGGCCAGGAGACGGGCTTGTATCAATTCAGCTTCGCGATCTTTTATCTCCTGTATGTTTTGCAACAAACCAGTCACTACAAAAGAGTTATCGCCATTGTTGATATAGCTATAACGGAATTCCCACCATTCGTATTCTCCGCTGAATTTACAACGATATTCTTCTTTATAGTTAGAGTCCTTATGGTCTTGCAGGAAACCGGCGCGAAAACGTTCTTGATCATCGGGATGGATGAAGGTGAGAATCTGCTCCAGAGTGATAAATGTATGCGGATAGGCTATCAGTTCATAAAAATGAGAATCAAAACTAAGATTGCCTTTCACCTTTCGCCAGGCAAATGTCGTACCTCCTTCTATGGATAATTTGAGTGTCTTATGTTCATAAAGCAGGTTGCGCAAAGCTTCTTTCTTCCGTTTACGCTCACGTATGAGACCATACGTCAAAAAAACAATAACCAAAACTATGAACACTCCTCCCAGAATGATACCTGTGAGTATGTAATACCAGTAACGTACCGAGAAAGGAACGTACATCACCTGGTATTCGGGAAGTAAATTCCGGTCAGAAATATTGTAACGTCGCATTACGTTCCAGTTCAGTACGTATTGCTTCCGGCTTTGAGTTATCTGTTGCTCGGGCATTTTACCTTGTAGGCGCAGACTGATACCCTTTGCCATATCTTTCAACTGGGTTTCAAGGGTAGTGAAATAACCGCCCAGCATTTTATTATTAGTTCCAAATCCTTCATTAATAACAGCAAAAGAAGGGTTTGAGAAGAAGTCCGGCGCATTCTGAGAATTATAGGTACGCGAAGTTAACATCAGAAAGGTTTCGGAACCGCGTGCCACCTGCTGAATTGTACGGAGAGGCATCGTCTCGCTCATTAGGCGCATTACAATCGTTGTATCTATTTTTTCATTATAGAATGACTCTTTCTTTTCTTTGTAAGCATCTTTGATGACACGATGGGCAAAAATATGTTGCAATATGTCTCCTTCAAAAGTTTCTATCTTCGCATTATGACATTGTTCCTCCATATTAGCCCACATCTGGCTGTCAATCATACCGCTGCCGCTCATTACTACGATGCGCGATTTTCCCATAATATGTTCTATCATACGTATGGTACTGGTATAATCGGGTATATCGACGTAACCGGTGACGTTAGGATATTCACGAATCAATTCTATATCAGGATGATATACGCCGCTGAATACGACTGGTATATGGCGAAGTCTGGGATTCCCGCACTTCAACAGGGAATAGGTTGCCTGATTGTTGAATATGCCAATAGCGTCAACTCCCCATTTGTCCAATTCATCGATAAAAAAGGAGGCACGTGCCATTTCATCATGGTAAAGCAGTTCGTCGCTATTCATGAACAGTTCCTTCATTTCGAATGACACTCCATTGGTTTTCAGTTCTTTTTCCAGAATATGACGGTATCGGTCGGCATCATAATAATTTTTCTCATAAGAATGTATAATGGCTATTTTATAGCGACGGGCTGCACAAGTATATAGTGTTGACCCCAGAAAACAGGACAATAAAACAAATGTGCGAATTAATATTTTCATTCGCAGTATGTTCTTTATATTTATATTTCTTTTAGTAAAATACATATTTTAAGTTATTCGTCCGTTTCAGCTTAGTAAAGGACATTCGTGTTTAGATGAAATAATTCCACCAAATTTCATAAAAAGGAAACTATCCGTTAGGATATCTGAAGCCTCACAGCGAGCATCTCTTCAATTTTTTTGTACAGCAGATCAGGATTAATCGGTTTGGCTATATATCCATCGAATCCGGACTTTAAGATTTCTTGTTCATCCGAAGCAAAAGCATATGCTGTTACGGCAATTATGGGGACGTCAGGTGAAAAGTTGCGAATGCTGCCCTTAGCACCATATCCATCCAGAATGGGCATATTGATATCCATTAAAATAAGATTAGGCTTATGTTCTTTATAAAGTTCGACAGCCTCTTGTCCGTCCCAAGCATGCAGGATATTATATTCCTTTTTTAGAATGGCGTTCATAAACTTGAAATTACTGGGATTGTCTTCTGCAATGAGAATTGTGATATCTTTTTTGTGTATATGAACGCGTTCATGCTCAAGAATTGACTTTCTGATCTTTTTCTCCTCTTGCCGGTTCGGAACAGTAAACCAAAAAGTTGCTCCGTTGCCCACTTCCGACTCTACGCTAATCTCTCCTCCCATCCGCTCTACAATAGTCTGGCAGATAGGTAACCCCAGTCCCGTACCCTGTACAAAACGGTTAAGTTTGATAAATCGGGTGAAAATATCTTTCTGTTTATCTTTAGGAATACCACATCCGGTATCGGAAACGTAGAACCTGAGCATATTACCGGGTTGCAATGTATAGCCGATTGTAATCGTGCCACTATCGGTAAATTTGAGTGCATTGGTCATCAGATTAGTCATCACCTGATGCAGGCGGTTACGATCGGAGAGAATACAACACTCGGGTAAGCAGTCTTTGAATCGTACTTCTACTCCTTTAGGTTCGGCCCTCAATGTCATTGCATGAGTAATTTCCTCCAGCATTTCGTTAACGTCCACCGGTGCCTCAACGAATTCCATTGTTCCGGTTTCAATCTTCGAAAGGTCCAGTATATCGCTAATTAACTGAAGTAACAGGTCGTTATTATTCTCTATGATTTGAATATATTCTTCTTTTTCACTTTCATTATCCACCGTTGCGAGTAACCTCGAAAAACCGACAATGGCATTGAGCGGCGTGCGTATTTCATGACTCATATTTGCCAGAAATACAGATTTGAGACGGTTCGATTCTTCGGCCTGTTCTTTGGTCTCAATTAATTCCTGTTCCATCTGCTTCCGCTTAGTAATAATGTGCAGGGAACCGACTATCGTCAGCGGTTCACCGTTTTCAGAACGACCTTCCACAATCGCTTGTACTTCCACCCAGTCAATCTGAGGACTGGAAGCATCAGAACCTAATATTCTATATTCCTCATGAAATTTGGGGATATTATTCTTTAGAACATCATGGAATCTCTGTTGTATTCTCTCTAAATCCTCTTTATGGATTCTTTTCAAACATTCCTTTAAGGATATTGCAGTTGTACACATCTCTGGAATTGCCGTTGTGTTGTACAAGTTCAACGGAGGAACAGCATCCCAATAAATTATTTCTTCAGGTAAATTCATGTGCCAGGGAATGGTATCGGATACGCTGAGAACCAACTCCAACTTATGACTGGTCTCAACTTGCTCCTGCTGGGCTTTATTGAGTGCTTTAAGAGAACGAATGTAATTACGTATGAAGAAAGCGGCCAATAATATTACTACTGCTATTCCACAAAACAACAGCAGATATTTATGCTGCTGCCAGAAACTCTGCGGACGCCCCAGGAATACGCTGCCGGCAGGACAATCCTCTACCGAGAAATTGCGCTGTAGCAAGGATGGGTAATTGAATGTAGGAACTGGTTTTTCGGGAATGAAAAACGGAATATCCCGCGGCTGCACACCAGAACGAATTTGTGTAAAAATTTGTTGCAACCGGGCCAACAGTTCCGGTTCATCGTAAATACAGCCTCCGACCATGCCGCTGTTCTCCATTACAGCTTGCTTAAAAGCGAAAATCGGTATAGGGATATTGGCAATCACCCGAAACGAGTAGGTTTCCAGGATGGTCGCCCCTCCGACATTAGAGACACAGGACCAGGAAGAAAAAAGAACGCCTGTGGTTTCAGTATCAATGGTATTTAGCCTTGCCAGCAATTCTTCTGTAGTAATATCGGCTGCCGAAATGAATTCATATTCCAGATCGGGATATTGCTTTGCCATCATACGCTTCATATCATAATGAAGCTGTTGGTTTACGTAACAACCGTCGCCGAGCAGCAGCACTTTCTTAAGAGCCGGAATCATGTGTTTCAGCAGTTCAATATTATCACGCGGAAACAACCTGCTTTGAAGAAATGTGAGGTTGTATTTGTCGGCCAGTTCCGATATGAGAATACGCTTTTCTTCGGGTAACGCCGTTGTCTGTAATCTTGTCATATCCGGTGATACAAAGTCCATCTCGGCAGTTGCTATAACAGGTACATCACCCCAACGGGCACGGATATCTTTTAAAAGGATCAATACCGGATTGCCAATCAGCAATACAATCTTCGGCGCTCCGGAGGCATATTTAGCAAAGATATTTTGTTTGACCTTGTTGAATTCTTCCTGACTATCTATTAGCAGCGTATTAAGATGTTCAACATAGACAGCGGTCGTATTATCAACCGATAATTGTTTCTGCACCGAGTTAATTATAGCGTTGCTACATGGTGCATTTGAGGAATAAGTGTTGATAATTAACAAATAGTTGTCTTTAAAACCAGAAGTATCCCCCAACTGGGCATGAACTGTCACACCGAACCATAATCCAAAAATTAATATTATATATTTTTTCCAAGATGAAAGAATATTAGATATGTAGTATTGTCTCATAAAATTAACAAGTATAAAATATCCGTATAAATATATATATAGTAAACTTATTATTAATAAAAAACAAATGTAATCTAATATTTATTAACAGTAAAATACAGCAGATTATTCTATTTTAAACATGTTTAGCTCCGGTGAGAATTACTACAAGTAAACAACTGTATATTAATATTTTATTTTGAAATATGGAAAGCTGTACGGCATATTCTCCCAAATAAGCATATTAATCTTCTAATTCGACCCATCTCCAGAAAACATTAAAAAAAAGCGTATGTGTATCTTTAGTCCAGACTACATACGCTTTTCTTATCTATTCATTTAAAATCTGCTTTTCATTGCAGAAAAACTTTATTTCAAGCACTGTTAACTTCAGTAAATATGTATATTTTTACAACAGTATTAAAGATGTCAAAATCTGCTTTCACATAGTTTTTTATGTCTACTTCAATGTTCTTGGCTCAAAATAAGGCTTAAAAATCAGGAACTTTTGCAAAGAGAGGTTATCTCGCGGAAACACTCCTTCTTTATTCTCGTTCGTCATCATCAGGATTTTATGCCGGAAGTTTTGTTTACCGTCGTTCCTGTAGTATCTGAAGCATCTGCCTGAGCCGTAGTTTTATTTACTTCCCAATGGAACGGTTCGAATTGAGAATCGGGATCTTTCCAGCTGGGTTTTCTCGACGCATATATAATAAACGGAGCAGCTACCACAACGATACAGCCAATAAATAATACCGAATACCATACAGTACTGCTACCGGTAGCTATCTGGCTGGGAGGGATAAAGCTCAGCACAAAGGCCAGTAAAGAGCCGCAGAAACCTAATCCTGCAACGAACCAGATAAGGCCGTTCCCTTTATTTCCGATACGGAAAGGACGATTTGCCTTTTTCATATTATATCTCAGATAAATAGCGGCAGAGAACATGAGCAGGTACATAATTAGATATAACAGTACGGTAAGCTGAGACAATATCTGATAAAAACTTTGTACCGAAGGCATCACCACAAATAACAAACTTAAAAGAGTGACAGCAAGACCTTGCAGATACAGAATGTTCTTTTGAACGCCGATCTTATTGGATTTTTGAAAGAAAGGAGGAAGGTATCCGGCTTTTCCCACTGCAAAAATACCTTTTGACGGACCGGCGACCCATGTAAGCACCCCAGCCAATACTCCAAATGCCAGAGCGACAGCTATAACAGGAGAAAGCCACGACATGCGTATAAAATTAAAATAGTTGTCAAAACCTTCCAACAAACTCTGTGTTAGATTAATATCCTTTTGTGGAATAATAATACCGAGAGAGAAAGTTCCCAACACAAAAATCAGTACGGTCACAGCCGAACCTATGAAAACGGCTTTAGGATAGTTCTTGGAAGGATTTTCCATATCTTTCACGTGGATACCTCCCATTTCCATACCGGCATAAAACAAAAAGATACTGGAAGCGAGAACCAGATTATCGAACTTCGTGAAATCGGGAAAGAAACTACCTGAAAAATCCATATTCGACTGCCCCCCCATAGCGAGATACGCGATAGCCAATATCACCAGTAATGCCGCCGGAATAATCGTACCGACCATACCTCCGACTTTTGCAACCTTACCGACCCAATTCAAGCCTTTCATAGAAATAAAGGTAGCAAGCCAGTAAATAACCAGCACTACAGCCAGCGTATAATATTTATTCGAAGCCAGCAACATATCCTGCGAATGATCCATTCCTATAAATGCAATAGATACAGCACCGAAAGTCAATACGGTAGGATACCAGATCGTACTTTCGATCCATTGTAACCAGATAGCCAAAAAACCGAGCTTCTTGCCGAAAGCTTCTCCAACCCAGCGGAAGACACCTCCTTGCTTGTCCTGAAACATTGCCGCCAGCTCCGCTGCTACCAAAGCCGTAGGTATCAGGAAAACAATCGCTGCAAACAGATAATAAAACGCGGAACTTAATCCATATTCGGCTTCGGCAGGTAGACCTCTTAATGAAACTACTGCCGTAACATTCATGATGGCCAGGGTAAACACCCCTAACTTCACTGTTTTTCCAATATTCGCCATAAATTTAATATATTAAAGTATTCTATAATAACCTTTATCTGAGGTTATAACAAGAGAAGATTATATTAGTTTCCCAGCCATATTTTTTTAACGGTACACAGTTAATAAGGATAAATAAACAAACTGCCAGAGACAATTGTTTCTTATTCCATATCACATATATATCTATCTGATATTTATAATATTTAATTATGAAAACTGCTCTTTCTGATTTTATTTATGTTAAAAAAGGAATATACGGCATATTGCATGTCTTTATCTTACTTTTGTCCCTGTTCCTTATTATTATTATATCCATAGATACGTTCAACAATCTGCCGTTCCTTACGCAAGGTCCTTACCTTAAAATACAATTTTGGGTATGCATGTTTTTTATTCTGGATTTCCTTCTGGAGTTTTTCCTGTCACGGCATAAATGGCATTACCTGCGTACTCATCTTATATTTTTGATTGTATCCATTCCTTATGTGAACATTATCAACTATTACCACATTACTTTTTCTCCCGAAATAAACTATTTCCTGAGATTCGTACCTCTCATCCGGGGCGGATATGCCATGGCCATCGTGGTAGGCTGGCTTACGTCAAGTAAAGCCAGCAGCTTATTCATTTCTTATATAACAATGTTACTTGCGACGGTTTACTTTTCAAGTATGATATTTTTCGTACTGGAACATAAAGTAAATCCTATGGTACATCAGTACAGCGACGCTTTATGGTGGGCTTTTATGGACGTTACTACTGTGGGGTCTAATATATACGCCATGACCGTTACGGGTAAAGTCCTGTCGGTCGTATTAGCTGCTTTAGGCATGATGATGTTCCCGATCTTTACAGTATACGTTACCAGCCTCGTACAGCAGGCTAATGAAAACAGGAAAAAATATTACGAAGAAAATAAAGCCGAAACTTCCCCTGCCGATTCTCCAAACGAAAACCAAATAAAAAAGGAAGCCGACTGACTTCCTTTTTCTATAATATTTATTCGGTAATAGTTACTCTTTCGGAACGGAATACATTCAGTTCCAGCTTATTCATAATGTATTTAATAGCTAACTGGGCTTTTACAGAATTTCCTGCGTCATCGATAGGCGGTGCAAAAGCAGCAATACCGAACAGTCCGGGGAGAACACCCATTACGCCACCGCCGACACCTGTCTTAGCAGGTATACCGGAAGTATAAAGCCAATCGCCCGTATGTTCATAGAATCCTACCGTTGCGATCAACGAAACGATATTCGGCGCAAGTTTCGCATCGAACACCTGTTTTTTCGTAACAGGATTCACACCGTTAGAGGCAATCGTAGCAGCACATATAGATAACTGCGCAGCTGTAATTCCTAATGAACACTGACGTGTATACAGGTCCAGAGACATCGTGGGATCGTCATAAATACGGTTATAATTCTTCAACAACCACGCAATGGAACGGTTATTGAAATTCGTATCGGATTCCGATTTATATAATTCGTCTATGAGATGAGGTGCGCTTCCGCACAGATCGGTTATATTATCAACGATAGCTTTCCATTTTCCGTCAGAATCTCCTAACGGCTTAACCATACTATCAGCTACAATTGCACCGGCATTCACCAGCGGAGTGGACGGGTGATCATTCTCCAGCAGTATGGCAAAAATAGAATTGAAAGGCAAACCGGTCGCATCTGCACCTATCTTTTGAAGTAATTGTTCTGCTCCGTACTGCCGCAGTACAAGAATAGCAGTATGTACCTTGGAAACGGATTCAATACCGAACTGATATTCCGAATCTCCCAGTTGTATTATTTTACCGTCGGTAAGGCAAACACTGATACCGAAAAGATTTTTGTCAATGTTCGCCAGATAAGGAATATAATCGGCATTCTTGCCTTCCGTATTATTTTTATAAAGGTCATAAGCTTCTTGTACGGCTTCCTTTATTTGAGCTACGGTTATTGTTTTATCCATATATTTAATATTTGGACCAGAGCCTTGCATCTCTATAAAAAGATATAAGGCTCTGGCTGTTTCCTATTTACCGGTATGATTAAATACCTTGGTTTTTACTTTTTCATTTTTATCCTGGGCAATACGTGTAGATGTAGGATATTCCAGTTTTTCCAGCTCGCCTATAGCTGCTTTGATATCATTCAGCAACATATCGGCCATATCCCGGCTGAAACCCTGACGTACAACGACACGCATAACTACATAATTCTGTATATTTTCCGGTAACGTATAAGCCGGAACCATCCAACCGTGCTGTGACAATTTATCCTGCAGATCATAAAGCGTCCACTTAGCTTTTGCCGCATATTCGGGTTTCATGTACCAAATAAATAACGGATTTACGACTTGTTCGCTATAATTCACGAACGGTTCCATCTTGGCAATTTCGTCGTGAATATATTGAGTAATCTGCATCGAATTATATTGTACGGCTTTGTACCCTTCAAATCCCAAACGGATAAACTGATAATACTGGCCGAGTATCTGAGCGGCCGGACGTGAGAAGTTCAATCCTACCTGGGTAATATCGGCTCCCAGATAATTTACGCTGAACGACATTTCACCCGGAAGATATTTTTTGTCTTTCCATACTACCCATCCGAGACCCGGATATACGAGTCCGAACTTATGTCCAGACGTACTGATGGAGAGAACCCATTTCAAGCGGAAATCCCACTTTGTTTCAGGATTCAGGAACGGAAGTATAAATCCGCCTGTAGCGGCATCCACATGGATAGGTATTTCATAACCTGTCTTGGCGTTATATGCATCCAAAGCATTGTCCAGAGCTTCTACATCATCATTCAGGCCTGTCCAGGTAACCCCTTGGATAGGAACAATACAGATGGTATTTTCATCACACATCTTAAGTGCTTCCTCCGGATCCAATGTCGTTTTTTCCAACGTTAAAGGAACCTGACGCATCTCAATCTGCCATAACTGTGCAAATTTTTCCCATACGACCTGGAAACCGGATGAAATAACGAAATTAGGTTTATCAGTCGGTTTTCCTTGCGCTTCTCTTCTTTTACGCCAGCGTAACCAAGCAGCAACTCCTCCCAGCATACAAGCTTCGGATGAACCTATAGCCAGAGCTCCGCTTTTCCATTTTGCCTGCTCGGGTGTATTCCACAGATTAGCCACGATATTTATACACTTACCGTTCATAACGGCAATACGGGGATATTCCGTTTCGTCAATGTAATTGATATTAATAGCTTCGTTCATCAATTTAGTTGCATATTCGTCCATATAAGTGGTAACGAATGTTGCAAGATTCAATCGGGGTTGTGTTTGTGCAAAAGTCTCGTCCTTAACCATTTGATAGGCAACCTGGGGAGTTGTAGGACCATCGGGAATTTTGTCTACCGGAGCGGGTTGTAACATCTCATTAGAACCGAATACTGGTGTCTTAGCATCACCGTTTCTCAAATTTTCATCTTTCATATTACTATAATTTTACGAATAAAAAAACTCTGATTTATTTTCATTAATCCGACTAAATTGAAAACATATATACGAGCCGAAGGTTTGATGATTTTCATTATTCCTACACATTTTGAATTTTATTATCATCCAGTAAACAATACATCCGGATGAAAAATAACAGATCGTTACACCGGTCTTCTCAAACTTTCAATATTCTATTTTGTTTTTTATAATAAAATCGAAAAACAAACAGAACGGCAATATGAAAATTCAAACCGGCCAGGGAACTATTCCCCTTATTACACTTATATGTATATGGTCCATATCGGCTCTTAACGCATTACCAGGATTAGCGGTATCTCCGATACTGGGTAAACTATCGGTAATATTTCCTAAAGCATCCGAACTGGACATTCAAATGCTCACATCGCTGCCCTCCTTGTTAATAATACCGTTCATAATACTCTCGGGAAAACTGACGGAACGCATTAATAACATATGGCTGTTACAATCAGGGCTTCTTATATTTGCACTGAGCGGTCTTTTATATCTTTTATCATCCAAGATCAGCCAGCTCATTATCATAAGTGCATTACTGGGTATAGGTTCGGGGTTAATCGTACCTCTTTCTACAGGGCTCATCTCCCGGTATTTCGTTGGTCCATACCGGACTAAACAATTCGGGCTAAGCTCTTCTATTACCAATATTACCCTTGTACTGGCTACCTCCCTTACCGGATACCTGGCAGAAATTAACTGGCATCTTCCTTTCCTGGTTTATCTACTGCCTATCATTTCCTTTGTGCTTTCTTTCTACCTTAAAAAGAATTTGTCGGACGACATGAAAAAGCAATCGTCCGAGAACTCCGTTCCGGGAAGTTTATCGCCTGAATTAACTATCAACGGAAAAAAAGGAATCCAGACCGACCGCCTTATACAAATCATGCTTTTTTACGGATTAGTAACCTATTTGGTTATTATAGTCAGTTTCAATCTGCCATTCCTGATGAAAGAATACAATTTTACCAGTGGAAATTCAGGCATTATGATCTCTTGTTTTTTCCTGGCTATCATGGCTCCCGGACTTTTCCTGAACAAGATCATCGATATATGTAAACAGAAGACTAAATTCTACAGTCTGATATCTATCGCTTTAGGCATGGCTCTAATCCTTCTCACCCGTTCCGAATGGCTTATCGGCACAGGCTGTATATTAACAGGTTTGGGATACGGGGTGATACAGCCTGTTATCTATGATCAAACGACCCGCACTGCCATTCCCCAAAAAGTAACATACGCCTTAGCTTTCGTCATGGCTATGAATTATCTGGCAATTTTATTATGTCCCTTCATTATCGATTTTTTCAAATCTTTATTTCATATTCAAACTCAGCAATTCGCTTTCATATTTAACCTCATCATCACCTTAATTATGGCATTTTTTGCTTATACAAAACAAAATTCATTTTTATTCGACGACAAAAACCAATAACATATAACTATGAAAAATAAAAAGACAGAAGCTAATATCAGCATGATCGTCTCGAAAACATTCAGCGGATTAAACATGAATGCATTAAAATATCTGATGCCTTTCTGGATGGCTCCTCTTACCGGGGTAACCATCCGGTGCACGTTTGCGGCCATTGTTTTCTGGATCATCGGATTTTTTGCCCCGAAAGAAACATCTACCCGTAAAGAAAAAATTTATCTGTTTCTTCTGGGAGCTATAGCCATATATGGTTTTATGTTTTTTTATCTGAGCGGATTAAGCAAGACAACGCCTGTCTCGAGTTCCATCTTTTCTTCATTGCAACCTATATGGGTATTTGTAATAGCCGTTCTGTTTTTTAAAGAAAAGATAACGTCCATAAAACTAATAGGAATACTTACCGGGCTAGGTGGCGCATTATTATGCATTTCCACCCAAAAAAGCGACGATCTGGCTTCGGATGCGCTGACTGGCAATATTTTGTGTCTCGTAAGCTCTATCGCTTATGCCATATATCTCATCATCAGCCATCGGATATTAAAATCGGTGGGAATATTCACCATGCTGAAATATACTTTCGGTGGTGCGGCTTTTACCGGTATCATCGTCACCGGGATAACCGGTTTCGATGCGCGGGTTCTTTCGGACCCAATTTCATGGAAACCATTATCTATTTTATTATTTGTTCTCATATTCCCTACCGTTATCAGTTACCTGCTCATGCCTATAGGTTTAAAATATCTGAAAACTACACTGGTCGCAATCTATGGCTATATTATCCTTATTGTTGCGACCATCGTATCTTTAGCTCTCGGACAAGACCGGTTCAGCTGGACACAACTGGCTGCTATCCTACTTATCTGTTGCGGAGTTTATTTTGTAGAGATAGCTGAAAATAAAGATGATAAGCCTTCAGATCCTGAAAACAAGAACGTCTTATCTCAGGAAACCGGGAATGTAAATTAAAACAGATTACTTATATAAAATACAATTATATAATATGGAAACTTTCAACCAACTGGATATTCATTTTCTCATTGCGGCTATCTGTGTTATTTCATCGGCTCTGGTATTTTACACAATAGGGGTATGGGGAGAACGCCTGCAAAAGAAATTGAAAGCATGGCATCTTATCTTTTTCATAGCCGGACTTTGCTCCGATAGGAACTGCCCTGATGGAACATATAGCGCATCTTACCCATTTACACGACCGTGTACATACGATAACAGGACTGATCGCCATTATCTTAATGTTCATCCATGCCGGCTGGGCGGTATGGACTTATTTCAAAGGGACTCCTCAAGCAAAAGCTCATTTCAACAGGTTCAGCATTTTTGTATGGTGTATCTGGCTTATCCCTTATTGCATAGGTATATACATAGGTATGTCTTTACACAAATAAGCAGGTATCAACGGGAACGAACCAGTAATCGATAAATAATGTATTTGAAAAGCCGGAGAATGTTTAAATTCTCCGGCTTTCCAGCATATCTTCAGGCACGAAAAGTATCCGGGTCGGGACCTTTATGCGTATCTTTTATTTGTGAGATATAATGCATATCTTCGGGACTTAACTCGAAGTCAAATATTTTTGTATTCTCTTCGATACGAGATGGGGTAACCGACTTCGGCAATGGTATTATTCCCCGCTGTAAATGCCATCTTAAACAGATCTGGGCAATTGTCTTATGATATTTCCGTGCAAGATTCTCCAGGTCGTTCGTCTTAAACAAATGTCCCTGCCCCAGCGGCCCCCAGGCTTCCACAAGAATATCATGAGCTTTACAATAGTCTACCGTCTCATCCTGATTCAGCCCGGGATGTATTTCTATCTGGTCGACCGCAGGCAGGATTTCGGCTGATTCCATCAACACTTTTAAATGATGAGGTTTAAAATTACTGACTCCTATTGCACGGATACGTTTATCCTTATATAATTTCTCCATTGCGCGCCAGGTATCATGTATCATCTGTGCCCAATCTTCATCATGTCCTTTGGCTACAGGCCAATGGATAAGGTATAAATCCAAATAATCCAGTGTTAGCTCTTCCATGGTTTTATCAAATGCATATAATGTAGAATCATATCCTTGTTTATTATTCCACAGCTTGCTGGTAATAAATATATCTTTCCGCAAAATATCACTTTCGATAATCGCGGTTCCCACACTCTTTTCATTCTTATATACGGCAGCCGTATCGATCAGACGATAACCGGTCTTTAAAGCTTCTTTCACAGCTCTTACCGCTGTTTCACCATCGGGCGTCAAATACGTGCCGAAACCTATACATGGTATATTAACGCCATTCCTTAACGCATAGGAATCTTTTAATGAGGTCATTTCCATTATAATTCATTTTTAAATAAAACAACATCATAATACCGGAATATATCCGGTATTATGATGTTATAATCTCTCCGGGCTCAAAAAGGTTGCGTCCATTATTTATATTTAATATCCCTGTCCTGATATGCCGGAATAAAAACAACACATTTGATTTTAACAAGCGGCAATATTCTGTTAAAATATGAAAGGAGCAACTCTCGCAATAGCCGGATACCGATCGTATCATTATCTTTCCCCATATCATCTGTTCTATAGCTTTTACTCCGCATGTTTACCTAAATGAATTATAAAGAAGTCCTATGATTTATAAATATTAAATCGTACTTTTGCAAAAATTTGGACAAACAGAAATACAATAATACAATGAGTCTATTGGATTTAAGTGAACAAGAAATTATCCGTCGTAACAGTCTGGATGAAATGCGCCGCCTGGGTATCGAGCCGTATCCGGCCGCCGAATATATGGTAAACGCTTTTACCAAAGAAATAAAAGAAAGTTTCAAAGATGAAGATAAACCGCGTCAGGTATCGGTAGCAGGCCGTATCATGAGCCGCCGTATCATGGGTAAAGCGTCTTTTATCGAACTCAAGGATTCGGAAGGCCGTATCCAGATATACATTTCCCGTGACGACCTTTGCCCGGATGAAAATAAAGAACTATATAACACCGTATTTAAAAAGTTACTGGATATAGGAGATTTCATAGGAATAAAAGGATATGTATTTCGCACACAAATGGGAGAGATCACTATCCATGCACAGGAATTGACCGTACTTTCCAAGTCCTTACGGCCATTACCTGTGGTAAAAGTAAAAGACGGCGTGACCTATGATGCCTTTTCCGATCCGGAACTTCGTTACCGCCAACGCTATGTGGACCTGATTGTGAACGAAGGTGTCAAAGATATCTTTCTGAAGCGTACCAAGATATTCAATACTATGCGTGAGTTCATCAATTCTCATGGTTATGTAGAAGTAGATACACCCGTACTGCAAGCTATTCCCGGAGGAGCTGCTGCACGTCCGTTCATCACTCATCATAATGCCCTGGATATTCCTTTATACCTACGTATCGCCAACGAATTATATCTGAAAAGACTCATCGTAGGAGGTTTCGAAGGTGTGTACGAGTTTTCCCGTGATTTCAGAAATGAAGGTATGGACCGTACCCATAATCCGGAATTCACCGTTATGGAAATGTACGTTTCATATAAGGATTACAACTGGCTGATGGACTTCACCGAACGAATGCTAGAGAAAATATGTATTGCCGTAAACGGCACGACAGAAGTTATGATAGGGGAAAATCAGGTAAGCTTTAAAGCCCCTTTCAAAAAGGTGACTATGATAGACGCCATAAAAGAACATACCGGAGTGGATATATCGGGAATGGAAGAACCTGAATTAAGAGAAGTATGTAAAAGTATAGGTGTAGAGGTAGATGAAACAATGGGTAAAGGTAAGATCATCGACGAAATATTCGGTGAAAAATGCGAAGGCAATTACATACAGCCTACATTCATCACGGACTATCCTATTGAAATGTCTCCCCTTACCAAAAGACACAGGAACAACCCGCAACTCACGGAACGGTTCGAACTGATGGTAAACGGAAAAGAACTTGCCAACGCTTATTCCGAGCTGAACGACCCTATCGATCAGCGCGAACGTTTTCAGGAACAACTCCGTTTATCTGAAAAGGGTGATGATGAAGCCATGTTCATAGACCAGGATTTCTTACGCGCATTGGAATACGGTATGCCTCCTACTGCCGGAATAGGTATAGGAATGGATCGTCTTACTATGCTCATGACGAACCAGACGACCATTCAGGAAGTACTTCTGTTTCCACAAATGAGACCGGAAAAAGTACAGAAACGTGATACAGATACAGCCTATACGGCACTGGGCATTCCCGCAGAATGGATCGCACCTTTGCAAAAAGCCGGTTATTTAACCATTGATGCATTAGCCGAAGCTAATCCCAACAAGTTGCAACAAGAAATATGCGGAGTAAATAAAAAATATAAACTGGAACTGAACAACCCTTCAAACGACGATGTTAAATCTTGGGTAGAACGGGCAAAAGAAGCATAGAGCAAATGAACAACAAACCGGGTAAAATAGCCATAATGGGGGGAGGTAGCTGGGCTACCGCCCTTGCTAGGCTACTGCTTAACAATACCGACAGCATTCTATGGTATATGCGCCGAGACGACCGGATAGAGGACTTCAAGAAAACAGGACATAATCCTGCCTATTTATCCGATGTGTGTTTTGATGTCAACCGTATCGAATTCAGTTCCGATATCAATGAAATAGCCGCGAAAGCAGATACGATAGTGATAGTTACTCCCTCTCCATATATGAAGGAGCATCTGAAGAAGCTGACTACCGACATAAGTAACAAACTGGTCGTTAGTGCCGTTAAAGGAATCGTCCCGGATGAAAATCTTATCATTACCGAATACCTGAGAGATTTTTATCATATTCCTAAAGAAAATCTTGTCGTCATCAGCGGACCATGCCATGCTGAAGAAGTCGCATTGAAAAGACTGTCATATCTCACGATAGGAAGCTATGACACAGACAATGCCTCCTTAGTCTCTGAAAAACTCGCCTGCGATTACCTCAAAACGGTTATATCGGCAGATGTATCGGGTATCGAATACGGAGCTGTTTTAAAGAACGTATATGCAATTGCAGCCGGAATATGTCATGGAATGAAAGCCGGCGATAATTTTCAGGCCGTACTGATGTCCAATTCTATCAAGGAGATGAGCAGATTCTTACAAATCGTAAATCCTGTTCCCCGGAATATCTGTGATTCGGTATACCTGGGAGATTTACTGGTTACCGCCTATTCACGTTTCAGCCGCAACCATAACTTCGGTTCCATGATAGGACGGGGATATGCGGTAAAAGCTGCCCAGATGGAAATGGAAATGATAGCGGAAGGCTATTACGGAACCAAATGCATGAAAGAGATTAACGAACGATATCATGCAGATATGCCCATCTTGGATGCCGTATATAACATTTTATATAAAAAGACACGGCCCAAGGATGCATTTAACGGTTTTATAGACTCGTTGATTTAATTAATGAATCTTATTATATATCCTTATGAAAACAATACAATTAAACATTGACAAAGCTTTAGGCACAGTTTCCAAAGAACAGATTTTCGCTTTACGAAACAAAGCAGAGAACGGCATGGAACAACTTCATAAAGGAACCGGAAAGGGAAACGATTTCCTTGGTTGGCTTAATTTACCGACAGAAATATCGGAAGAACATCTTTCAGATCTGGAAAAGACCGCACATAATCTAAAAGAAAAATGTGAAATAGTTGTTGTTATAGGTATCGGCGGAAGTTACCTGGGGGCTAAAGCAGTTATTGAAGGGTTATCCGATTCATTTGCACACTTACGCAAGACTCATAACAATCCTATTGTGCTTTTTGCCGGACAAAACATAGGAGAAGACTATCTGTACGAACTACAATCATTATTAAAAGACCGCAAATTCGGCATTGTAGTTATCTCCAAATCAGGGACGACCACAGAACCGGCCATCGCATTCCGTTTATTAAAAGAACAACTCGAATCTCAGGTAGGTAAAGAGGAAGCAAAGCAGCTTATTGTAGCTATAACAGACGAAAAAAAAGGAGCCCTGCGAAAACTCTCAGAGACAGAAGGATATAAGACATTTATTATTGCAGATAATATAGGCGGACGTTTTTCCGTCCTTTCTCCCGTAGGTTTTCTACCCATTGCGATTGCCGGATTCGATATCCGCCAGTTAGTGACCGGAGCTGTGAAAATGGAAAAAGACTGTGGAGAGGACATTCCTTTCGAAAAAAATCCGGCTGCAATATACGCTGCAACACGCAACGCATTGTACCAGAACGGTAAAAAAATAGAGATCCTGGTAAATTTCAATCCTAAATTGCATTTCTTCTCGGAATGGTGGAAGCAATTATACGGAGAAAGTGAAGGAAAAGATCATCTGGGTATTTTCCCGGCATCAGTAGATTTTACTACCGACCTGCATTCCATGGGACAATGGATTCAGGATGGTGAACGTACTATCTTCGAAACGGTTCTTTCCGTAAATGAAATGCAACATAAGGTTATTATTCCATCCGACAAGGATAATCTGGACGGTCTGAATTTCCTTGCAGGAAAACGTGTGGATGAAGTAAATAAAATGGCAGAACTGGGAACGCAGATTGCCCACGTGGACGGTGGTGTACCCAACCTTAAAATAGAAGTTCCTGCCCTTAATGAGTATTGTCTGGGACAATTGATTTATTTCTTTGAAAAAGCCTGTGGTATAAGCGGATATATCCTGGGAGTAAACCCGTTCAACCAACCTGGTGTGGAAGACTATAAACGAAATATGTTCGCATTGCTCGACAAACCCGGCTATGAAGAGGAAAGCAAAGCTATACGTGCTAAAATATAATTAAGCATCTTATATAAAAAGGCTTATCTAAATAGATAAGCCTTTTTATATTTAATCAACACTACCGGATTATTCCTGTTCTGCTTCATCAGAGACAGCTTCAGTCAAAGCTTCTTCTTCCGTTCTCGTCAGCATACGATAAGATACGGCCACGGCATAGCCTGAAATAATTATCGTAACAAAGATTCCTACTATTAATGCGATAAAGCCCACGATATTCAGAAGCAAAAGCAGACAACAGAATCCTATAAGAGCCGGCATATTTCCCGATGTCATTTTCCAACTCTGTCCCAGCGACTCCATCACTCCCGTATTCTTGTCTATCATCAAAAACGGCGCGTACATCCATCTTATACCCAAATAAATAACCGGAATAGCAGTTAGTGCCAGAATCCACAATATACCTAAAACAGCAGTATAGTCTCCTGTAACGATTCCGCTCAAAGCGGCTAACCCTGTCCCCATCAAAGCACATGGAAGAAATACGATCATCCATACGAAAAACAAAATAAAATTCGTCACAATATACAATCCTAAATAAGGAAAGAATTTTCCCGAAACTTCTTTAAATACAGAAAATTCCGGTTCAATATCTTCAGTAGCATTCAACAATATTTTATTATATCCTAACTGATAGAAGATCGATACTACAAGTATAAGCAAATACACAATAAAATAACGCACTCCCATTTCATTGCCCTGTAATGCGGAGAGAATGAACGACAAAACACCATAAGCAATAATAAGTCCCAGAGTAACAATAAAATAACTTTTTGTCAAGTCCCATCCTTTTTTAATAGCCTCGACCGGAGAAAAAAATAATGATTTCATTTTCTATTTATATTAAGTTTATTTTTTACAATTTGCATGTAAATATATTTATAATTTTCAGAATCCATGATTTTAAAGACCATTTTTTATAAACGTTTATATTCTCCGTACAAAACATTATTCAGTCTCATAACATAATAATCGGTTTCAGGAGATTTTATCAACCAATATTTCATCCTCAACAATTTCAAACTCCTGCAATATTTCATAAGATACAGTAAAAGTATGGAATGTAACGGCTAAAGATACGACCAACCCTATACCTAACGCCAACAACCCTAAAATGTTGATGCCTATTAGCATAATCCACATCAGTATCAATTTCCCAGTAAATCCGTGGGTAAGAATCCAACTTTCCGCCAATGCATCATCCGCTCCCAGATTCTTATCGGTAACAGCATATAAAGCATAGGATAAACGAACAACAACATAATAGGCCGGTACGACCGCAATGGCCAGAGAGATAAGGAACCATCTTAAAAGTATATCGGGATAAATGGGCGGAACAAGTCCTCTTAACACTGTTGACAACATAGCCAGAACCAAAGCGACAAAACCGGTAGCGACGATTACCGATGGTAATAAAAGAATAGATGGTCCTATTTTCCTTATCGCTCCGAACGATGCATACAAATCCGGTTTCTCTCCCCGGGCCACAGCCAAAAGAAATTTGTCAAAACCTATAAAGAAAAATAAAGTGATCAATAAAAGTACCGTAGCAGATATCCAGAATCGAAACGCCGCCGGTTTTGTACCGGCTAATACCACACAAAAAACTGCGAGAACAAGATACAGGCCCAAAAGCCCCACAGAAACAAAAAAGTGTTTTTTAGTCAAAGCCCATCCTTTCTTTAAGGCTTCGAGCGGAGAAAATGTCAATGCTTCCATAGCGAATCGTATTAGAAGGTTGATTACTCGCTATAAATATAACAATTTATCCCGAATTTCCAATATCATTCCTCCTGTTTTCAGAAACAAAAAAAATTTATTTTTAACTTTGTTCCAAAGAGTATATAAAACGATACTTATCTCTCATGAAAATAGAAATAGAAAATATTATCAAGGAAGCTTGTCCGCAATTACAAATCGGAGTTATCCGGGCCAATATAACGAATGGTCCGTCCCCGGCAGAACTGTGGACCGAAATAGATTCTGAATGTAACCGGATCAAACAAGTGTATGAACTATCCGATATCAATAAACGACCGGCTATACTGGCTACCCGAAATATTTATAAATATTTTGGCAAGGATCCCAACCGTTATCGGGTATCTTCAGAAGCCTTATGTCGTCGTATCGTTAAAAATATGGGATTATACCGTATAAATACACTGGTAGACATTATTAATCTGGTTTCCATACGTACCGGATATGCAATCGGAGGTTTCGATGCCGATAAAATAATCGGGGATGTGCGTCTGGGAGTCGGAAAAGCCGGAGAAATATTTCACGGTATAGGAAGAGGAGAACTTAACATGGAAGGTATTCCTCTTTATCGCGATACTATCGGAGGTATAGGCTCTCCGACCAGCGATGAAGAACGTACTAAAATGACAGAAGAAACGACATGTATACAGGTGATGATAAATAACTACGGAGAAGAGATTCCTATGGAAGAAAGTATCGACTTCACCTTAATGCTGCTGAGAAAATATGCGAACGCAAAAGAAGAGAATGCCTATATATTAAATGCTGCCGAATAACCTTCATTTTATTATCCAAACAAATAAAAACGCTAACTTAGAACATTCATAAAATCCTATTCCATGAGACCCGTTAAATTATATCCTCAAAATCCTGATGTGAGGGAAATAGACCGTATCGCAGATATCCTGCGCGACGGCGCTGCCATAATCTATCCTACCGACACGATCTACGCGATAGGATGTGACGCCCTTAATGTACGGGCGGTAGAAAGGATATGCCGACTAAAAGATATCAATCCACAAAAAGCGGATCTGTCGATTATATGTTATGACTTGAGCAACATTAGCGGGTATGCCAAGGTAAATAACAACTATTTCAAATTAATGAAACGGAATCTGCCAGGAGCCTTTACATTCATATTACCGACAAGTTCTAATTTGCCCAAAATATATAAAAACCGTAAGACGGTAGGAATACGCGTACCGGATAATAATATAATACGTTCTCTGGTAAAAGCCTTAGGAAATCCCATTCTCACGACTTCTGTTCCCTATGATGAAATGAATCCTGAATATACGACCGATCCCGAACTCATAGCCGAACGTTATGATAAAGATATAGACCTCGTCATTGACGGCGGCTATGGAGGAAATATACCCTCTACTACCATAGATTGTACAGGAGAAGAAGCGGTTATCCTTCGGCAGGGAAAAGGAGAACTGGAAGAATAAGATTACCAGCGACAAAATAATCCCTAATAACACAACATAACCCACAAAAGTCATAAAATAGGGAAAGAGAAAGAATGTGAAAATGATTACAATTTAAGAAAAAACATTGCGGAAATTTTTCTTTAATGGAAAAATAGTTTCTATTTTTGTAACGGTTAAAAATTAACGACCAAAAAGGATTGAACATATAAATTTTAATCATTAATAAACTTAAAAGTATGTCTAAAGTAACAGTTGTAGGTGCAGGTAACGTAGGTGCTACATGTGCTAATGTTTTGGCATTTAAAGAAATTGCCGATGAAGTAGTATTACTCGATATTAAAGAAGGCGTTTCCGAAGGTAAGACTATGGATATGATGCAGACAGCTACTCTGCTCGGATTCGATACAAAAATGACAGGTGTAACCAACGATTACGAAGCAACCGCCAACTCTGACGTTGTGGTAATTACTTCAGGTATTCCCCGTAAACCCGGTATGACACGTGAAGAACTTATCGGAGTGAATGCCGGTATCGTTAAATCGGTTATTTCCAATGTACTTGCTCATTCTCCCAATGCCATTATCATTTGCGTAAGCAATCCTATGGATACGATGACATATCTTATCCATAAAACTTCCGGTCTGCCCAAAAACCGTATCATAGGAATGGGTGGTGCACTTGATAGCTCCCGCTTCAAATATTTCCTGAGCAAAGCTTTGAATGCAAATCCTAATGAAATTGAAGGTGTTGTTATCGGTGGACACGGTGACACGACAATGATCCCCTTAACTCGTTATGCAACATACAAAGGAGTACCTGTAAGCGAATTCCTCGATGCCGAAACTTTACAGAAAGTAGCGGCCGATACAATGGTAGGCGGAGCAACTCTTACAAAATTATTGGGAACATCTGCTTGGTATGCTCCGGGGGCAGCTGCAGCAGCCGTTGTTGAATCTATCATACACGACCAGAAACGTATTATCTCTTGTAGCGCATTCCTTGAAGGAGAATACGGAGAAAAAGACCTTTGCATAGGTGTTCCGGTTGTATTAGGTCGTAACGGTATAGAAAAGATCGTTGACTTCAAACTTAACGACGCAGAAAAAGCTGCATTTGCAGAAAGTGCAAAAGCCGTACACAAAACAAATGATGCTTTGGCAGATGCTTTGAAATAAACACATTTCAACAGAATAAAAATAAAAAATGGACGGGTATATGCGCCCGTCCATTTTTTATTCTTTCCTCTTAAATCCTAGGACACGACCGTTCCATTTAAGTCGTCCTTAGTTCGGGAAAGACTTTGCAACAATTTATCCGCAAAAGGAAAAGTTCCGTTTTCAAGTAACATTTCCAGTGTTATAGCCCCCGACCGAAATAATTCCAGCAAAAGTTCATTAGAAAGGGCACGGTAAGAAGGAGAAGATAACGCCTCGGTTATAGTCAAGTCGAATTCTACATTCCGTACCTTATGAGGTGATAATGCTCCCGGTTCTTTGCCACTAATAGAACCAGCAATATTCTGATACCGGTTGTCATCATAATATTGCTGAATAGTCTTCATTATTTTCGTATCTCTCTCTTCCCTGAAAGTTTTAAAGGATTCGAAAATATCCAGCAAGTTAATACTCGAATACTGTATCTGCTGTGCATATAGAGTACCGGACGTTCCGCTTTTAGCCGCCATACCCTGTATAGCACCATGCACTCCCGAAATATCTTCCAGCAAACGCATTTGTAATGACAGCAGGTCATAAGCACCCACATTCGTAGCATTGACCGAGATCTGCTGTGGTAAAACTCCTCCGGGGCGAGGTTTAAAAAGAATAACTCCATTATAACGTGTCCATTCATCAGCCACCTCTTCGATAGTCATTCCGTCCGGCATTTGGTCTTCAGGAAATAATAATACACCTTTAGCAGAAGCTCCCATTATAAAATCAAGCATGGTTATAAGCCTGTTTATGTATCGTTGCTGGTCAATCACATCTTCTACAAATGAATGTATTTCTCCATCGATCATAGGGTATAACTTAAAGATATAAGGATGTTCACCATGCCAGTAAGGTGTTTCACCTTCATCCAAAATATCACCGAAAGGAGTAAAAAAACGATAATACCACATCCTGTCCACGAACCACTCTGTTTCTATAATTCGTACTTGACCTTCAGGTATTCCCAATGCAGCAGCCTCGGATTTGCGGCGTTCATTTTCCTTTTCAATCTCAGCAAGTTGTGATAATTCCTCTTTATAATACTCACCGTTATACGTATCATGGCATTTTAATCTCTCTTTACTTTCGAGACGCCAAACTTCGATAATACGACACATATTATCCGATTCCGGAATTAAAAAGTCCAAATTATCCAAAGGACGGCTGGTCAGTGTCTCAAAATTCAGGTTCAGTTCCTCCCGCGTCGCGCTGGCATATAGTTCCCGCAATTTGGCAGCCCGCTTTCTGTCGCCTTTGGCAAAACGTGCTACAACATCCGAAGCTGGAACATCGTGAAGTTCTCCCACCAAAGTACAATCCCATAAACGGGAATCTTCCATAGCATTAAAAAAAACTCTGTTAGGATTCACCTCATCTATCCATACATCCATTTTATTACGACGCCAACCATAACCTATTTTATGGAAACACGAACCGGATATTAAAAACTCTTCCATCGTCCGGCCGTCCAATTCTGACAGTTTGTTATGCTGATATGCATATTGCACAGCCAGGCTCATCAGCTCTCCCAGCTGCTGTTCCTTTCTATCTCGGGAAATACACACAGGCTCTGTCTGCATATTGCGAAATTGTCCTACCACATTTTTAACCAGCTGGCGTATCATATTATTTTTAAGCGGGACTTTCCCTTGCTCCCTCAAATATTGTTCCTCCGAAACAGCACGGCCATTAGGCAACGTTATCGTATCTCCCCATTGTTTTCCGAACGTATAATCTCTATTCCTGCGGCGCCTTTCTCTGTAATGAGAAATATTCTCCCATGCATTTTTAGCCTGCAATAAAACTTCGTATTGAGAACGATCGAGAACAATCTCATTTTCAGGCAAATGACTAACAGCCTCCATTTTTGATTTTTTCATATTGACTCATTTTATTTCGGACAAATCTAAATACATATTCTACTGCTTTTATGTGATAATTTCAGAATAACGACTGTATATTTTAATTTTAACGCATAACAACCTCTTCTTACATATATACCTTAGCACCAAAAAAATGGAACAACAAAAGTTAATGTTAAAGGGCATGGCATGTACCGTCCCTCCCGCTTTATCTCCCGACGGAGAATGCAACCGAGTTATAAATCTTCGTTACCAGAACGACACCTGGATTCCGATCGGAACGCCTTCGGCCATATATGTTCCGTCATCTCCGGATCATAAAATCGTATATATACATTGCAATGAAAAATATACCCATTACATTTCATCCGATGGAACGGCAATATTTTATGAAGCCTATGCCGAAGAACCAAAAACTATAACAGAAATAAATCAACATATATTCGATACGAAAGAAAAGATATATAGTATAGAATCCATCGGAAACACGCTCTTATTCATTTCTGAAAAAAACATATATTATTCCATATATAAAGAGGGTACTTACAAATACCTAGGAACAAAACCTCCACTACCGGAAATTACTTTTTCTCTGGAACAAACGTCCTCCAACTATGCAGTTGTGACAGGAAATTATGTACTGACAGATTCTTCCGGTACCAACTATACCTCCATGATAAGCGAATATGACATAAAAGCGTATAGTGCACAAGTGTATGGAAACTATAATAAAATAAAAACAAAAATTCACCAGGACAAGCATTTTTGCCAGCCGTTTCTTATACGGTATGCACTCAAATTATACGACGGAAGCTACATCATGCCTTCTGCACCCATTTTATTATCCTGCTCCGAACCGCGACAATTCACCCAACAAATTACTGTGAATGTAGATTCCGGTAAAAAAACATTTTATAGCACCGATGCCTATATACAAAGCGGAACACTTTTCTATAAGGTAATAAAATGCGAACTTGAAGACTGGAAAGACATTGTCAAAAAGATAGATATATTTATTACGAATGAAGCCGTCGTTATACGGGACGAAAAAATAAAAGACTACGCGATAAAAGACGATAACGGAACACGCTATTTTACCTTTACTATGCCCTCTTATTCAGGAGAGGAAATAGGAGAACTTTTGTCCGAAGAAAATTTATTTTATAAGATCACCTCTTTAACCGACTTTAAAAAATTAGTCAATACTGGTAAAAACAAACTGGTTATTAAAGACGATCTGGAATCTCTGGCACTACTTCCCGTTCTTTCAGCCGACAACAGCACCTTACACTCTTTAAGCGGGAAGTGTTCTTATGTATATAATTCGCGCCTGCATATCGGAGATATATGTAAAGAATTATATAACGGATTCCCTTTATCTGTACTTACTTGTGGTATTTGCGGATATACCGAAACTTTGCCCGTCCTACCTCCTTTCAAACAAGCATATATCTGCATCTATATAAAACACAGCGAAGGAGACCGGAAGCTCGTTTGGTCAGCCACACAAAGAGAAATAGAGAACCTGAAACTATCGGGTATGTTATCTTATCCGGATAGCCGGGCATATAAAATAGAAATAGAAGCAACGCCGGAGCCCGGCTACCCCCTAAGATACAGATTTTCGGCTCCACTAAAAGCCTGCGCCAACGAGAATAAAGCCTGTTACATCAGTCCAGATCTGAAACAGGCCGCCTGGAAAGAAATCATGGTCAGCGGTCCTTTCGATATTCCTGCAGGAGACACTATTATCGAGTCTTTCCCAAATACCCTTCTCGTATCTTCAAGCCGTAATCCATTCACATTCCCCTCGGAAGAAACTTATATAGTCTCAAACGGACAAATTACCGGAATCGCTTCCACAACTACTCCTTTATCACAAGGTCAATACGGAGCATTCCCGTTGTATATTTTCACCAATGAAGGAATATGGGCCCTTGAAACCGGAGAAAATAACCTCTGTTACGGGATATCCCAGCCTGTCAACAGAGAGATAGCGGATGAAAGACACGATATAATACCTATCGATAACGGGATTATTTATATATCTGCCAGAGGAATATCGGTTCTCAGCGGGGTTTCCTCTGCCCTGCTATTATCTTTTACGGATAACCATCGTGAGGAACTTCCCGATTGCGGGAATATTCCTGAAGAAATACAAGGTGCTTTCCGGAACGACACATCTATTCAGGATTATTTATGTGAATGCCAACTCGGATATAATTATGTAACACAAGAACTCGTTTTTCTTCACCCCTTGTTCCCGTATCTGCTTATTCTTCATATTCCTTCCGGAAATATTTACCGGCGTTCAGGACGTTATTTCAGTCTTTACCAACATTTCTCAATACTCCTGGTCTCAGATGCTAACGGTATTGTATACGATATGATGCAAGAAGCACCGGGAGACGTACCTTTTGCCCTGGTTACACGTCCGATAAAACTTATTCCCGATTTTTATAAACGATGGCGAGAAACATCTGTACTCTGTACGTTCGATTCATCTTGGCTGCAATTGTCCCTTTGGGGAGGATACGAAGCCGAAGGTTCATTCAGAAAATTATCGTCTTTCAATTTAGCCGGAAAAATAAGAGGACATATCCCATTTAAGACAATGGGGCCGCCCTACAAATATCATTGCATCTCTATAACAGGAGTAGCAGACCCAACTTTTCAGCTTAGTACTATAGACACGAGGTTCGAAGCTACAGAAAATAACCACTCAAGATAAGGGTCATTATAATATTTCAAATTTTAATAGTTGTACAAATAATGTACAACTATTCTTTTATACTACATATCATGATCATAAAAAACAGGACGGAAATATATTCCGCCCTATCATAAATTCATTTAAAAAATTCGGTACATAAAAAATACCAGTCTACTCATCTTCCGTCTCTATATAACGGGGAGAATCTATCCCTTCCCTAAATAATAAATCTCTCAGCTTTTCATTCTTAGATGTTTTGATATCATAATACAATAATTTCTGCATCTCATTAAGAGTAGGAATCTCATTAGTATAAAGTTTCTGGGACTTCCACAACATATATCTCAAATCATTTTCACTCATCTTAAGTCCGGGCACAAACTGCTTTAATTTACTCACAATCCGGTTCCAATATTTTGTATCGGTACCTTTCTCTGCCATTTCAGCAATAAATTCCCGGGTGACTCGCCTTTGTTCTTTTTCATCATAAAATGTACCAAACTTTTTATCGAATGGTAAAATTTCTTCATATACCTGATCAAAAAATGCATTCTTTTTCTTCTCCGAGCCCAGTAAGATTTCAACTCCCCGGTGACCTATCGCCTCATGACGAATCACTTCTTGTAATCTCGAATAACTGGGAATCTTACTCACAACCACTCCAGAATCATCAATCTCAGAAGTAAAATATCCAAGAGGAACAGAGCCTGATCTTCTTTTTTTTACATAATTTGGTACTTCCGCATCCGAACGATATACATTTATATTCAGACCCATTTTATCAATCATATCCTGGGCTACCGCAGCTTTTTCATCAACGGTCATTCGTTTCCATCTCTGGTTATTCTCCGAGTCAGGAGGTTCCGGTTCCCATAACTTTTTACGTTCTTCCCTCATTTTTGCCCGTTCTTCTTTTATCTTCTCCAACTCGGCAAAAGAAGAACGGGATATGCTCTCTACGGGGATATTGCCAGACTCCACAATTTTCCCCTCGGGAGAAAGAACCTGTACCAAACCTTCTTCCGGTTTTATACCCAACACCTCCACATGTTCCATATCCGGATCTTCTGCTATATAAATATCACCAGCCTTTTTCCTTCTGCTGTTTTGCATATGACGGACCGCCGAACGTCCCATACCACCAACAAGGCCGCCGCTCACCATACCTTGCCCCGAAGCCGCTATCGCATTATCCATGATCTGTGCCAAAGAAGGATATTCTTCTGGAGACGCATAAATAGCAGACGATATATCCTGTACTGCAGAAACAGTACCATCCGTAAGTCCGCCCCATATGGCATCCTGCGACATACCTTTTAATATAGCATCTTTCTCATTATCTATCACGCGTCCCAGTAATTTGTTCATTTCTCCCTGAGCCGCCTTATTATTCAATAAAGATTTCCTCAATTTTTCTGCCAGCCCGTTCTTCAAAGCTCCGGTCACATTACCCAGTAAACGGGATTGCATCAGACTTCCCAGTAACAAATCCGCACCTGAAAATGCGGCAACATAATTAGTGCGCTGCTCAGGCGTAAGTTTCTCTCCCGTCGTTTTCTCATACCGGTCCACATTCATCTGTGCCTGTGCATGACTCTGTGCCGCCGATGACAATACATTCCCTGCACCTAAAGCCACTCCCGCAGGAGGATATGCGATCGCCGCTGCAATAGGTAAAGATTCTTTAGCCAACATCGCGCCGAATTCTCCAATTTTAGCCATTCCTTGTGTAGGCGGGAACATATCGTTCTTTTTCAAAGATTCTTCCATTCTTTTCGTTCCGGCCCCTCCATACCGAGAGAAATCTTCAAAACTACGGGCTATACTCTCATTATCCATCCCTTTGGAACGCATCTCCTGGATTTCCCGCATTGCGGCCAACCGGCGCCTCTTTTCCAACATTTCTTCAGTATCTTTCACCTCAGGTAAAGAAAATCTTCCAGGATTACCTAAAAAACGGTAAGGATCTTTTCTCCGTTGCTCTACCGCAGCATCCAAAACTTCATTTTGAGTTCTTTCTATAAGGTCTCCCAGTTCCGTATCACTCATGTTGTCGTATACCGAACGATTTTTTAATGCCTCCGCCTGAGCCGCCCTACGATTCTGTTCGTTAGTCACAGCACTTTGCACAGCACCTATATTATAATTCATATCGTTTTTCATCCGCTCCCAGAAATAGCGGGCTCCGTCTCCCAAAGAAGTCAATGGCTGGAGTTTCGTTTTTTGCTGGATATCCCTATGATTACTTTTATTTATTTGCCCCAAAGGTTCCACCATAGGTATCCTCCCATCCGGAATATCATTATTACTGACTACCCCCCCATCTCCACGACCGAAGAATCCGGGTTCCAGATCATTTTTAACAGAAGATGATGTTGCCTGAGACAACCGTTTTTTGTAAAAATCCTGCAAGTCAGGACTTATCCGTCTCCATTCGGGTTCCTTTTCTGACCGACCGGATTCATCCGGTAAATTCATTTTCATATTATCTGTTTTAAATTAACAATCACATTTCATACTTCCAGCAAACAAGGCTGCTTCCTTTTCGCCAAATCCCTTTGCAATCAGCATATTGTACAGGTGATGCCGTTTCGTACACGAAGTAACACCGGAACTTAGAGCAAATGCAATATCCTCAAAAGAAAAAATCTCACCGCCAGGCATACATTCGCCACTCATCTCCCGTTCTGCCATATCCAATCCAGAATGCCTGTATGCGTCCCATATCTGCCTCGCCGGCATACGACATTCCCAATCGGCTGAACCTACCTGAGGGTAAAGTTCTTTTAATCTATCAGGTAAAAAAACTTCTCCATTTACATATTTATTGACATAATCATATAATAAAGCAAACATTTCCCGTATATATCCAATATTTTCTCTGTACTCCCGGTTATTTTCCTTGTGGGAAGAATGCCCTAATGTTTTAATACATGCCCCACAAAAGCCGTCTCCGTTTTCCATCAAATCGCAGATTTCCTCTCTTGCTTTTCTCCAATCATGAAATTCCGTTATTGCCTTTTTATCCATATCCAATTATTATCAAATTAATACTTAGTTTTATTCAAAGCCAGGTTCCATGTATTAAGAAGCCCCTCTTGTCCCAGCATTCCATACTGATCCTTTACACCGGCCAGATTGGTATAATATTCCTGAGCAGCCATATACCGTTTATCTCCTATAGCTGCTTTATTTACCATATAATTATCCAGAACATCCCTTTTCCAGGCGAGATCGTCCCATGTTACCCCTTGTACCACAGCAGCCATATTGTTTCTTTGCTCTTTTTGCCGGGACTCAAAAATCTCGCCGGGTAGTCCGTTGACCACAGCTATATTCCGGGAAGCTTCATTATTTCCAATAACACTGTCTCTGACTTGTTTTAATAGTTTTTGAGAATATCCGCTTTCCAACGATCTTTCATAATAATCCCTGTTAAACATATTCTCAACGCTATAGTCCTGCCGATCAAGATATTTATCGGTCAGATCCCGGTTCCTATCCAAAGACCGTTTCTGGCTATTTACGTTAAATATCCCCTGTACGAGGGGAAGAGCTAAACCTAATAATTCCGTCATCATAATTTCATAAATTTATTTTATAACATCAGCACACAAATATCACCCCATAATTTTGCCTTAACATGTTATAAATTAAAATAGATTCACCCCATGGAAGAAATAAACAACATTCATTCAAAACGAGCACAGACTTCGTTCGAAATAAGAAGAAACGAAATACTGGATCTTTGCTATAACCGGCTTAAGAGTATGATACCGGAATGCGGTAATGAAGTTACTTTGCTGAAATGTATCGAAATACTGGAAAAATTATCTTCTATCCCTGCCGGAAACGAACAACAGACATTAAGTATCATCGCGGATACCCTGGACAGACTTGCTGCTTTAAACGGGAAAAAATAATTTTGCCTTATCACATCTATACAATTATTTTCGGTAAGAATTTTGCAGCAATACAACTGTAAAATTTATGTTCGATAAAATAGCCATAACCATTAAAGAAAACGAAAGAAGAAAAAAAGAGCGGGCTATAAGCTATCATCCCGAAACAGGAGAAGGTAGTACGATATCACAACGTATATGTATACACTTACCCGACGCTCCTATTCCTATGCAATATATTCCCAGAGAAATGCTCGATGAAGTAGAGCTTGTTCGTCTCCTTCGCCGGGAAGGTTCTATAAGCCGTTTCATTGAGAAACAACTCGGAGAATCTGTAAAAAAAGAACTTAAGGAAGAAGTCTGGCATCGTTGGATAGCCGTTCGCATACGTTACGATTTTGAATTCTGGGCCGCACTGTTCGTCAGGATAAAAGATAAGCTGGGAGAACAAGATATCCCATTCAGACTCAACCGACCACAGCGCCGCTTACTAAAAGAACTTGAAGAAATGAGGCGGAATAACAGGCCTGTCAGGATTATTCTATTGAAAGCCAGACAATGGGGTGGTTCGACTCTTATACAAATGTACATGGCCTGGATACAGCTTGTACATAAAAAGAACTGGAATAGTGTAATATGCGCACACCTGAAAGATTCGGCAGCCAATATTAAAGGTATGTATTCCAAATTACTGGAGAATTATCCCCCTTGGCTCATGGAAAATAAAGTACAACCCCGGTTCCAGCCTTTCGAACGCATGAACAATACATCTTTAATCTCCGGAACCGGCAGCAAAGTTACTATAGGGTCAGCCGAAACTCCCGAATCGATACGAGGAGCCGATGCTGTTATGGCTCATCTTTCCGAAGTTGCTTTCTGGAGCGATACCCGCACCCGCACTCCTGAGGCACTCGTACGTTCTGTATGCGGCTCTGTCGCCCTCATCCCCTATTCTGTTATAGTCATGGAAAGTACAGCCAACGGTACAGGAAATTATTTTCACCAGGAATGTGAAAGAGCCAAACGAGGTGAAAGCGATAAAAAATTCGTCTTTGTTCCCTGGTATGAAATCGAAATGTACACTCTTCCTATACAAAACTATCAGGAATTTATCCGGGAACTTAACGAATATGATATTATGTTATGGAATCTCGGGGCTACTCTGGAAGCTATCGCCTGGTATAAAACAAAACTAAAAGAATATGCCGACCATGCCGATATGAAAGCAGAGTACCCGTCCGATGACATCGAAGCATTCACCTACTCGGGAGAAAGAGTTTTCGATGTCCGGCAAATACAACAGATGCGGAAAAACTGCAGACCTCCCGACAAAAGAGGCGAAATACACGGGCAAGCTCTTACCGGAAAAAAATCGCTTGAAAACTTAAAGTTCAGCGAAGAACCCGGAGGTCTGTTGCAAATATGGGAATTACCGGATAAAAACAATACGTTTCGCAACCGTTATATTACCGTTGTCGACATTGGGGGGCGTTCCCAGAAATCAGACTTTTCCGTTATCGTCGTCTTCGATCGTTTCTGGATGACCGAAGGTGGTGTTCCCGAGATCGTTGCACAATGGAGAGGGCATACGGATCATGATATACTTGCCTGGAAGTCCGCACAAATAGCGTCTTTCTATAATCAGGCACTTCTCGTTATCGAAAGTAATACTCTCGAAACAGAAAATACGGATGGCGAGCATACCGAATATATATTAGATACCATTGCGGCCAGTTATCCATTCCTTTATGCCAGAACCTCATCCGATAAAATAAAAGAAACAATACCTTCCCGATGGGGTTTCCACATGAACAGATCGACAAAAACTCTCATTATCAACCATCAGATAGAAATGCTCCGTGAAAACGGTTATATAGAAAGGGATATACAGGCATGCTATGAACATGATGTATTCGAACGAAAATCCAACGGCAGTTTCGGAGCTATGGAGGGCCACCATGACGATATTCTTATTACACGATGCATAGGTACTTATATCTGTTATACAGAACCGCTCCCCCAGAATAAAGAGGTGCTCCCTAAAATAACGGGAAAGATACCTTTAAACGAATCCAGCATCTGACTCAGAAAAAAGACTTTTGCTGGTTACGGATAAGAATAAAAAACATTTTTTTGAATTATCACAAGAAATGTAAGCATTTTGTTCAAATACTTGCAATATTTTGTATTTTATGAGAATTATACACAAAACACATATATCATTATGTTACACACACATATATCTTTGCAGTGTAAATAAATAAAAAATAAAATATGTGTGGAATTATAGGCTATATAGGAAATAACGATGCTTATCCTATTCTTATAAAAGGATTGAAACTTCTGGAATACCGTGGGTATGACAGTGCCGGCATCGCCTTAATAAATAATGAAAATCTGCTGAGTGTATATAAAACTAAAGGAAAAGTATCGGAATTAGAAACGTTTATCTCACAAAAAAATATTTCGGGAACAACAGGGATAGGGCACACCCGCTGGGCAACCCATGGAGAGCCATCACAGGCAAACGCTCATCCCCACTACTCTTCTACGGAAACATTGGCTCTTATCCATAACGGTATTATAGAAAATTATTCGGCCATAAAAGAAAAACTAAAAGCTAAAGGTTATTCATTCCAAAGTACGACAGATACGGAAGTTCTTATACTTTTAATAGAACATATAAAAATAAGTAACAATCTCGATTTATTAAACGCCGTTCAATTGGCATTACAAGAAGTAATCGGAACATATGCGATTGCCATTCTGGATAAAGAACGGCCCGACCGGATAATTGCAGCCAGAAAAAGCAGTCCTTTAGTCATAGGAATAGGTAATCAAGAATTTTTTCTTGGATCGGACGCCACTCCCATTATAGAATATACCGATAAAGTAGTATATCTCGAAGACGAAGAAATTGCAGTTATACAAAAAAACGAACCTCTGAAAATAGTAACTATCAATAATGAACCGTCAAATCCGGCAATAAAAAAAATAGAACTGGACATCAGCCAGTTAGAAAAGGGAAACTATCCTCATTTCATGTTAAAAGAAATCTTTGAACAACCGGAGAGTCTTTTTAATTGTATACGAGGGAGAATCAATGCGGATAATAATCATATAGCTCTTTCCGCAGTCATAGACCACAAAGAAAAACTACTGGCTGCAAGGCGTTTTATTATCGTAGCCTGCGGTACTTCCTGGCACGCCGGATTAATAGGAAAACAACTGATAGAAAGCTTTTGCAGAATACCTGTAGAAGTAGAATACGCCTCAGAGTTCCGTTACAGAAATCCCGTAATCGACGAAAAGGATGTAATCATTGCTATTTCCCAATCGGGAGAAACCGCTGATACCCTCGCGGCGGTCGAATTGGCAAAAACACGGGGAGCATTCATTTACGGAATATGCAATGCCGTAGGTTCATCTATTCCGAGAGCAACCGATACGGGTTCATATACACATGTTGGTCCGGAAATAGGCGTTGCATCAACCAAGGCTTTTACAGGACAAGTTACAGTTCTCGCCTTACTCGCACTAACTCTCTCCAAAGAAAAGAAAATCATTGAAAATAGCATATTTCTCGAAACTATAAAAGAGTTATATAACATTCCCGAGAAAATGAAGGAAATACTGGAACAAAACGAAAAAATAGCGGCTCTTTCCCAAATTTTCACCTATGCGCATAATTTTATATATTTAGGAAGAGGATATAATTTTCCTGTAGCACTGGAAGGCGCCCTTAAATTAAAAGAAATCTCTTACATCCATGCCGAAGGATATCCTGCTGCTGAAATGAAACACGGACCTATTGCTTTAATAGATAATGAAATGCCGGTCGTAGTTATAGCCACTAATAACAGTTTATATGATAAAGTGCTTAGCAATATACAGGAAATCAAGGCCAGAAAAGGAAAAATAATTGCCTTGGTAACAAAAGGAGACAAAATCATCTCGCAAATAGCAGATTTTTATATTGAACTCCCGGCCACCCTGGAAAATCTGGATCCCTTAATCACAGCCATACCCCTTCAATTACTGGCCTATCATATCGCCGTGTGCAAAGGCATGGATGTAGACCAGCCGAGAAATCTGGCAAAATCGGTAACCGTAGAGTAACTGCATACAGGAGAAGCCATATAGAGTATGTAACCATATACTCTATATGGTTTTTTAATATCTTCCAATACTAAAATTAACTTTATTCGCAAATAGAAGCATATTACATACCAAAGTTTTTTACTAAATTTGTCATAGTAACATCTAAAAGACAAATCATGCGATTTCCCGTATTAATACTAATCATACTTCTCATTGTTAATTTTTTTACAGACCTGTATATATACCGGAGGGTTATAAGGAATATTAAATGGTTACGGATTCGTCCTTTGTTTTGGTGTATAAATGCATTAATGGCCGTTCTTCTTGTTGCTGCCATTATCTCTTCCGGTCAAAGTATGTACAGAGGCCATACGGCATTGCTTACCTGGACAATGTTTTTTTACTTTTGTATCTATATACCTAAACTTATATATCTCATTATATCGGTTATCGATTATATACCCCTACTATGGGACAAAAGAAAAATAAACACGTTCTCCCGAATCGGCGGTATACTCGCATTCATCATATGCGGGAGTATGCTGTACGGTTCATTTCATACCCGTTTAACCCCTGTAAGCCGCTATATAACGATATCATCTCCGGAACTTCCGGCCGGATTTGAAAATTACCGCATAGTACAAATATCGGACATACACCTGGAAAACTACTTCGGGAACACGCGCCCCATAGAAAAACTGGTTCAGGAAGTGAACCGGTTAAACCCCGATGTTATTGTATTCACAGGTGATCTGGTAAACAGGAAAAGCGATGAACTTCCTCCCTTTATCCCCGTGTTATCACAATTGAAAGCCAAAGACGGCATATATTCTGTATTGGGGAACCATGATTATGGCGATTATGTGAAGTGGAATAACCCGGAAGATAAAATACGCAATTTGAAGATATTAGAAGAAGATGAAAAAGCTATGGGATGGTTATTGCTCAACAATGAAAACAGATATTTATACCGCAACAACGACAGCGTAGCCCTTATAGGAGTGGAGAACTGGGGTGAACCACCTTTTCCTCAATACGGGAACCTGAATGCTGCATATCCTAATTTAAACGACAGTATCTACAAAATCCTTCTTTCTCATAATCCCAGACACTGGGATGCCGAAGTAATCGGCAAAACGAATATAGACCTCATGCTTTCAGGCCACACCCATGCTATGCAGTTAAAAATAGAAATAGGCAAATTTCGTTTTTCCCCCTCTTCATTCTTTTATCCGCAATGGAGCGGATTATACCAAAAAGGAGAACAACTTCTCTATGTAAATGAAGGCATAGGTTGTGTGTTTCTTCCCATGCGCATAGGTGCTGCCCCGGAAATTACCGTACTTGATCTTACCCGTAAATAAAAATATGAACCCTTTATTTTTTCGACTTATAAGTCAAGCTCTTCAATTAAATGAGACTCAGGTAAAGAACACAGTCGATTTATTGGAAAACGGAGCCACTATTCCTTTTATCAGCCGTTACAGAAAAGAAGCCACTGGCTCTCTGGACGAAGTATATATAAGCCAGATAAAAGAACAATATGAGAAATTAAAAGAAACAGAAAAGCGCAAAAACTTCATCCTGGCATCTGTCGAAGAACAAGGAAAACTTACTGAAGAACTTAAACAACGTATATTGGCTTCATGGGACATGACAGAACTGGAGGATATTTATCTCCCTTATAAACCCCGAAGACGTACCCGGGCCGAAATAGCAAGGGAACACGGGCTGGAACCTCTGGCGAAAATAATCATGTCTCAGAGAGAAGAAAACCCCGAATACAGAGCAACACCATTCATTAAAGGAGAAATAAAAGATGCGGAAACAGCCCTGAAAGGAGCTCAGGATATTATTGCAGAATGGATATCGGAAAATGAAAAAAGCCGGAATAGTATACGGAATATTTTCATGAGAGATGCTTATATCTCTTCGAAAGTCGTTAAAGGAAAAGAAAGCGAAGGGATCAAATACCAGGATTATTTCGAATGGAGCGAACCTTTGAAACGTTGTTCTTCCCATCGGCTCTTAGCCATGAGAAGAGGGGAAAGCGAAGGCTTCCTGAGAGTCTCTATATCTCCGGACGACAGCATCTGTCTCGAGCGTCTTGAACAACAATTTATCCGGAATAACAATACATCCGCCCGGCTTGTATCTGAAGCTATAAAAGACGGTTACAAAAGATTGCTTAAACCATCTATAGAAACAGAGTTCTCTGCGTCTTCAAAAGAAAAAGCGGATGACGAAGCCATTCGTATTTTCGCAGAAAACCTGAAACAATTGTTATTAGCCCCTCCACTGGGTGAAAAAAGAATATTAGGCATCGACCCCGGCTTCCGTACCGGATGTAAAGTCGTATGCTTAGATGCACAGGGAAACCTTCTTCACAATGAAACAGTCTATCCTCATCCTCCACAACAGGATTACAAAGGTGCATCCAGAAAAATAACCCAACTGGTTGAAAGCTACCGGATAGATGCTATCGCCATCGGAAACGGAACAGCAGGACGAGAGACTGAAGCTTTTATTACCGGGCTCCGGTACAGCCATAAAGTACAGGTTTTTGTCGTAAGTGAAAACGGAGCATCTATCTATTCCGCATCTAAAACAGCACGCGAAGAATTCCCGGATAAAGACGTGACTGTCAGGGGAGCCGTATCCATCGGAAGACGTCTAATGGACCCGCTGGCAGAGCTTGTAAAAATAGAGGCCAAATCTATCGGGGTAGGTCAGTATCAACACGATGTAGATCAAACCAAACTGAAACGTTCTCTGGAACAAACTGTGGAAAATTGTGTCAATGCAGTAGGTGTAAATATCAATACAGCCAGTAAACATTTACTCTCCTATGTTTCGGGACTCGGCCCTCAGCTCGCTCAAAACATAGTAGATTATCGCAAGGAGCACGGAGAGTTTAGCGAGCGGAAAGACTTATTAAAAGTCCCCAGAATGGGAGAAAAATCATTCGAACAATCGGCCGGTTTTTTAAGAATACCACAATCTGAAAACCCATTGGACAATTCGGCCGTACATCCCGAAAGCTATCCGATTGTAGAACAAATGGCCGAAGACCTTCATTGTAACATACAAGACCTGATAGCCAATAAAGAACTAAGAAAAAACATAGAACCGGAAAAATACATAACAGATAAAATAGGACTGCCGACTTTACACGACATACTGGAAGAACTGGACAAACCGGGAAGGGATCCGCGGCAATTTATCAAGGTATTCGAATTTGATCCGAACATTAAAACGATCGATGACCTGAAAGAAAATATGCTTCTCCCGGGAATAGTTACCAATATTACTAATTTCGGTTGTTTCGTAGACATAGGTATTAAAGAAAACGGGCTGGTACATATATCACAATTGTCAGACCGGTTTATTCAGGATCCGACCGAGATAGTATCTATGCACCAACACGTCACAGTAAAAGTAATCGGTATAGATACTGTCCGAAAAAGAGTGCAATTAACAATGAAAAATATAATATGAACCGAGTTATCATAAGTATAGCATCCAATACCCCGGATAAACAAGACATAATGACCAACTGCATAAATACTCTATGCCGGGAATACCCGGGAATCTTGTTTTCTTCCTGTTACAACAGCCGTGCACTGAATCCGATACATCCTGATTATCTTAACGCTGTTGCCATATTCAAAACAAAAAATGATTATGAAGCCGTATATTCCCATCTCAAAATAATGGAAACCGAGGCAGGCAGAACTCCTGAATCGAAAAAAACAAATCAAATTCCGCTGGATCTGGACATAATCATCTGGAACAAAGAGGTAAAAAAGCCCAGAGATTTAAGCTACGAATTCGTGCTAAAAGGCATAGAAGAACTTGCAAAACTGCAAAAAAGGAACAAATATGCGGAACAATAACCAATTCGCAAACGTATTTATAAAACCAAATCAACACCTTATATGAAAAGTATAGAAGATACATTGTTAAAACGGACCTCTGTCCGAAGATATGAAAGGGAAGACATTGCCCCGGAGAAATTAGACTTTATATACCGGGCGATTGAAAATACCCCTACAAGTTATAACGGGCAACAATTCTCCGTAATAGCGATAGACGACCAAAAGATCAAAGAAGAGTTATACGTAATCACCAACCAGAAACAAATAAAAACCTGTAATGTGTTTCTGGCTTTCTGTATGGATTTCAATAAAATCAAAACACTCGCTAAAGCTAAAGATCTGGAATTCCCTCCCTTCCAGAATACTATGGATGGTGTCATAGTAGGAATCGTAGATGCTGCACTGGCTATGCAAAACGCTGTTGTAGCAGCTCAATCTATGGGATTAGGCAGTTGTTGTGTGGGGTATTTGCGTACTGCAGATCCTGCCGCTATCTCTCAAATACTCAAACTGCCAGAAGGAGTTTTTGCCGTGTGCGGTCTTACATTAGGCGTACCGCGTGAACAACCGGACTTAAAACCTAAACAAAACCGTTCTCTGGTAATACATAAAAACCATTACAGAACAGATGACATGACACCGGAATTATTTGATTATGACGAAACTATAAGTCTTTATAACCGGCACCGGAACGGAAGCACCAGCGAAAACGACTGGTGCGGGCATATTCTTGATTATTACCGGATTGCCATGAACTATGATATGGAAGGTGCTCTGAAAAAGCAAGGCTTCAATTTATTCCCTGAAAAATAATTTTTATTCTCAGAGAAACTCTTCCAATAAAAAAACCTGTCGGTATAATTACCGGACAGGTTTTTTATATTTAGTATAATTCACTTATTCACTGAATACCGTTCGTAACCACATCTTTATTTATTTTTTTTACCAAACCCTGCAATACGGCACCAGGCCCGACTTCGGTAAATGCGTCGGCTCCATCGGCAATCATGTTTTGAACCGATTGGGTCCAGCGAACCGGAGCAGTAAGTTGCGCAATCAGGTTTTGTTTGATTATCTCAGGATCGGTCTGAGGTTTCGCATCCACATTCTGATAAACAGGACATTCAGGAGCAAAAAATTGAGTATGATGGATTGCGTCGGCCAATTCAGTACGTGCGGGTTCCATAATTGGTGAATGGAAAGCACCCCCTACTTTTAGTTTCAATGCACGTTTCGCACCGGCAGCCAATAGTTTTTCACAAGCCGCATCTATACCTTCGATGGAACCGGATATAACAATCTGTCCCGGACAATTATAATTAGCAGGAACAACAACGCCTTCGGTAACAGATGAACATATTTGCTCTACGGTTTCATCGGGTAATGCCAAAACAGCTGCCATGGTCGACGGAGTCTTTTCACAAGCTTTCTGCATGGCCTGTGCCCGCGCAGAAACCAAACGCAAGCCATCTTCAAAAGAAAGAGCACCGGCTGCTACCAAAGCGGAAAATTCGCCTAATGAATGGCCGGCAACCATATCGGGAGCGAAATCGGCACCCATAGTTTTAGCCAAAATAACCGAATGTAAAAATATAGCCGGTTGTGTCACTTTAGTTTGACGAAGATCTTCATCGGTACCGTTAAACATAAGTTCGGTAATATTAAAACCGAGAATCTCATTAGCCTTATCAAACATTTCTTTGGCAACAGGATTATTCTCATAAAGGTCTTTACCCATTCCCACAAACTGGGCACCTTGACCCGGAAATACAAATGCTTTCATTCAATATCTGTTTTTAATAATACAATATTCTAAAAAACGTCGCAAAGTTAATCATTTTTATCAGCAAATTGTTGTATAGAGTAAATATAATGACTTAATTTGTTTTTTGGAAATCATGGCCAGAATCAATCTTTAAAATACACATCGTTATGAAAACCCTTTTATTCTTAAACTTAGGTACAGGAGAAATTATCATTATTGTTTTTGCTATTCTATTATTATTCGGAGGCAAAAAAATTCCTGAATTAATGAAAGGACTGGGGAAAGGTGTAAAAAGTTTCAAAGACGGAATGAAAGATATTGAAGACCAGATCAACAGTGACGACAACACTCCCTCCAATACAAAAAAATAAATAAGATTTTTATATCAGGAAGGCGGGGTATACATATATCACGCCTATTCTTATTTTTAATGCCGGATAAATATGGAAGAAATGAATTTCTGGGACCATGTGGATGCCTTGCGAAAAGTGTTGTTACGTTCAATACTGGTAATCGGCATATTCGCCGGAGTTTTTTTTATTTTCATGCCCGACTTGTTCGATTCCGTGATTCTTGCACCCTGTTTCTCCGACTTTTGTCTCTATCGCTGGATATGCCGTTTAAGCGAACATATATCGGTACTGCCCGATTTCTGCAACAGTGATTTTTCCGTAAACCTTATCAATATACAACTGGCTTCTCAATTTTTTATTCATATCAGTACCTCCTTTTGGCTGGCATTAGTATTCTCTTTCCCTATAGTGATCTATTTGCTCTGGGGTTTCGTTAGTCCGGCTCTATATCCCAAAGAAAGAAGAAATGCCCGAGGAGCATTTCTGGTAGGCAATACCATGTTTTTTTTAGGGGTGGCTGTAGGATATTTTCTGGTATTTCCCTTAACATTACGATTTCTGGCGGAATATCAGGTAAGTGAACTGGTTCCGAATCAAATCTCGCTCGATTCCTACATGAATAATTTCCTGGCGATGATCTTTATTATGGGAATTGTATTCGAATTACCATTGCTTTGCTGGATACTATCTAACATAGGATTATTACACCGCTCTTTTTTCAGCCATTATAGACGCCATGCCATTGTGGGATTACTTATCTTAGCGGCTGTTATTACCCCGTCAGGCGATCCTTTCACCTTAATGGTCGTATTTCTTCCTATATATATGTTGTATGAATTCAGCGCATTTATTGTAAAACCGGATGAACCGGAAAATGAAAAAGAAGAACCGGAAGATCCTTATGTAAGTATTCCTTCTATTCACCGAAACGGCAAAGAAGTATCGCCCGAATCGCCCTATCAGGAAACTGACGACAAATATGAGGACGATTACCCTGAAAAAGATTAATGTGTAGTTCTCCCGATAATCCTCTGCAAAAAAAGATTATCAAATCTCAGGGTACACGCATACTCTATAGCGGATATCATGGGACTACTTGTTATATAGCGACCGGATACTATGATATATGCTAAAATTGTCCAAAAAGAGCAGTCATGTGAACTGGAAAGATATTTCCGTTGTTATCTTACTGATGATTAAATGTAGCTAAGAATGCGCAACTAAAAGCGATTGGTTATACTTTGATGATTGCGCTGCCTTCCCGAAAGGGAAAGGCGTGAGGCTCACTTACAAACTATCGAACAAAAAAACGGTAATTTGCGAGTGAGCCTCTTTATAGTTGTTCATTCATTTTTTTTATTTTCGACTGAATAAGATCCAGTTTCTCTTCTATAGGCAGCAACACATCCAACCAGTAAATATCGAAACCTCTCCTCTCCATTCCCCGGAACCACGTCATTTGACGTTTAGCAAACTGATGTATCGCTATTTCGAGCAAAGAAACCATCTCCCCATAGGACAAACGCCCTATGACATATTCCGTCAAATATTTATACTCTAAACCGTAGTATATAAGGTCTTCCGGAGCTATACCGCTATTCAGCAATGTACGTACTTCCTCAACCATACCTTCGTCCAAACGCGAACGGAGACGCTGAGAAATCCTTTCGCGCCTAAGTTCCCTGCTAATATCCACACCTATGATAAGAGCATTATTAACAGGCTTATCTTCAGGCTTATCCGGTAAATGGCAAAAATAATATTCTTCTATTTCGATGGCTCTTATAGCCCTCTTGCATGTATCGGTATCGGTCGTATTATGTAATTTCTTATATCTCTTCAATATATCCTCAAGCTCGGACAGGCTTTTATCTTTCAAAGACTCCCTCAATGCTTTATTTTCAGGAACCGGAGGAAGACTATAACCTTTTAACACAGATTCTATATACAAACCCGTTCCTCCGCAAAGAACAGGTAATTTTCCCCGAGAGGATATATCATCATAAACAGAACGAAAATCCTGTAAATACTCGAAGAGATTATACTTATACCCCGGTTCACATATATCAATAAGATGATAAGGAATATTGCGTCCGTTAAATTGATATTCGTTAAGGTCTTTACCCGTACCGATATCCATGCGGCGATACAGTTGCCGGGAATCGGCACTGATAATCTCCGAATCTAACCGATAGGCCAGAGCGACAGCTAAAGAAGTCTTTCCGGAGGCAGTAGGTCCCAATATAGTAACAAGATCGATCATAGAAAATATTCAGGCAAAACAATTACAACGCAGTCTCTTAAACCATTCCCGAATCATAAAAGACCATTTATCCTCATTATATAAAGAAACACGGAACCATTTACCGCTGGTCAGATTTACATTCTGCTCATACAAATAATTAAATGTAAATTTACGTCCTTCATGAAAACGGATATACCCATTTTCATCATAACGCCATATTATACGCGATAAACGGACAAGGTACAGATATTCCTGTTTAAACAGATAGTAAAACTTTTTACCCGTAATCGTATCGTTCAGCTCCTGCATTTCATACCAACGCGCATCCGGTAATTCGGGTAAAGCAGTACGTTCCTGCAAAAAAAGAAGAAAATGAGCGATTCTCTTATCGGGATTTCCACCACTGGATTCACGTAACAATTTTATCTTAGGATTCTTTATATGTAATTTTTCCTCCGCCAACCGCTTTGCTTCGTCGTCCAACCCCCGTTTCGAAAACGGTACACTTTGATAGACCGGAACATCTATACCGGATGGCGACGCATAAGGATCGTTCTGTATATGTGATGAAGATAAATATAAACCACTCCCGCTCACAACAATAAGGCGAACCAAACAATGTTTATAACCCGGATCTACACCATCGATAGTCATATCACGGATATAACTGTCTCTTAAATCATTAGGAGATGTACTAAATAACAAATCATATACTAAGACGACTCTTATACACTCGTAGACAAGCAACAACACATAAAGAGAGAGAGGAAACCAGTAGAAGAAAAAACGGTTAGCGGTTTCCTTATTCTCATCGAATAAAAACAACCAATAGAAAGATGTAACGACAAACGATATGGCTGCACCCACTAATACCAGTCCCATGATATAATGGGCTTCATAACAGTTGCAACGGTCGTGTAATCCCCGGTGGTTCATACTCCCGTATTTTTCGGCACATTTACGACATACCGGATAATCGGGACGCATTACATACGCCCAGAAAGAAATAATAAATAAGGGGAAAGAGAATAACAAGATGTTAGGAACTGAAAAAGACAGAAGGTCCGCGACGCCCCGGAACGTACTAAATGCGAGCAAGACGATCAAAGTCGATTGAGGGATCAACTGGCAATGCGCCTTTTTAAACCAACCTATCATGGAGAAATATCCTACAATACCGATGCCTAACGATAACAATACTGCATAATAATCGGAAATCCATTCACAAAGAATAAACACCAAAACAGCCGGCAAAAGGCCGAAAGAATTAACTAACAGAATTTTATTCCTACGATATCGAGCACTATACATAATTTTTTTTATTTGTGCACTGAACTTATTTACACTTTTGATGTTTAAACAAACAACTCAGAAAAAAGTTCAATAAGACATACAAAAAAAGAGACACAAAAAACAATATTTAACAATATGATTATTTTATATCTCTTTTATTACTATCCTTGTTGTCTTTCTTTTTTATTTAAGCTTATCAGTAAAGAAATCGCAAACCTTCGTATATAAATGATAACGGGCGTTACATCCTACAATGCTATGATTCTTATTCGTATAAATCATCATATCGAATTGCTTATTGCTTTCTACCATTACCGAGGAGTATTGCAACGTATTCAACAAATGTACATTATCATCTGCGGTACCGGAAACTACCAATAAGGCACCGTTTTGTTCTTCGGTATGATTAAGCGGAGCCGACCGTTTATATCCATCGAAATTTTCTTTCGGAGTACGCATGTATCTTTCGGCATAGATAGAATCATAAAAACGCCAGTCGGTAACCGGAGCTATAGCAACACCCGCCTTATATACATCCCGGCTCAGGGACATAGCCATAAGAGTTTCATAACCTCCATAACTCCATCCCCATATACCTATATTTTTACCGTCCACATAAGGAAGAGAAGCCATATAACGAGCCGCGGAAACCTGATCTTGTGTCTCTAATTCTCCTAACTTCATGTATACGCACGTCTTGAATGCATTACCTCGGGCACCGGTCCCTCTACCGTCGACACATGCAACGATAAATCCTCTGGATACAAGATACTGTTCCCAATTCACATCCCACTTATCCAGAACTAACTGGGAACCCGGACCACTGTATTGTACCATCACGACCGGATAACGTCTCGATGCATCAAAATCTAAAGGTTTTATCATATAACCGTTCAGCATATCTCCGGCATCGTTTTTACAGGTAAAAAATTCTTTCCGGGGAATATCGGTACGAGCTACCAAATTTTTAAGAGAATTATTATCTTCCAAGACGCGAACTTGTTTTCCTTTCGCATCACACAAAGTAATCTCCAACGGTACAGATGTACTGTTATATTTATTAATAAAATAGGTACAAGACGGATTAAATTCAGCTTTGTTTGTACCTTTCTTATCTGATAACTTAATCACAGCCCCCTTTGCATCGGTTTTATATATCGCCCGGAATAACGGACCTTCTTCGGCCGATTGATAGAAAAATGTACGGTTTACATTATCATATCCCAGAAAATCGGTAACATCCCAATTTCCTTTTGTTATCTGCTTAATTAATGTTCCGTTCAGATTATATTGATACAAATGTCGAAAACCGCTCCTTTCACTGGCAATTACGAAAAAATCGGGATAAAAAGTAACACAATCAATATTCTCAGAATCTATCCAAGTATTCGATTGCTCCCGCAACAATAACCTGTTTACTCCTGATTTCGGATTCACTGTATAAATATTCAATGTATTCTGTATTCGGTTCAAAGTCATAACCGCCAATTTGTCGGCATCTCTGGTAAATAGGATCCGAGGTATATAACCATCCGCATCTACAGGAACGTTAAGTTGCTTAAGCGCACGAGTCTCCACAGTATATGACCATACAGAAACTTTCGCATTGTTTTCCCCGGCTACGGGATATTTATATTCAAAACTTCCCGGATATAATGCATACTGAGGATAAGCAGGGCAACTCCCTTCATACAAATCGAAATGATATTCCGGAACGTTACTTTCATCGAACTTGACAAAACATAAAGTCTCATTATCCGGAGCCCATTGCAAGGTGGAAGTAAATGCAAATTCTTCTTCATAAACCCAATCGGGAATACCATTGATTATCTTATTTCGGGCTCCATCCCGGGTAACAGGCAGTTCCGTACCATAATCCAGTTTCTTTACAAAAATATTATTATCTCTTACAAAAGCCACCATGCGTCCATTAGGAGAAAAAACAGCGACTTGTTGCTGTCCGTTCTCCGAAAGAGGCTTCAGCAAATTTCTTTTTATTTCGAACGTATAATACTCCGCTTTAAAAGAACGACGGTATATTTTTTCCGAATTATCCCAAATGAGCAATTGCTTTTCATCTTTGCTTAGAGAAAAACCTTCAAATTTTTTCAAATTACATTCACGGGCCGTAGCCACATCAAACAGTGTTTCTACAGCTTTACCGGTACGATACTCATATTTTACTATACGCGTATTATTGTTACTAGCGGCGACATAATGTATGCCATCGGCAAGAGGAGTGACGGCTGTTATATCTTTTTCCTTATACAGTCCATTGGTTATATCCTTCAAATTCAGTGCCTCGGCCTCGACACCGAGAACCGATATACACAATAATAAGACAACATATACAATTCGTTTCATAAGACGCTTATTTTATATTATTTCTGCAAAAGTAAAGAAAGTATGCAGGAATGCAAAAAGAATGGGGATATATCAATTCCTCCGGAATTATATTTTCGTTCTACGAAAAAAGTTTATTGAAAACGAGTTTTCAATAAACTTTCACAGAGTATAAATAAAATTTTCAAGTCAAATAAATATTCCGTTTTTTAAAAAGATTCCTTTACAATACGGATATCAGCCCGCGCAGGGAACTCAAGAGTAATCCATGACTTACCGTCCGAAACTTTCGACACTTTTACCTTATCACAATGCAAATAATCTATTTTATTGTCACTTCCCTTAATTGCAACCATGCCATCGGACAACTCACCCATTTTATCAAAATCACCTTTCGCGCTCACACGCAAAAATTCGCCACTTTCAACATATAGGAAGCCAAGAGTAACACATCCGGAAGCAGGCCAGCCCGAAGCATCTACATTTTTCTCGTACGTAACCTGCAACCCAGCAGTAGTCTCGGTATTAATCGTATTCGGCTGCCACATTTCCACACGAGGAGTCTTATCGGCGAAAAAACCTATTTGTGCCGAATTCTCACTGACAGTTACCTGACATTCCAAAGTTTCGGAACCGGATAAAACCCTTAAGGCCGCCGTACCGACCTTCTCCGCTTTCACATATATAACATTACCGTCTATAGTATATGAAGCAATATTCCCCGTCATTTCAACGGTAAATCCGGAAACACCCGAAACCCGTATTGTCGCCGTCTCAGCTACTTTTAAAGACAACTTCGATTCGCTTAATGAAAAAGGTTTATTACTCGAATCGTCTTTACAAGAAACTAACATCATAGCTGATAATACAAATAAAAAGAAGGCAGCAAAACAAAATCTATATGATATTCTCATCGTCTTATTTCTTATTATTAAAATTTCAATTAATATTCACTCTCACTTTACCTGAATAAGAAGTCGTCCGGAACATGATCGTATGTATTCCGACCGATAATCCCGACGGATTTAAATATCCATCTGTTATTTGTTTTCCATCGATATACCAGATGGGATTCTCAGTCGAATTTCTCAGACGTAAAGCGACTTTCGCATCATTCTTTCCATAAGAAGCCTTCAACCCGTCTATACTCACAGGATTAACCTCCGCGGGCATACAAAGGGCCTTCACATTAAGTACTATATCATCCTTAAAATCATTCCCATAGAGTATTAAAGTCGCTTCTTTAGAGCCAAAAGCATCCGGATGGAATGAAATACGGAGTTGCGCACCTGAAACACTGTTCAGGTTATCCACAGAGAGGACACGATCTTCCAGAGAAAATTCTGTTCCGCTTTGTTCCAGTTTCAAAGAAAGATCGGAAGTCAAATATTGCCCTCGTATGGTTACGCTTAACGTTTTATTTTCTCCTAAAGAAACATTCCCGAAATCAACCAGATCTCCGTTCTTAACATTTAATATAGGAGCGATCACGGCACTTCCGCTAAAATGAAAAGCATAAGCTATGGAATCTCCCCATATATATTCAGCTAAAGAAGGATAATCGATGAAAGGATTACGGTTATTCTGGAAAGAATAAATCGCATTATTCCGATCAACCTCTTTCTGGCTTACCGGGTCCTGACGATGCCATTTCAATAATAAATCCTGAGAATATTTGTTCAAAGTAGGATATATCCCGTCCGTGAACATATTTCTTCCCAAAGAAAGCCATGCATAATCTTGATAGCATGTAACTATGTACATATACATACGGGCAAAATCACCCTTATATTCATCTGCAGGCTCAAAAGCGTTGGTACTAACATTGTTGATATAAGTCGAACCAACTTTGGTTACGCCGTTATTATAATTCACACTTCTACATTCTCCAAGTATGTAATTACTTTTTGCCTGATTAGCATCCGCATCGGAAGGAACCAGATGATGCAAATCGAACGAAGCATCTACCGAATAAGGATAAGAATCGCCCCACCAGCTTTTGGGTACACTATGCTCTATATTCATATCTTTGTGCGAGCCATTAGCCGGGAAATAACGTTTTACATTGGAATACATATCCCAGATAGAGCCGTCCGGACGGATATCACTTTTCCTAAACACTACCCACGTACCGTTCGCACCATAAGGAATACGCTTATGCACTTTTATTAATTTATGCAAAGCGGTTTTTAAGTCAGAGGTATTCAAGCCCTCTAATTCATCGGGATAATAATCACGAGGCATTTCAGCATAAAGGGATGTCGCACAGCATAAAATTACCGCTAAAAAAATTAAGGCTCTTTTCTTTATCATCATTAATTATGTTTGAATATAGCAAAGATAATAACTTAACCTGAAAAAATTAAATGAATAAACTCATATTTAACGAAATATATAAGCCATCAACACAAAATCGGTAAAACAAAAGAGGAACATCGTATCGATGCTCCTCTTTTAAAGAATTTTATTCCAAAAATACTTATTTCACTTCTACATTTCTTATTTCCCACTTAACCGATGTAGTGTTGGTAGAAACATATTTGAATGCAAAATGAACATTGGCCGTCATAAATTCAGCTGGAACTGCCAGATTTCCTGAGTTTGTCCACTCCCATTTTACTGCCGGATAATTGGCGATAGTAACTTGTTTCCATGTAGCGGAAGCAGGTGCACCCGAGGTATAGTCAGAAGAGAACCAAAGAGTTTGGTTTTCAGCCATACCAGCCAACGGATTAGCTGTATGTTCGAAAGTAATGGTCACATTCGATTTTCCGGTGAGATCAATAGCCGGAGAAATCAACCAGTCTTCATTAGCAACACTTTGTCCGTCGGCATAACCGCTCATCATCGCATATTTATAGGAATCCCAACCCCATTCTTGCACACCAGATACATTTTGCACCGTGAAATCACCCAAGCTGGTAGCAAAAGTTTCGCTGAAAATAGCATCTCCACCCGGTGTAGGATCATCCGGATTATCGTTTACATCACCAATCTCTCTACCGTCAAGAATAGCACCCATCAAGATATTTTGCTTATTGGCATCTTCTTTTTTAATACCTGCTGTACCAAAATATTTCAATAAATAACCATAAATCATAACTTCTTTCCCGACATTAGCAGCATTATTAGCAACACTCAAAGCATTACGCACTTCGCCTGCCAATAATTGAACCGGCATACATTTCGTATAATCGGTTTCGGTAGCCGAAGCAGCGATCAATATGTTAGTATTGGCAGTTTCAGAATGTACAATAGCATCTCCGAACTGGCAGGTCGTGGCATCCATAGACATTGCGCCATTTTCAACCTGACCTACGATAAATGCTTTCACCCATGCTTTAGCTCCGCTATTATTCTGAGCGACAGCACCTGCGATATTATAAGGATCTGTTTTAGTTCCTTTACCTTTAGCGTCTCCGCCAGGCCCGGGATTTCCTTCTTCAATAGCTTTTCCATCCAGTTTAGCTGCTGTGACTTCTTTCAAACCGTAAGCACCGAAATATTTCATCAGCTTACCTTTCAATTCAACAACTTTACCGTCATTATCAGGATGATTCACCAATTCCAAAGTTTGACGGATAACTCCTGCCGGCAACTGAACAACCACACAGGCCGCTACATTATCTTCACTGGCCACATTTGCAATCAACAGGTTAGTACCTTCCCGGGCAACAGTACCGTCATCATAGGTTGCACCATGAAAAGGAGCACTGAACTCGGAATCTTCAGCCAGTTTAGAACCGGCAACTTGTCCTACAATATAACCTTTTACCCAGGCAACTTCTTCATTATTATTTTTAGCCAATGCTTGTGTTACATTGTACGGAGAAGCTTCTGTACCGTTTCCTTCAGGAATTTCGGTACCGCCGCCTCCACCATTACCATTACCGTTGCCATCAGGCTCGTCATCCGCATTATTACAAGCGGTAAAGCCAAAAGCGGCGACCGCCATAAGCATCCAAACTAATTTTCTCATTTTTTTCATAATTTACTATTTATATCTGTGTTAGTAATGTTATTTTGAAAGTCCGAAACTATTGGACAAATCGTTCAGCGAACGTATAGTAAGCTGCCAATCTCCGGGTTCACTATCCTTATTTCGATACCAGCCTACTATCGCCACGATATCACCTGTCTTGTTAGGATCAGGCAACTTGACTTCTGCAAAACGGGCATATTCACTTGTAGCGATATAGGTCACGTTTCCAGCAGCATCGGCGATCTGACGGGCCTGGGGATATCCCACATTATAAGTGCCATTAAAAGTAGACGGAGCAAAAATTTTGTCTTTAGCACTTAAATTTTCACCGCCACTACCTTTTCCGGTAAAATGGACATCCTTAATTCGTACCAGAGTGTTATATATTGAAGGTCCCGAAGCCAGTAATTCCGGAATAGTGATTTCCCGGGGTACAACCTTTGAAGCATCCGGAAATCCTATCCTCTGCATACGTATCGGAGCCAAAGACCAGGGAATTCGTCCCGGTTCTTCCCGTTTATTAGAAATATTATAAGTTTTTACTCCCAACTGAGGAGAATCGCCGTAACGGCCAAAACATAATGTATTACATTTCAGAGCCACTACTTGTCCCACGGGAAACACACCAGAAAGACTACCGGCATCTATCAAAACTTTAATAGCCTCTTTATATCCTTCCTCATTAGGAGTCAAAGTTTCCAATACTATATATTTATAAATATTTCCCGCAACATCGGAAGAAATCACACGTCCTTTAATAATCAGCTCATAAGTAGCCTCGACTACATTAGTGGTAAAGAAACCCTGAGCATTATCATACGAGTCCTTAAAATCAGGTATAGAAATAGTTTCTTGCCAAGCTTCAGGATCCGTCTCCTGAACAATAGCAATTTCAGGAGGAACAGCATCAAAAGTTTTTTCACAACTGGTAAAAAGAACAGCCATTCCCACAAGAGCCCATACGGTATATTTAGCTAATTTCATAATCTTAAAATATTAACTTGTTCGTGATTAGAATTTATAACCTATATTCAGGAACATATTGAATCCCCACGCATAATAATAACGGTTCGGGAATTTGTCCACAGTCTCAATTGCCTTTGTTGCACTCTTATTATTCCGGCTAAGACGAGCCTGCTGATATCCGCCTGTTACCATATCCCTGTTATTCAAGATATTGCTAAAACTAAGATTTATATTCAATTGCTGGCTGCGTCCTTTCAAATAAATAAGTTTACCCAACGAAGCGTCTAACAAGAAGCCCCCTTTCAGTTTTTCCTGGGTTCCCAATAGTTTTTTCTGTTCAGGAGTATATCCGTCATATTGCTGATATTTTCCCAATTCATTTTTATATTTTCCTCCATACATATTCATATGGGTAAAACGGGAAGGCGAAAAATCGAGATAATTCTTATCAAAATAAGAAAGCGTTACATCGGCAAACCACATCTTAGGATGGAAATAATCGATAGTAATTGCAGCGGCCAATTGTGGTCCGTTACTTACTTTCAGATTCTTCGTATATACCGTTTCCCGGAGGTCCGTAGATTCTATATTTCCGTTTTCATCGGCGACAGGTAATTCTCCGGTAAAAAGATTCACACCGTTTTCTGCACTCATCACTCCCTTGGCATTATTGGTATAACGGTAATCGCCATAAGTCCCGGCCAACGATACGGAGAAACTGCTGTTCAGTTTTACGCTGACTCCGGCTTCAACACCCATATAACGTTTATTCACATCACTGAGAGTATGGTTTACAAACGTACGGAACTCGTCATTATAATATCCCGTACTTTCTATTCCATCACGCGTAAATGTCTGGAATACACTGACACGTCCTTTTACAATAGAAGTATTGAATTGGTAATTCAAATCATAAGAGAAGATCTTTTCATTCGTTAATCCCTTAATCTGGGTATCTTTAACACGAGGTGCAACATAAGCATATCCGGCAAACGGAGCGCGTGTTTCGGCCAAACCGTCCAATGACAACCGGTTACGTCCGTCTATTTTCCACACCAAATTCACTTTAATACTCGGATCGACAAAATAATTACTTTTTCCTCTGCCGTAAGATTTCGCACCGATAACCGTAGCGCGGCCATTCTCCATAAGACCTTCACGCTGGAATTGGGTATAACTCAAACGTACGGCGTAAGACAAATCGAATTTAGACCATTTCCAGTCATTTTGTGCAAAAGCAGATGCACGCGTTACATATATGTTATAATTATAACCGAACTTATCACCGTCTTTTACCACACGATTCGGATTTCTCACATCATTCTGTATAATAACCGGATTATCGGTAAAATCACGATCGGCAAACTGGTCTATGTCTATCCACTGCTCGCCCCCCAATAAATCATCTACGGTTTTATAATGCATCCCTTTAGAATACTTAGCCTCAACTCCGGCGATCAACTTCAACGACTCGTTCAACTGGTTATCGTATGTCACGTTCAAAGGAATTTCCATCAGGTTATTATGGCGTCTCTCCAGCATATATCTGGAACTGGAACCAGGATTTGCCAAATTGTTCAGATAATTGGTGCCATACATAAAATTCCAGTCCAATTGCGTAACATTCGTATTATTCATTGTCCAGGATTTTTTCAACTCATCAAATAAATCCCAATTAATATGTTCATCATCATTCAGCTGGGAAGTTTTTTGGAAACTGGGTAAATTCCTGTAATAATCAGGACGGGGATCCGGTGCATTATAAAAATTCAAAGCCGAATTGCTGTAATTGCTATAATGGAAAGCTATACCGGCCTTCAAATCACTTTTTTCGTCAATTTTCCAGTCCCAGTTAAATATAGCGGTAGGATCATAGCTGTGTACAATACGTGAATTTCTCTTTTTGCCATCCTGATATCCCCAATAAGGATTATAATAAATTCCGCGATAATCATATATTTCCTGTACCACAGCCCCTTGTTGTGCACGCTTGGTCGGAGCTCCGTAAGTAGTCAGTGAGAAACTATGATTGTCTATTTTTTTCTCGGCGCTCAGGAAATATCCCCAGGAGTTATAGAATGTACCGTCTATAATACCTTCGTTTGCCCAGCGATAAACAGTAGAAGCGGTAAAGGCCCAACCGTTATCCATAAGTCCGGTAGCATAAGTAGCCTGCCCGCGCAACGTATACGCACGATTGGTATAAGCTGCACTTACTTTTGTTCCGGCCGCATAAGCCGAAGCACGGGTATCTATATTCGTCATACCTCCCAACGAACCAAAACCATAACCCGGTAATACCAGCGATTCGGTAACATCTTTATTCCTCATGGCATCGTTCAAACCTCCCAGACTCGAATAATTGAAACGTCCTCTTTCGAGATCATTAAAATTAACTCCGTTGATATAGGTTTCCTGAGCCGACTGGTCGTAACCGCGCACATTGAAACGCATAGGACTGAATGAGTAACTGGCAGCGTTCAAATAAACATCATCAGAAGCTCCGGCCAAATAAGAAGCCGATTGCCCCGAAGTGGAACCCTCGTCATCAATAACCGACTCATCGAAAAGTAACACGTTATCTTCCTTGGACTGTTCAATAACATTCACTTTCTTCTCCAAGGAAGCATTTAATAGAACCGAATTCCCCTGTACAACATTCACTTCCTTAGAAAACGGTTTGTAATCGGGAGCAGTAAACACTACTACTCGCACTCCCGCAGGTACTTTTTTTAGTTCATATGCGCCGTTAGCATTCGTAACAGCCGCACCTTTCTTAGTATTCACTGAGACTTTCACATCAGCAACGGGCCGATTGGTAGCATAGTCAATAACAATGCCCCGGATATTTCCCGTCTGAGCGAGCATGGAAATACTAGCAAAGAGCATTATTAACAGCCAAAATCTTCGAGTCATAAATTAAAGGTTTAGTTAAGTTGATATTAAAATATAAATCCCTTTTTTAAATACTCCTGTTTCACTAACAAAAGTGAAAAGGAATTTGCAAATTAATATATTTTTTTTGATTTATCAAACTACATTTCTATGAATATTTTACACGGAATCATTAATTTATAGAAGCATTCATGGTCAAGAATAAATTAAGGCCTCGTATATTTAATAACAACTTTTAATTATTTATCTATATAACAATATTTTACACAATCGGTTATGTAACAAAATAACAACAAAAAATTGAAAATTACCCTACTGCACGATTTTATTTCCATTTTTTTTCGTTTTTTTGTAAGATATGAAGTATCTTGCATCCCTATTTCCAGAAAAAAATGAGAAATAAACAATCTAACCCATACTAAACTTTCAGAACTATGAGAAAAGTTGCATCTTTACTTATTATGTCGCTATTAATCGGTATAACGACAGTATATGCACAAGGTAAACCAGTAGCCGTATATGCGGTTGCATTTTACAACTTGGAGAATTTATTCGACACAATCCATCAACCGGAAGTAAACGACATAGAATTTACCCCAGCCGGTTCTATGAAATGGGGCACTATGAAATATAATAATAAACTACACAATCTCGCCTACGCTATCAGCAAATTAGCGACAGACAAATACTGCCCGCAAGGTCCTGCCATTATAGGAGTTTCTGAAATAGAGAACCGCACGGTCCTTGAAGATCTGATCAAAACAGGAGAACTTGCCAACCGGAATTACGGGATCGTACATTACGATTCACCCGACAGGCGGGGTGTTGACGTGGGGCTTCTTTACGACAAGAACCAGTTCCGGGTAGATACATCTACCAGTGTCAGACTATACGTACCCGAATTCCCGAATATGCTTACTCGTGATCAGCTTGTAGTAAGCGGACATTTAGCCGGCGAACCCGTACATGTAATCGTGAACCACTGGCCTTCGCGCCTGGGAGGAGAAAAACAATCCAGTCCCCGACGGGAAGCCGCGGCGGCTCTTTCCAAGCATTTAACAGATTCCATACTGGCTTTAAATCCGAATTCCAAAGTTATAATCATGGGAGATTTGAACGACGATCCCACTAACCGCAGTTGTAAAGTAATTCTCGGTGCTAAAAAAAACCAGGAAGAAGCAATAGAAACCAATAGCCTTTATAATACAATGTGGCCTATATTCAGTAAAGGTATCGGTACATTAGCATATAATGGTCAATGGAATCTTTTCGACCAGATAATTATAACCCCCAATCTATTGGGTAAAGACCGTTCGACTCTCAAATTCTTCAAAGCCGAAGTTTTCAATAAAGATTTCCTGAAACAAACAGAAGGGAAATATAAGGGATATCCAAAGCGTACCCATGCCGGCGGAGTTTATTTGAACGGATATAGCGACCATTTCCCAACAATCATATATCTGGCAAAAGAGGTAAACCAATAAATTACAAAGCAACTAACCTATATTGTAAATAAGCACAGATAAAAAATATCTGTGCTTATTTACAATTATCAATATCCATATACAACAATAAGTCCATTTTTCATTTAAAAATTATTATTACCAAAAGCCATTATCAATAACACAAAGAAAACAACACCGATAAGTATAAATACTATTATACCTATTATTCTTTGCAACTTATCATATTCCGGATTCCGGAATCCGCCTTCAACCCTAGGTGAAAATTTCCTTCTTAAACTCTCCATATCTCAAAACAAATAAACTTGGGCACATACCTGTCTAAAGGCTGCGACTCCTACTTTTTTAATGATTATAAGTAATATGTATACATAACAACTTAATACGGAAAAAGATTAATAAAGAAGTCTGAGCGGGCATTTTCTAAATTTATTTTGCACAAATTCCAGTTCTCTTCAATGCAGGCACAATAATCATTAACGAAGGCGACAGACACTTCGCCAACTCCAATAAAATATTCTGAAACAGGGTATAGGAATATATTGCTAACATCTGAGCCTGGATAAAGAACCAAAAATATTGTACGATATCTTTTGATTATTCATCTATTAGCCATTACTTTGCATGGCATTAATTATTACAATCATGCTGCAAAAACTAAAGATATGGGTGCTTCCTATCGCCATGCTTTCAGGATGTCTCTTTCATGAATTTATAAACGCTATCGCTTTTCTCGCCCCTATACTCATTTTTGTGATGTTACTGATTACATATTGCAGGATATCCATTAAAGAATTAAAAATCACACGATTTCAGCTATCACTAATCTCCATACAGATAATAGGAAGCCTTATTGTTTTCGGATCATTATACAACTGGGACCCGCTCATTGCCGAAGGTGCCTTCATATGTGTTTTTTGTCCCACGGCTACCGCAGCACCTGTCATAGCAGGAATGTTAGGAGGAAACATATCGGCATTGGTCACCTACAGCCTTATAAGCAATATGTCCGTTGCCATACTTTCACCGTTTATATTCTCATTCATTGGCGAACATGCCGAAATAGCTTTTACAGACTCTTTCCTTATCATCTGTCAGGAGGTACTTCCATTACTTATACTGCCTTTCATTATCTCTTTAGTATTAAATAAATTCTTCCCACGGCTACACTATCAGCTCAAATCCCGTCAGAACATTTCATTTTACCTATGGTCTCTCTCTCTTTTTATTGTTGTCGGAAGAGCTGTCACATTTATTATGCGGCAGCCGGTCTCCAGCATTCCCGAAGAAATAGCAATAGCCGTCATATCATTTATTGTATGTATCGCCCAATTTTATATAGGGCGCCGGGTAGGAAAACATTACGACGAAAAGATAGCAGGAGCGCAAGGGTTAGGACAAAAAAATACAGTATTAGCAATATGGATGGCACTCACTTATTTAAATCCGGCTGCATCCATAGGACCGGCCTCTTATATAGTATGGCAAAATAGCATTAATTCTTTTCAGCTATACCTGAAAGAAAAACAGTTAGCTTCTTCTCCGGTTAAATAATAAGCTCATCACATTGCCAAACACATTTTTTCCGTTTTGGGAATCATTTTTTCTGATTTGGCATATTTTTTTGCAAATTTGACACAATCCAAACAAAGGCGTCCTATATCTTTGTGACTTAAACAAGGATATAAATCAAACACTTACTACATTAAATTAATTATTATGGAAGACTTACTAACTAAAATTACCAATGAATGGATGATTTTCGATGAGAATGCCAAAGCACAATTAGTAAAAAACAATAAAGCAGCCGGAGCTCGTGCCCGCAAAGCGAGTCTGGCATTGACAGAATTATTGAAAGAATTCCGTAAAGTTTCCATCGAAGAGGGAAAAAAATAAAAATAATGTTTTGTTCATCCGATAAAGAAGAGTTTCGTCAAATTTCATGTACGAAATTCTTCTTTATCATTCCTGCTCTTCACTTTCAACCGATAAAGACTTGGATGTTTTAGCCCCTATTTCTTTCAGTCGAGAAGCTTTACTTATTAAATTTCCCGTACCTGTAGATAATTTCTTCATAGCTTTCGCATAACTGTCCTGGGCCATATTTATATTACGCCCTATACGTTCCATGTCCTCGACAAACCCGACGAATTTATCATATAGTTTCCCGCTTTCCTCGGCAATAAATATAGCATTCCTGGTCTGTTTATCTCTCAACCATAAGTCTGCAATCAGTTTTAAAGCAGCTATCAGGTTAGTCGGGCTCAACAATAAGACCCTCCGGTCATAAGCAAACTGCCACATTTCCGCATCATACTGCATCGCAGACATATATGCCGCTTCATTAGGAACGAACATCATTACATAATCATTCTTTCCCAAATAATCCTGATAACTTTTACGGCTTAACTCTTCAATATGTTTCCGCATAGAAAGAACATGTTCCTTGATCATAATATCCCGTTCGAGTTTGTCCGAAGCATTTATATACTTAACATAAGCGGTAAGAGAAACTTTAGAGTCAATTACCATCCATCTCTCTCCGGGATATTTTATTATAACATCCGGTCTCAATCTGCGGCCTTCTTCACTTTGAATGGTTCTTCCGGCACTGTCTTTCAATGTTTCCTGTAAAAAATATTCCCTGTTTTTTTCCAGACCCGATTTTTCAAGAATATTCTCAAGGATCATCTCACCCCAGTCTCCCTGTATTTTAGAGTCCCCTTTCAAAGCCCGTGTTAACTGATTTGCCTCTTCTCCTATCGTCTTATTCAATTTTACCAGTTCATCAATACTTCTACATAAGGAAAAACGTTCACGGGCCTCCTGGCTATATGTATCTTCAACCGCTTTTTTAAATCCATCTATACGTTCCTTTAAAGGATTCAGTATCTCCGAGAGTTTCTCATCATTCAATTCCCTGAACTTTTTAGATTTATCTTCCAGAATTTCAGTTGCTATGACACGGAATTCATTATTCATATCTTCCCTGGCTTTCCGTACTTCTTCCTTTTGCAGAGTCAACATTTCTTTCAAACCATGATTCAAGGCTTTGAGTTCTCCGGATTCTTGCAACATATCCTTATACTCCTCCCGTATCCGTTCCAGTTCCCGACCTGTTTTATCCCATTGTGCCTCTTTATCGGCCAATTGAGTTTCCAGCAAGATATTGCGTTCTTTTAAGACAGCAACATCTGAAGAATTCCGGAATAATTTATACGTTAACCAAAATATGACCGATATGCAAACCAGCAACAATATGTACAACAAAACCGACATAAACATTCATTAAAGATTAGTGATATCAAATATAACATATTCATAGCAGACAAGAGAATATTATCGGAAAATTCATATATCTTTGTCGCTAAAGAAACTAAAATATATACATGAAACTAGGAGACGAATGGTTCACTTCACTTGCCGAGACCGAGGAAGGTGACCAAATGATCATTGTTTGCGGCAGAGACCAGATAAGAACGTTTACCGAATCGGGAAAATTCAAAGAACGGGTGGAAATATCATGGAAATATGAAGCAGACGCCAATGGTATGCCGTCCGAAAAAGAAGCGGAACTCATGGAACGTGTGCAGGAAACGGTAAAAAATACCATGGAAAAAAACAAACTGGCTATACTTACCGGTATCTATACCGGAGGAGGGGAACGCACGTGGGTATTTTATACCAGAAATATTCCGGCATTTGGGAAAATGTTCAATGATGCTTTATTAACTTACGATTTGCTTCCTATTACTATCTATACCGAAAAAGATCCGGAATGGAACGAATATAAGGAAATGTACGAATTACGTGCGCATGGGGAAACAACCGACAATAATGAGAATACCCTGGATGCATAAATCAAGAGATTGTTAACCCCAAAGGCTTTTCAAAGCCTGGCACAATTGGTCGGGACATGAAGTAGGGCGATTACCGCAACGTATTCCCTCTAAACGTTTTATAACCTCGTTCACTTTCATCCCATCTACTAATCGGCTTAACCCCTGCAGGTTTCCGCTACATCCTCCCGTAAAAGAAACCTTTCCGATAACATCATTCTCCAGTTCGATTTCGATTTTCGAACTACAAGTCCCCTGTGGTCTGTATTCTATTTTCATATCCTGTTTTCCCCCGTACATAATAAAACAAAGAAACAAAAAAGGGAATACAAAAAATATTCCCTTTGATAGATATTTATATAAGGACTTATTCGTCCTCGTTTTCTTCCTGCATATTATGGAATACGTTCTGGACATCCTCGTCCTCTTCGAAACGTTCAATCAGTTTCTCGATCGAGGCACGTTGTTCCGCATCCAATTGTTTCATATCATTAGGAATACGTTCAAATTCGGCGCTGGTTATCTCAAAACCGTTTTCTTCCAGATAATGCTGTATATTATTATACGATTCAAACTCTCCGTAAAGAACGACTTCCTCACCGTCATTCTCCAGTTCGTCCACACCATAATCGATCAATTCAAGTTCCAGATCTTCCAGCGAAACACCCTCTTTTTGTTTAATCTTGAAAACACACTTATGATCGAACAAAAAAGTAAGACTGCCCGAAGTACCCAAAGACCCTCCTGCTTTATTAAAATAACTGCGCACATTAGCTACCGTACGGGTGGGATTATCGGTAGCGGTCTCTACAACTATAGCAATACCATAAGGTCCGTAACCTTCATATACGACTTCCTTATAATCCCCGGCATCCTTAGAAATAGCTTTTTTGATCGCTCTTTCAACATTTTCCTTTGGCATGTTGGCAGCCTTTGCATTTTGCATCAGCACACGTAAACGGGGATTACTGTCGGGATCCGGGCCGCTCGCTTTCACAGCAATAGAAATTTCCTTACCTAACTTCGTAAATGTACGCGCCATATTACCCCAGCGCTTCATCTTTCTGGCTTTACGATATTCAAACGCTCTTCCCATATGTTATTTATATTACAAATATGATTAATTGTTGTTTATCTCAATCTGGCATTCAGCTTCTGCTCAAGGTTCATAATGATCTTATTCATGATAGCCTCTATCTGTTTATCAGTAAGCGTTTTATTTTCATCCTGCAAGATAAAGGAAACAGCATACGATTTTTTACCGGCATCCAGGTTTTTACCTTCATATACATCGAACAGATAAACCTCCTTCAATAACTTACGTTCGCTGTCAAATGCCACTTTCTCAATTTCAGCAAATGTCACCGAATGATCAACCAGTAATGCGAGATCTCGTTTTACGGGCAGAAACTTGGGCAGCTCGGTATAATTCACTTTATTTCTGACAGACATTTTCATCAATATGTCCCAATTTAATTCCGCATAAGAGACTTCTGCCTCAATATCGAATTTTTTAAGTATTTTATTCGAGACGAGTCCCAGCATACCTATTTTTTTACCACCCCGGTTCGTTATACACAAAGCCGCCGGGAATATATCGTCGGACACTTGCGAAACCACCAGGTTATTCTTTTCTATTCCGAGACGTGCAAAAATATTTTCCACATAAGCTTTCAATTCAAATACGGAGCTTTTTTCATCAGCATGAGCCCAACTGCCAGAAACACGGTTGCCGGTAAGCCACAGGCCCAGATGTTTCTCCTCACGGAAACGAGCCGTTGCATCTTTGCTGTCATCCGTTTCGGCATTATAATAATAACAATTTCCTATTTCATAGAAACGAAGATCGGGACGACGGCGGTTAATGTTATGAACCAGACTCTCCAACCCTCCGAATAATAATGTCTGACGCATTACGTTCAGGTCATTGCTCAACGGGTTCAACAATGCAACACTATTTTTCCGGGGATAAGAGACCAGTTCATCATAATAAGCACCGCATGTCAGAGAATTATTCATGATTTCATAGAATCCGCAACCTGTAAGTTGTTCCGAAACTAAATTTTGTAACTGGTGGCTCTCGTCGGTAAATGTTTTATAAGAAAGATTAGAATGAACCGAATCGGTAAATTCCACATTATTATAACCATATATACGCAATATATCTTCTATCACATCCACATCCCGTTGAACATCCACGCGATAAGTAGGCACGCTCAATTCAAGAACTCCGTCTTGCTCCTTCAACACCTCTATTTCAAGGCTGCGGAGGATATCTTTTACTATATCTTCCGGTATTACCTTTCCTACCAGCGTATTGATTTTATCATAGCTCAATGTTACCGGAAAATTATTTATCTTTTCAGGATAGATATCTACAACATCGCCACAAATCTGTCCTCCGGCGAGCTCTTTTACCATAAGAGCCGCCAATTTCAATACATAAAGTGTGTTGTTCGGGTCCACTCCCCGTTCGAAACGGAATGACGAATCGGTATTCAGTCCATGACGGCGGGCTGTTTTTCGTACCCACATAGGATTAAAGTAAGCCGCCTCAAGAAATACATCTGTCGTAGCGTCGGTTACACCCGATTTAAGTCCTCCGAATACACCGGCGATACACATGCCCTCTTCTGCGTTGCATATCATCAGATCCTTATCAGAAAGAGTCCGTTCCGTTTCATCCAGAGTCACGAATTTAGAACCTTCAGGCAATGTCTTCACAAAAACCTTCCCTCCCTTTATATGTTTCAAATCGAAACAGTGCAAAGGCTGGGCCATTGAATGTAATAAATAATTGGTAATGTCCACAATATTATTTATCGGACGAAGTCCGATTGAAAGTAACCGTTGCTGCAGCCACTCAGGACTTTCCTGTACTTTCACATTCCGGACAGTCACTCCGGCATAACGCGGACAAGCCTCCGTATTCAGTACCTCTACTTCTATACCGCCGGTAGGAACATCGACTTTGAACGCATCGACCGAAGGTCTGCGCAAATTTCCGTTTTTCTTATGGCGTATAAGATAAGCGGCAAGATCACGTGCCACTCCGTAATGGGAAGCAGCATCTATCCGGTTCGGCGTGATATCGACTTCGAGTATATAATCACTCTTGACATTATAATAATCTTTTGCCGGGGTTCCGGGCACAGCCGTATCCGGTAAAACGATAATACCGTCATGAGAAGTACCTATACCTATTTCATCTTCGGCACAAATCATTCCGAACGATTCTTCTCCGCGTATTTTAGATTTCTTAATAGTAAAACTGTCTTCACCGTCATATAAAACAGCTCCGACAGTCGCTACCACAACATGCTGTCCGGCTGCTACATTGGGAGCACCGCAAACGATCTGAGTAGGGGTTCCGTCGCCCAAATCAACCGTCGTAATATGCAAATGATCGCTGTTGGGATGATCCACACACGTCAACACTTTTCCGATGACCAAACCTTCTAATCCGCCCTTAATCGCCTGTACCTCTTCAATTCCGCCTGTTTCGAGGCCAATAGAAGTAAGAGCTGCAGAGACTTCCTCAGGAGTAAGATCAAAATCCAAATAATCTTTCAGCCAATTATAAGAGATATTCATATCTTTATGTGTTATATTATTATCTTTTCAACAAAGAGGGCATATACCTCTCTTCTTATATTATTCTGCCGGCAGACAGCTAACTATATAAAACCTGCCAAAGGTAATAAGATTATTTTTGTTATCTATAAACAAGATAGCTAAAAATAGGGATTTTTCCCGGCTAAAGCATCCGGCGGCTCTACCCTTCAGGCCATCACTCTGCTACCAGATATATAAATTTTTGAGGAATAACAGTCTCAAAATTCATCTCCTGACGCGTAACGGGATGAACGAACCTCAATTTAGATGCATGCAACGCCAGTCGTCCGATAGGACTACCCTTAGCTCCATACTTACGGTCCCCGGCTATACTGTGTCCTATATCTTTCATATGTACACGTATCTGGTTTTTACGTCCCGTTTGCAAATTCAACTCCACCAGCGAAAAGCGGCCGTTGCTCTTCAATACTTTATACCTTGTAACTGCCAGCTGCCCTTCCTCGGGATTATTTGTCGTATATACCTGGAAAGCCGCATTTTCCGCCAGATAAGAACGGACTTCACCCTCTTTCTTTTCAGGCTCTCCTTCTACTACAGCAACATATTTCCGTTCCAATACGATATTACTCCAGTTACGCTGCATCTGCTCCTGTATTCCTTGGCTCTTGGCAAACATCATGAGGCCCGAAGTATCCCGGTCCAGCCGGTGAAGAATAAAAAGACGTGCTGAAGGATCCTGTTCTTTAAGGTAATCGCTCAAGATATGGTATGCGGTATTATCCTTAATCCGGTCCGTAGACATGGAAAGCAAGCCATAACCTTTATCCACAACGATGATACACTCATCTTCATATACGATACGCAAACGGGAATGTTTAAACTCTTTAAATCCCTTTTCAAAATTGATCATCACTTCATCTCCGGGCTGTACTACAGCATCGTACCGGGTAGTAGGCGTACGGTTGATGGCTACCTGACGATGAGTCAAGATAGATTTCACTGTCGTACGGCTTTTATCACTCAACGTCTTCAACAGGAATTCCAGCAACAGACTGTGTTCCGTTACTTTAAAAAATTTAATCGCATCCGGGGAAGTTCGGCGATAAGTCCTTTTCCCATTTTTTCCTGTTTGTCTCATATAGAATATCTATGGTTATGTAAAAAAACTTACAAATATAGTGAATTTACCGTAAACAAGCTGTATCGGGACTCAAATATCGGAATAATTCTTCTCCGCAAAATAAGTTCCGGCTGAGAAATGAGATGCCAGTTTTGTCATTACACAAAATACTATTACATTTGTAAGCTTTTATTTATAACCAATACCTATGAGAATGAAAATACATCAGGAAGGAAAAAATATTTTAACTATACTTCTACTCATACTGATTGCTATAAACTTGCCTGTATACATGTTTTTGCAACCTATATGGATAGCATATACGATTATATCTCTCTCGATCATATTTTATCTTCTTATTCTTAATTTCTTCCGGTCGCCTAAAAGGCATTTTAAAGGCGACACGAAAAATGTAGTGGTCGCTCCTGCCGACGGTACTGTCGTAGCTCTGGAAGAAGTTCTGGAAGACGAGTATTTTCATGACAAGCGCATTCAGGTATCTATCTTCATGACCGTATTCAACGTTCATGCAAACTGGTTTCCGGTAAACGGAACCGTTACTCACGTACATCACCAAGACGGCAGATTCATGGCCGCATATTTACCGAAGTCCAGTACCGACAACGAGCGTTCTACGGTCGTAATAAAAACTCCCGGAGGAGAAGAAATACTGATGCGCCAGATCGCAGGAGCCCTTGCCCGGCGCATAGTGACATACGCCGAACCGGGAGAAGAATGTCATATCGACCAACATGTAGGTTTTATTAAATTCGGGTCACGGGTAGACCTGTTTCTGCCTATCGACAGCGAAATACTTGTTTCCCTGAAAGAAAAGACCGTAGGGAACATGACTGTCATAGCCCGGTTAAAATAACGAATTAACCAAAAACAAGATGAATTCCATTATAAAAAATATTCCCAATTCAATAACCTGCCTTAATCTTCTGTCAGGATGTTTCGCCTGTTATGCCGCATTTAACGGAAATTTCGGCACAGCTGCTATTTTCATAGGCTTATCGGCGGTATTCGATTTTATGGACGGAATGACGGCCCGTTTGCTTAAAGCTTACTCCCCATTGGGAAAAGAACTGGATTCTCTGGCCGACCTTATCAGCTTCGGAGTGGCACCGGGGTTTCTTATTATGAAATCCATGGAACAATACCAGCCCGTTTCAGAGGGTTTCACATCTTTAATACCTTTTATTGCATTCCTTATTCCCGTATTTTCCGGACTACGCCTGGCAAAATTCAATATCGACACGAGGCAAGCCACATCGTTCATCGGTCTTCCGGTTCCTGCTAATGCCATTTTCTGGATCGGAATCTGTTTTTACGGTTTGGAGCATCATATTTCCCTCATTCTGTTAATAGCTCTTATTCTTGTTTTTTCCTATCTGTTGATATCGGAACTTCCCATGTTTTCTTTAAAATTCAAAAATCTGTCATTTAAAGATAATTACATCCGATATTTTCTTATCGCAGGAACAATCATATTAGTTTCCTTGTTGGGTATCAGCGGACTGGCTGCTTCCATAGGACTTTATATCGTTCTTTCCGTCGTTACAGCCCGAAAGAACAAATAAAAAACGGAACGGTTTTTGTTCTATTATTCATAACACTATAACTATATACAACTATGGGAGGAATTATTTCTTTGCTTCTTATCTTTATTCTGGCGATCTTTATCTTTCCCCTTTTAGGAGTACTGCACATCATATACCGTTTTTTATTCGGAGGAAGAACCACCCGTTACACCTCATCAGGACAAACGAAAGAAAATCCGAGACAAAAACAAAACCACTGGTATACTTACGAGAAGAAACGGAAAAAAGTATTCGATAAGACCGAAGGGGAATATATCGAATTTGAAGAAATCAAAGAAACCGAATCCGAAGAAAAATAATTATTTTACAGATAATATACTATCTACTATAAACGTACTGTAGCCTCTCCAAGGAAGCGCTCCCAGATATTCTTTATAGCTCAGCTCAACATCTCGTCCCCCCATTCTCATCAGTTCTTCTGCCATTTTGTCATTATCGACGGAAAAGATAAATTGATTTGACTGTATCGTACCGGGAACCTTGGATTGTAAACCGGTCATAATCAGCTCACCTTCGTATGTTTTGAAAATATACCCTTTCTTTACGACATAATTCAATGTCCCCGTTTTCACACCGGAGCCGAATACGTAAAAGTAATGTACATAAATATATCCTCCCAATGCGAGAACCAACAGCACTACTAATATTCTCAGCCCTTTTCGGAATCTTTTGGCGAACGTACTTTTCCTATGAGATTCCTCCGTCAGGATCGATGAGGTTTCAATCGTATTCTCCTGTGTGGTATGCCCGGTCTCTTCCATAAGTTATCCTTTTTTATAAAAACAGATTTTACATAAATAATGTTTGTTCATTGAAAAACTATTACACACGGGTTAAACCGTGACTACCGACCGTATTGCCCCTTTCCAATGAAAGCGGAGATCAATATAATAGTCGGGAAATTTTTCTTTACTGATGCAAATGTAATTATTTACTTCAAGAAACAATTACAAAAATCACTTTACATCTTCCATATCCGAAAAACAGAACTTATATCCACACAAAATAAAAGAGACATACCACCTGTTGCATGATGCTATACATCATAAGAGAAAAAATTAAATAGCCTTACTTTTTCATGAAATAATCATTTTTACTTATCTTCGTTTTTAATTTTTATTACAGAGAATATATATGGATAATGTAAACGACTGGATGCGGCAATTACTAATCTGGATGAACTTCGACCCTGCCAAGACAGACGTAACACAGCAGATAATACTAATGGCTGTCATTGCCGCAATTGCGGTACTTACCGATTTTATATGCCGCTCCTTCCTGTCCGTTATCGTTTACCGGTTGATTAAAAATACGAAAGTTACCTGGGACGATCATCTTTACGATCGTAAAGTCCTTAACAAGCTTGTGGATATTATTCCCGCAACCCTTGTATACCTGATGCTTCCTGCCGTCTTTCCCGAAACGAGCTGGACACTCATCTTCCTGAAAAGGATATGCCTGGTATATATAACGGCTTGTGTTATCAACTTCTTCAATTCGCTATTCAAAGTTATAGCCGACCTGGGCGAAAATAATGAGAATATGCGAAACCGTCCTATAAAAGGAGCAATACAAACTTTGCAGGTAATTCTTTTTTTCGTAGGAGCTATATTCATTATCAGTATAATTATTGATAAGTCCCCAAGCAGACTTTTCGCAGGCTTAGGTGCTTCGGCCGCTATACTGATGCTCGTTTTCAAGGACACCATACTGGGATTCGTAGCAGGTATTCAATTATCGGCAAACCACATGCTGCAAAAAGGAGACTGGATTACATCGGTCAAACACGGAGCTAACGGACGTGTAATCGATATGACCCTGAATACCGTAAAGATCCAGAATTTCGACCATAGTATTACCACCATTCCTCCATACGCACTCGTATCGGAATCGTTCATTAACTGGCATAATATGGAACAGTCTCAAGGACGGCGCATCATGCGTTCCATATCCATAGATATGAACACGGTGAAATTCTGTACTCAGGACATGATCGATAAATTCAGGCAAAATCCGCTCGCACAAGAATATATAGAAGAACAACTGGATAGATCGGAACAAGCCCGCAAAGAAGGGAACCTCTACGCCGTAAACGAATTACGATTAACCAATCTCGGTATTTTCAGGGCTTATCTGGAAACATATATAAGTCTAATGCCGCAGGTAAACCCCGATCTGTTATATATGATACGGTATCTTCAACCGACCGATAAAGGAATGCCGGTAGAAGTATATTTGTTCTCAAAAGATAAAGAATGGAAGAGATATGAACGCATACAGGCAAATTTGTTTGACCATATTATCGCTGTCGTACCGGAATTCGAACTGCGCATATTCCAGTCCCCGACCGGTGCCGACCTGAATAAATATATACGAGACAATTAAAATGAATGTAACATACCGTACATACTTACTCCTATCTGCAATCCTCTTATTCCAGGCTCTTTCGGCCCGGGCACAAGGGAATATACCGGCCAGTTTCAATTATCCGGTAAAGGATATAAGCCGTGAACATACCGGTATATATGATGTCTACGTACCTTTCTCTCCGGCCGACCTGCTGGCCGACGACCAGAATAACCCGGTACAGGATCAGCCCAGACGTATTGCCGCACTTTTACCAGCCGGAGTATCATTGATTCATGACGGACAAAAAACAATCCTACCGGAAGGAGAAAAGATTTACCGGTTACATTTATCTGCTTATAAGGCAGAGGCCATCATATTATATTACCGTAATTTTTATATTCCGGCCGGGGGCAAATTATTTATTTACGACAAAGAGCATTCTCAGCTGCTGGGAGCTTATACCCACAGTTCCAATCCGGATGGAGGAGTTTTCGCTACCGAACTCGTAGCAGGCGACGAAGTCATACTGGAATATAATTATCCTCAAGTCTCGGTTACCGAAGAAGACCCGGTCATAGAAATCGAAGAAATAGGATATGTGTACGACAGAAATATAATAACCCGGTCATCTCTCTCTCCTTCGGGTAATTGCATGGTCGATATCAATTGTGAAGAAGGAGACGAATGGCAAGAAGAAAAACGCGGGGTATGCAAACAACTTATGCGTATAGGCGCCTATACATATCTGTGTACCGGAAGCCTGATCAACAATACGGCCGAAGATAAAAAGCCCTATATACTTACCTCTCAGCATTGTCTGTATTCTCAGGTAGGAAAAGAAGCGACAGAAGAAGAAATGAAACAATGGATATTTTATTTCAATTACGAACATATCCGGTGCAGGGATGAAAGAATAGCCCCTTATCATACGATAACGGGATGTAAACTTCTGGCTTCGTCCTCCCTCAGAGGAGGAAGCGACGGTATGCTGCTGATGCTTAACCGGGATATCCCGGAGAATCTGGATATCTATTTTAACGGATGGGACAGAAGAGATATTCCGGCTGTTTCGGGTGTATGTATCCACCATCCGAATGGCGATGTAAAAAAAATATCCACATTTATTCATCCGGCAGAACATTACAGTTGGAAAAGCGATGCCGGAACGGCCATTAAGAACGGACACTGGAACATTTCATTCTCCTCTACGATCAACGGCTTCGGAGTTACTGAACAAGGCTCATCCGGAGCCCCCCTTTTTAATCAGGACAAACGAATCGTAGGAACACTGACAGGAGGAGACGCCACATGTGAAGAAGCCGGAATCAACCTGTTCGGGAAACTATACTGCCACTGGGACAAGGCAGGAAGTAACAATAACGAACGGATGGATATCTATCTCGATCCTCTCCAATCGGGAAAGGAAATACTGGACGGTAAAAGAAATATATTTCCCGCTTTTCCCCCGGTCAACCTGAAGCAAGAAAAAAAAGGTGAAAACATATTCCTTACCTGGGAAGCTCCAAACTCGACCTCCCTACCCCCCAAATATATTATATACAGGAATTACGTTAGGGCCGGAGAATCCACCGGTCTCAGTTATACCGACAAGGGACTACCTCCCGGAAGATATTTTTATGAAATACGAGCCGAGTATTCCGGAAATCATATATCCGAACCGACAAATCAGGTGGCAACCGAAATCATCCCATATGAACCGCCGTCAAATCTACAGATAAAACGAAGTCAGGAGAATTCGGTTTTTATCAGCTGGACTCCTCCTGACTGTTCCCAAACTATTTCCTGGGGAAACATAGTTCCCTCCAAAAGTATAAAAATGTCCGCTCCTTGCACATTCGGACATGTATGGGGAGAAGAAGAACTGTCGCCCGTCACGGGACAATACATACGGGATGTGACGTTTTTCCCGGTAGAAGGGGCTCAATACTCCTTGGTCATAAAACAGGGAAAGAACCGGTATTTGAAACACATTAACAATTTACAATACAATACATTACAAACGATCACCCCCGACTCCATATTCGTTATTCATGACGAAGAACCTCTGTTCATAGGAATACGGGTAAATTCTTTCACCGGAAATAATCCGGCTATGTTGAGTAAATCGGAATACGTCGATGGTAAAGGGAATATCATCTTCACCGATAAAGGAAAATGGACGACACTTTACAATGAGAACCAGGACGTACGGGAAAACTTTTTATTAGCCGCGACCCTTTCTTATACTGGTAGTGCAGAAGCGAGAACAACCGAAACTCCACAAAATACATATTCCTCACTCCCGCATAATATACCGTTACCCAGCGGATATAAAGTTTTTATCGACGGAGAAAGCTGTACCGATACACTTATCTCGGGCAACAACATTGAAATAAGCGGTCTGGAACCAGGGAAACATTCATTTTATGTTATGGCCGTCTTCCCCCAGGATACTTTACGCAACTCATCTGCCGTTAACTTCACTTTAAGTAACAAGAGCTTCGATGCTTCTATCCGCAAGATTACTCTGAACGGAGAGATATTGAACCCGTCATCCGTATCTCCGTATGAATATGAAGGTACAACACATTGCGGGCTTTTAGCAGCGGATATAAATATAGAAGCACACGAAAACGCAACTGTTTCAATCGAAGGCGAATACAGCCGGGACTATAATTGTACCCTCGTTCCGGGGGAAAAGAGAAAATTAAAAATTGAAATTATATCGGAAAGCGGAGAAAATATACAAAATTACATCCTCACAATAAAAGCTCCAGACAATTCCCAATGCAATGACGCTACGCTCCATGCTCTCCGGATCAACGGTCAGGAGGTGTACATCTCACCAGACAGTACCAACTATCACATCGTAGTAGATTGCGAATTGAAACAAACCGTCATAGAGGCAAACGGATATCAGGACGCTTTTATAAAAATAAAAGGGGAAAATACGAACCGTTATACCCTCAATATGCTTACAGGGGGAAGTTTCCCCATAGATGTGGAAATAACTTCAGCGGATGGAGAAAACACCTGTAATTATCATCTGCAAGTCACACAAATGCCACAGTCCTCTATTATACAACGTTGGGACGACGTTCTCACCGTAGTCAATAAGCCCGAAAAAAACGGAGGTGTTAAATTTGTAAGATACGAATGGTTTTGCAACGGTGAACTTATTCCCGAAGAAAACAAATCATATCTTACCATACCTATAGAAAAAGCAAACCGCTACGACGACCTGTATTATGTAAAATTGACTACGGATAACGGACTTACCGTCAGCAGTTGTGAAAAAAGCCTGCAATCTATCGAAAACAGGGTATCGGTATATCCTAATCCGATAAAGGCAGGAGAAGTATTGCAGATATACATAGGAATGGAAGAAGAATCGAAGAAACATGCTTTTATCACCGTTATAAATTCCCAGGGAATAACCGAACAATCTTTATATGCCGTAGGAAAAATCACCCCTCTCGTAGTATCCTCGACTCCGGGTAATTATATTATACATATTGAAACGGAACAAGGAAAAAGGTTTGACTTTAAAGTAATCGTTTACTGAAAAGAAAAAAGAGATGAGAAAAAAGTACACCATAATTTTGATATTCCTGACCATCGGCTGGCTTGCTTCATCAGCCGGAAAACCATTCGAGTTATCCTTTTGGGGACAACCGGGAATGACATCCATTTACAGTCGCGTTCATGGAGGAGAGAACTCCGTAGGATTCGGTGGCCACATAGGGATAGGATTTAACGGAAACCTGAATAACCGTTGGCAAATATCTTCGGGATTAGAAATATCCTTTTATAATTCATCTATCCGTTTCCCCTCCATCAAGAGCTCTTATGAAACATACTCCGATGCAATTCCTACCGGGAGCGAACAAGAAACAAATGAAATGAACAAATTCATCTATATGGCCGAATATGAAAATATGAAAGAATACAGAGAAGCGCTTTATCTGCAAATACCTGTTTTATTCCGCTATTTCATAGGAAAAGAGAAACGTTATTTTGCAGGCATCGGAGCCAAATTAGGCGTACCGCTCTCCGGCCATTACCGGACAACAGCCTCATCACGTACAACAAAAGGTTATTTCCCTCATGAAGATTGCACATATACCGACCTTCCGCGCCATGGGTTCGGCACTGTAAATGACATATCCGTAAAAAATCATTTTTCTTTGCAGGTGAATGCAGTACTCACAGCCGAAGCAGGTTTTAAATGTAATATAACTAAAAAACAATCATTATATCTATCGGCCTATATCGATTACGGGTTCACGCACTTATATAAAGGAAAAAAGGAAAATCCTTTGCTGGAATACAGAGTAGAAGACGTAAGCCACCCTATACAACATTCTTTGTCAGGAGCGCAATATCACCTTGATAACGGAATTATACAAACATCAGGAAATACGCAAACTCTCTCGGCAGGAATAAAGATTCAATGGAATATACCCTTAAAATAATAAACGGATATTGAAGTTTTCCAGGAAGTTAGCAAAAATATCAAATTAATTGCATACTTTTGTAAATTATTGCATTATGCAAGAAAATTAAGAGTTATCTTATAAGAAATTACACAATAATGAACAAAATCATTGCGAAAGAACACTTTTCCGAGAAAGTAGTCAAACTTGTCGTAGAAGCTCCGCTGATAGCAAAATCACGCAGAGCAGGACATTTTGTGATCGTTCGGGTGGGAGAAAAAGGGGAACGCATCCCTCTTACTATAGCCGAAGCGGACATTGAAAAAGGAACGATCACCTTGGTCGTACAAGCCATCGGAAAATCATCATCGAAACTTTGCGCCCTCAATCCCGGCGATCATATTACCGATGTGGTAGGTCCTCTGGGGCAAGCCACCCATGTAGAGAAATTAGGCACGGTAGTATGTTGTGGAGGAGGTGTGGGAGTAGCTCCGCTATTACCTATAGTAGAAGCTTTCAAAAAAGCCGGAAACAGAGTAATAACCGTACTGGCTGCCAGAACAAAAGAGCTGGTAATCCTGGAAGAACAGATGAAAAAATATTCCGATGAAGTAATTGTCATGACCGACGATGGTTCTTACGGCAGGAAAGGACTCGTAACACAGGGAGTAGAAGATGTCATCAACAGAGAAAAGGTAGATTTATGCGTAACTATAGGACCCGCCGTTATGATGAAATTCGTTTCACTGCTTACTCAAAAATATAATGTTCCTACCATGGCCTCTCTTAATACGATCATGGTAGACGGTACAGGCATGTGCGGAGCCTGCCGGATAACTGTAGGAGGAAAAACAAAATTTGTTTGTATTGACGGGCCTGAATTCGATGCCCATCAAGTAGATTTCGATGAAATGCTGATGAGGTTATCTTCATACAAAGGCGTTGAATAATAAAGACGGATTTAACATGAGCACCAAAGAAGAACTGGCAGCACTACGCGCCGAAACCTGGCGTGAAGCCCTGCGTAAAAGTAAAAAGAATAAAGAAAGAACAGATATTCCCCGGGTTAAGATGAACGAACTGGACCCGGAATATCGTATAACCTGCAATGAAGAAGTAAACCAAGGGCTTACACGGGAGCAAGCTGTCGTGGAAGCATCACGCTGTCTCGATTGCCCCGATCCGCTCTGCATGACCGGTTGCCCGGTAGAGATCAATATACCTAAGTTTATCAAGAACATCGAACGGGAAGAATTTCTCGAAGCCGCAAAGACCTTAAAAGAAACAAGCGCTTTACCGGCCGTATGCGGCCGCGTATGCCCGCAGGAGAAACAATGCGAATCTAAATGCTTCTACACCCAAAAGCTCAAAAAAGATGCGGTTGCCATAGGTTACCTCGAACGTTTCGCCGCCGACTATGAGCGGGAAAGCGGACAAATATCGGTTCCCGTTATCCAATCCCGAAACGGCATCAAGATCGCCGTCGTAGGTTCCGGGCCTGCCGGACTGGCATTCGCCGGAGATATGGCAAAACTGGGATATAGCGTAACCGTCTTTGAAGCATTACATGAAATAGGTGGCGTGCTGAAATACGGGATACCCGAATTTCGTCTCCCGAATTCTATCGTAGACGTAGAGATACACAATCTGGGGAAAATGGGAGTAGAGTTCATGAAAGACTGCATTATAGGAAAAACCTTATCATACGACGATCTGCATGAAATGGACTTTAAAGGAATATTCGTAGCCAGCGGAGCCGGTCTTCCCCGTTTTATGAATATACCGGGAGAAAACCTCATCGGTATTATGTCCAGTAATGAATACCTTACCCGCGTAAATCTGATGGAAGCAGCGGATCCGGACTCAGATACTCCTATCATCAAAGGAAAACGAGTTGCCATTATAGGGGGAGGAAATACGGCTATGGATTCGGTCCGTACAGCCAGACGCTTAGGAGCTGAACGGGCTATAATCGTTTACCGTCGTTCCGAAGAAGAAATGCCCGCCCGTATCGAAGAAATAAAACATGCAAAAGAAGAAGGAGTGGAATTTCTCACATTGCATAATCCCATAGAATATATCGGCGACGAAACCGGACACGTAAAACAAATGAGGCTCCAGAGAATGGAACTGGGAGAACCGGATGCTTCAGGACGCAGAAGTCCAATACCGGTACCAGGCGCAGAAGAAGTGATTGATGTAGACCAGGTAATAGTAAGCGTAGGGGTTTCTCCCAATCCGTTGGTTCCTAATTCCGTAAAAGGACTGGAAGTAAGTAAAAAAGGAACCATCGTCGTCAATGAAGATAATATGCAATCCTGTGTCGAAGATATCTTTGCCGGCGGAGATATCGTAAGAGGTGGCGCAACCGTAATTCTCGCTATGGGGGACGGGCGCAAAGCAGCAGCAGCCATGCACGAATACCTCAACAAATAACGATACTATTTTATAAAAAAGAGTTTTTCTACCGGGAAAAAACATCCCCATAATAATACAAAAAGGAGCCGATACATCATTAGTATCGAGCTCCTTTCCTATAAAAAACAATCCGAGTTTTATCCTTTATTTACATATTCTTTCATCCGGGCAATATCATCCAGATAATCTTGCAAATCTTGTTCATGGTCCTCCTCTTCCGCAAGAATATGTTTGGCTATATCGCAAGTAGTGAAGTCAAGTCCGTTTGTCATAGATGCAATCTTCTGATACCGGAGAATAGCACAACGTTCCGATGCGACATTTTGGGTCAGCAATTTTACGGAATCGAAATCCGTAGGGGGCAAATAAGCGCATTTCGCCAAATTAAACCATTCTTTCGGGTCAATTACAGGTACACCTTCCAACTCGATAATACGGTCGGCCAATAACTTGGCATGTGCGAACTCTTCCATTGCATGTTCTTCAAATTCACCTTGTACATCAGCGCGCATAGCACCTTTTACGACTAAAGCACCTACCCAGTATTGATAAAAAGCTAACCATTCTTCTGATAAAGCTACATTCAGTTCGTCAAGAACTTTGGCGACATCTATTTTACCTTTTAAAATAGAAACACTCTCTTTTGCCATAATTTTATATATTTAAAAATTAAACATTTTATGACAGTATAACATGTGGGCTTTTTATTTGTTCGAAAAACGGTTGGAAAAATAAAAGAATAAACCGCTAAATTATATACCTATACAAAGCGGCCCTGTGTCCGGTATAAACACAGGGCCGTAATTACTGCAAATATAGTTTTATTTTTTTATCATTTTCTGTACCGTAGTTCTGCCATTTACTGTAACACTTACAAAATAGACTCCGGGTAATAAAGATTCCGTATCGATAGTGCCTCCGTCTACAACCATATCTTTAACTACAGCTCCTGACATATTCATGATCGTAACACGGGCTGAATGGCAATTCTTCAGATAGATAACATCGCTGAAAGGATTAGGCATGGCAACGGTTCCTGTTCCACGCACATATTCCACACCGTCGGTCTTATCAATCATCAGCAGTTTCATATCGGCAATCATATTGAAATAATCATACTCTCCCATAGGCACATCGGGATCGATGGGTTCATAGTTACTGGTCGACCAGGTCATAATAGCAGGAGAACTGGTATAATGGAAAAGAACCCCCATATTATTAGTTTCCGCTCCCGCTTTACTCACAAGAACTACTAAATTCTTCCCCGAATAATTATACGGATTGTCTAAATTAAACGCCCAGTCATAATTCCCTGGTGGCAATGAAGATTTGCCTTCGAATACTAACTTCATATCTGATGCAAAAATATTACCTTCCGTTAGATTTTCCTTATCTGTTTCCGTTATCCAGATTTTTATATCCATCGAATTATAACTATTCGTTACGGCTACCGGGAAAGAGATTTGCCGTATTTCCCCACTGCTTATATTAATTTGAGAAGCGGGTACCATCATCTCGGACAAACTGTAATCGTCAAAAAAACAAGCCGGGAACATACCAATATTATTGATTCCTGTACCAATAATAACATTTACGGCTCCTTTGGGCTGAATAGTTATATCCATAGTTTCCGTATCGTTATTTTCCGTATTCTCGTCAGCATCGAACGATATATGAGCATGAATCTGTTTCTTCCCTTCGGTATCCGGAGTATAACGAACAGTTATTTTTTTCATCGCCATGGCAGCAATATCCGTCCCGTCCGCAGTTGCCAGCACATTATTATTTTCATCAATTAATTGTATCCGATAATCCGTACCGGCAATATCCGAAGTTCCCAAATTACTCACGGTTACTTCATAATCCGAAACGGCTTCTGCTGAAGGATAAGAAGTTCCTGCAACCGAAACGGCATACAAGTCTTTTTCTTTACGTTCCACACATTTTACATCAGCAACCCAACCAGCTTTATGTTCTATTACATCGGAATAAAAATAGAACGTAAACGCTCCGTCAGGATTAGTAGGGACCAATTTTTTCATTTGGTCGGTGACAGCCTCGCCTGTGAATTTACCAATAAGGGGAGCACTGGTTGAAATTCCGTCATATACCTCCAGATAATCACCCGATTCAACATTGAAAGAGGAGAATGAAATAAGAAGCGCGGAATTTGGAATTGCCGGCTTTAAGGTCATTTCCACACGTTCAGCATTCATATAATCATTATAAGGGCCTCCGGTATCATAAAATTTACCGTCCGATACTTCACGCACTTCGTTATTCATAATAATCATATCGGACGGAGTAATCATAACCTCGGGATAAGTGGTAGCAATCCCGTCGCCGGCTTCATTAAACGGGGTAATCGTATAAGTATATTTACCCCAGGTAGTTATTGAGGCATCGGTATATGAAGTAGCCGAAGGGTCGTCCAATACGACAGGAGTCGAAATTCCGTTACGAGTTATCTTGTATCCGCTTAATTTAGAAGAATCATAGTAACCTCCGGTTCCGCCCTCTGACGGAATACTCCAGGTAAGGAGGCCTTGTTTATTACCGGAAACGACTTTAAAATCCTTCACTGCACCCGGAATATCCAAACCCACATAAACAGTCATTTCCCGATCATCCATACCTCCTACTCCTTTACTGTTCTCACATACTATGTTATATACATATTTTCCGGCCGATACGGTTTCGTCCGTCCAATTAGCCGCTTTTCCTATTTCAGCCGTTGTAACCGGAATTTCCTGAATTGCAACGCCGTTACGGTATATAATAACTTTTGTCAACTCCGATAGTTCATTTCCCTGAGCATCTTCGGAAGGATTCGTCCAAGAAACGGTAACTTTGTTCAATCCCGTCTTATCGGCTGTAGCCGTTTTGGACTGCACACGGTCGGGAGCTCCTTTAGCTACATTAATATAAGGGATGAAAAGGCTGCTCATAGAATCACCTTTTCCAACCTTCCCCACCTGGGTAGCTTTCCCGGTAGTCAGATCCACGGTATATAAATTATAATCGCCTGCATTCTGCCAATATAATGTATGTGTATTATGGTCAAAACACATGGACTGGGTATAAGCGACATTCACCCCTAAAAAACCGACCTTTTCACAAGCGACGGTTTCCTTATTGACTTTATATAAGGTATCCTGCATACTTATCATATACAAAGTACCATCCAAATCACACGCAATAGCCATAGCGTAAGCATAAGCAGGAAAATCTCCTATTTTAGTCACTTTCCCGGTTTTAATATCTATTGTTGCCAAATTATCTCCCTGGGACAAAATTCCAAACATGGTCTGTGTCGTATAATCATAAGTCATGTCGTATAACTGGGCGGAGGCAGGAGCTATCACGCTCCGTTCGCCTGTTATCATATCAATTTCCACCAGATTTTCAGGTTTAGACTGAAAACCGCTTACCGTCGTCTGGGCATACCACCTATAATTTACATATTCCCCTGCATATATACGTCCCAACTTAGTCTGATCCGTAATGAGGACTACATCAGAAACATTTCCAGCACTAAATTTTGCAGGTCCGGCAACATAAGCCGAAGGTAACTCTCCTTGATAATTCCTGTAACCGTAAATAGTTACGTCAGTCGCAGCCCATAGGACTTGCGACACAAGGCACATAACTCCAAAAAGTAAAGATTTTTTCATAAACAACGTGATTTTGTTAAATAAATGCAATGAATATATATACAAAGATATTACTTTTTTTACACATGCTATTATTTTATTACAAAAAACACAAAAAATATTTCATTTAACAAGAAAATAAGCCAATAATATTACCAAAAATCAAAATCTAAAACACATAAGAAAAAAAGACATATAAAAAAAGCATCCTATTAATGGATGCTTTTTTTACGAAAACACAAAATAATTCTCATATCAAACTCCAAGCAACGGTAAGTCCTGCCATAACGATAGCGACCATGCTCATCAATTTAATAAGGATGTTCAAACTGGGACCGGACGTATCTTTAAACGGATCGCCTACTGTGTCGCCTACGACTGTAGCCCGGTGAACTTCTCCGCCCTTGCCGCCAAAATTGCCTTCTTCAACATATTTCTTTGCATTGTCCCAAGCTCCGCCTGCATTTGCCATAAATACAGCTAATACGAATCCGCAACTAAGACCTCCTGTCAGCAGACCAACTACACCCGGCACCCCGAATATAAGACCTGTAACCACCGGTGCTATAATCGCTAATAATGAAGGAAATACCATCTCCCGCTGTGCCCCGCGCGTAGATATAGAAACACAACGTTCATAATCCGGCTCGGCTTCACCGGTCAATATACCTTTTATTTCTTTAAACTGACGGCGTACCTCTTCAACCATATGTGCCGCGGCACGGCCTACTGCGTTCATCGTAAGTCCGCAGAAAAGGAATGCCATCATGGAACCGAGAAACATACCGGCCAGGACAGTAGGATTCATGAGCGAAATATCATAATACCTCATAAAATCGGAAAAGGTTGCTTCATGTATAACTACTGTACTGCCATCGCTGAACGTCAGAACAGTTTCTCCCAACCGGGCGAGGCCTATACGTATCTCTTCAATATAAGAAGCAAGTAATGCCAATCCCGTAAGGGCTGCAGATCCTATTGCAAAACCCTTGCCTGTCGCAGCGGTTGTATTACCCAAAGAATCCAGGGCATCGGTACGCTTACGCACTTCTTCTCCTAATCCGCTCATTTCGGCATTACCTCCGGCATTATCGGCAATAGGCCCATAAGCATCGGTAGCCAGTGTTATTCCCAACGTCGATAACATACCTACGGCAGCAATACCTATTCCATAAAGTCCCATAGATACATTCGACAGTTCGAAGCCGGCTGCTAACAAATAAGAAAGGATGATACCTGCAACAACTGAAATAACAGGAATGGCAGTAGAAATCATACCTAAACCTATACCTGAAATAATAACGGTAGCCGGTCCTGTTTTTCCGCTCTCCGACAATTTACGTGTCGGGGCATAAGACTGGGATGTATAGTATTCCGTAGAGCGACCTATAGCGACACCGACCAATAGTCCCACAACAACAGCTCCTCCTATCATAGCCCAATTTTCCAACTGTAATGCCCATAATATAACAAATGTGGCAACCACGATCAAAGCAGAACTTAAATTAGTCCCGACAGAAAGTGAATTAAGCAGGTCTTTCATAGAAGCGTTTTCTTTTGTGCGAACCGAAAAGATTCCCAATACAGATAAAATAATTCCTACGGCAGCGATAAGCATAGGAGCAATCACTGCCTTGAATTGCATATCAATATCGCCCGAACCGATGAATGCCGCTGCACCTAAAGCCGAAGTCGCCAAAATGGAGCCGCAATAAGACTCGTATAAATCGGCTCCCATACCCGCTACGTCACCTACGTTGTCACCCACATTATCGGCAATAGTTGCCGGATTACGGGGATCGTCTTCAGGTATACCGGCTTCCACTTTTCCTACCAGATCGGCACCAACATCGGCGGCTTTCGTATAAATACCACCGCCCACACGTGCGAACAGAGCTTGAGTAGAAGCTCCCATGCCGAAAGTCAACATTGTTGTTGTAATAACCGACAACTTATGTGCAGGATTCAGAACGTCCTCCGGAATAACGGCTTCAAGCAATAAATACCAGAAAGAAATATCCAGAAGCCCTAAACCTACAACGACCAATCCCATTACAGCACCACTCCGGAATGCAATGCGAAGGCCTCCGTTCAACGATGTACGGGCCGCATGGGCTGTACGAGCCGAAGCATAGGTAGCGGTTTTCATTCCCAAATAACCGGAAAGTCCCGAAAAGAAACCTCCTGTAAGGAAAGCGATGGGCACCCAATGATTTTGTAAACCGAAACCAAATGCCATAATGGAGAAAAATATAACCAATCCCAAAAACACCAGCCCTACAATCTTATACTGCTGACGCAGATAAGACATAGCACCACGGCGCACATACAGCGCGATCTTCTTCATTTGGGGTGTTCCTTCATCGGCTTTCATTAACTGCCGGTAAAAATACCAGGCAAAAAACAATGCCAACGCTGAAGAGGCCGGAACCAACCAGAATAGTAAGTTTGACATAAATATTAGATTTAAAAAATGATTATATATGAATTCTTTACAACATTCGAAATACGAAACAAATATATCGCTATTTCTTAATTGTAAATATTATTTATCATAAAAATAACTTAAAACCTAAAAGATATTTCCAAAGCACTCTTATATTATTCTAATGTCGCATACTGCCTCTTTCATGTATATTCTATTATAAATTCCGGAATATATCAGGTGCTGAAAAAGAATAAATACCCTTGAAACAAAGAGATATTTTGTTCCAAAATAAAAACCCTGTTCCAGAACTAATAAACACACAAACCTAAAATCAGATTATACACCCTCTTTTTCCTATAAAACCGATCATTTATCCCGACAAATACTACGGAAAAAAAACGTAATATTCGATTCTTCAAGAAATAAAATGTTTACCTGGCCTCATCAACAATCTAAATCCGCACACGATATTTACTCGGAGACATTCCCGCACATTTTTTGAATAAACGCGTAAAATGTGTAGGATATTTAAAGCCCAGCTGATAAGCGATTTCGCTGATCGATAATTCGGAACCGCACATTTTCTCCTTCGCGATATCAATCACTCTCAACTGAATATATTCCTGCGCCGTCTTTCCTGTTTCTCTTTTGATCAAATCCCCAAAATAATTAGAAGACAAATACAGATTATCCGCACAAAATGAAACAGAAGGTAGCCCTTGCGCCTGGGCTTTTCCTTTTTTGAAATAATCGTCCAGTAAATTTTCAAAACGCGTAAGAATATCTTTGTTCTCTTTATCCCGTGTAATAAACTGACGGTCATAAAAACGCCTACAATAATCCAGCAGCAACCTTATATTTTTTGTAACCAGACGATTCGTATGTTTATCTACCTCCCGGTTAAGTTCAGCGAAGATATTTTTCATACAATCAACAATGATTTCCCTCTCTTTTTCTGAAAGATGTAAGGCTTCATTCGCATCATAAGAAAAAAAAGAATATTCCCGGATAGTCCGCCCCAATTCTGTTCCGTAAATCAAATCAGGATGAAATACAAGAGCCCAGCCCTTAGGCTGCAACATCACACCGTTGCTTTCCGCACCGAATATTTGTCCCGGTGCAATAGCCACAATCGTTCCGTCCTGATAATCATAACTGCTCCGTCCATAACGCAATTCACCGCACTTCAATTCCTTGAGAAAAATACAATACAGTCCATAATTCTTTCTCGTAAAAGTTCTGGGCTTACATAACGAGAAGTCAATTACACTTACCAACGGATGCAGGGTTTCTACTCCCATAAATGAGTTATACTGATGCACAGTATCAATATTCCGTATTTCGCCCATAATACATTATTTTTTATATAACAAAGATAATTATTTTTTTCAGTAATCTGAACATCAACAGATTATAAACAGTAATAATGGTCACTCAATCTGTAATCCATATAATAGCTCCTCTGCATAAACCATATAATTTTGTAAAACAAAAGATCGGCTGAAAAGAATTATTCAAACATATCTGAAAATAACACTATAAATATTCTATAATCATTTATCAAATTTCATACAAACATGAAAAAGGCAGGACTAATAACAATTATATTGGCTATATCAGCCATATTTTCATTTAATATCAAAGCTCAGAATATGAATAATAAAAAAATCTTAGTTGCTTATTACTCATGGAGCGGAAACACGCGCACCATGGCCCATATGATAAAGGAAGCTGTTCAAGCCGATATATGGGAAATCATACCGGAAAAACCCTACCCGACAGATTATGAAAAATGTACTGCTCAGGCCAGCCGGGATATTAAAGCTGGTATTAAACCAACTTTAAAAGCGAAATTAACGAATGTAAAAGATTACGATGTGATCATGGTAGGGTCTCCTTGCTGGTGGAGCACTATCGCCCCTCCTGTCCTATCTTTCCTTTCATCGTACGATCTGGCAGGAAAAACAATCGTTCCGTTTATGACTCACGGCGGCAGTGGCTTCGGCCATAGTATAGCAGATATAAAAAAAGCCTGTCCTCAATCGGATATACTAAAGGGGTTGACCATATATGGAACCTCTGTACAAAATTCAGGGAACGATATCCGAAAATGGTTACGGGATCTCAATCTGGCTAAGAAATAACAAAAGACGGGACAGATGTATTATACAGAATATAAACATCAAATATTATGAAAAAAACAATCACCATATTAATCATTACATGGATAACCCTGCAGGTACAGGCTCAAAACGACAAAAACATGGATAGAATTGAACAATGCAAAAAGACTTTCACGGAATTATTCGGCGGAGAGGCATTAACGGGTCAGGGCACAGACCCGGAATTAATGGATATTCTTCAAAAATTTATTTTTGGAGAAGTATTTTATACGGGGAATCTCAGTTATAAAACGAGAGAACTGATAACTTGCGTAACCTTGGCAACAATGCAAACCTTGCCTCAACTGGAAGCACATGCATCCGCAGCTCTCCACACAGGCGTAACTCCTCTGGAATTACGAGAAGCTATCTACCAATGTGCCCCTTTTATCGGCTTTCCTAAAACACTAAACGCCATTTCAGCCATCAATAAAGTTTTTAAGAGCAAAGGGATTTCCCTTCCTTTAGAGAAACAAGGAACAGTAACAGAATCAAACCGCTACACAAAGGGACACGAAATCCAATATCCTTTGTATGGCGACGAAATCAAAAAGAATGTACGGTCATTGCCTGACAGAATGGGGATAGCCGTATCTGACTTTCTCACAGAAGTTTGTTTCGGGGATTTTTATACCCGAGGAACTTTGGATAAAAAAGACCGCGAATTGCTCACCCTCTGCATCCTGGCAACTTTGGGAACGGGAGAACAGATTAGGAGCCACGTTATCGGAAATATAAAAGCAGGGAACAATAAAGAAACGCTTTATGCTGCTATGATACAATGTCTGCCTTATATAGGTTTTCCGTACGCACTGAATGCCATATATATTATTAAAAATACAAATTGAACATTTATAAAAGAATTCGTCTTTCACCCTAATAAAATAGCCAGATGACAAAATGATTATCCGACTATTTTATTATTTATTCGGTTCTTTACTTCACATGTTGCTATTTTTATATTACTCATCCTATCTGCGGCTCCCTTTTCATATCTCGACTTTTAAATCGGTCTCTTATACATTTCCAGGAAAAAATTAAACGAGTACATCCCGCCACAACTGAACTCTATGATTATCGACAACGCCTGCGAATACACGATATATCAACTACTGACAAAGCCAACGGCCGAAAAACCAGAAATAAAATTATTTTATTTCTTTCATCTACAAAGAAGAGTTCATCATTAAAAATCAAAATAGTCCCCAGCTGGGGATTGTCATTTTTTAAATAAAATTTATTTTATAAAAATCCAATAGAATAAGTATATTATACTTTATCCGGAAAAACATATAAATAATATATTCGTTTCTTTCCTATTTAGTTCAAAACTTTTTTAATCGTTTCAGAGCGATGTGAAATATATTTTAATATATAAAAACAATAATTAGATTGCAAATTATTTCTAAATAAAAACTTTTATTTCTATTTATAAAAATAAAACACAAATATTACATCCTGATCAACAGTACATTAATATTTATTGAAGAATATTGATTTTAATTATATTTGATTTTATTATTTTTTTGAATAGCTTTATTCTATATTTATAATCTTGATATAAAGAATATACTTTTACGCATCCCATATTTACCAGTAACGAGTTATAAACCTTGTATCTAATAATTTACGCATTATGTTGAAGCACACTTCCATTTTTACGCTCCAAGAGCATCTTGACTATATCAATAATTTAGATGTATCGGTTGTGATTCCTTTTTATAAAAAAATGGAAGCATTCAAAACCGTTTTCCCCCGAAACAGAAAATATTTTGAACGGAATGGTATAGAGGTAGTCTTAGTACTCGATTGCAAAGAAGAAAAGGAAGAACTAATCGATTATATTAAAACATATCCGTTTGTTAACTGGAAAATAGTATATAACCACAAAAAACATGGCTGGCGCAATCCTTCTAAACCCATAAATGTAGGGATAAAACATGCAACGAAAAAGTACATTATGGTATGTTCTCCTGAATCGGAATTTTATACCGATGCCATTTTACAAATGCGTGAAATGCTGGAATATTATCCGGAACACTATGCCTTAGGTACGGTTTGTTTTGCGTCATTTGAAGATACTATAAATAAAGATAATATTCAGAATTATCCATTTCTTCCTTATGGTAGCATAATGGTGCAAAAAAAATATCTTGAGGCCATAGGCGGATATGATGAAACATTGAACAAATGGGGAGGAGATGACGACAACGTAAGGGCGAGATTGGAGCTATCCGGTATTGAAGAATTAATACTGCACGCTGTTAAACTGATACATCGGGAAGAAAAAATAAGAGATATCGTAAACCAAAGAAAAGATACGCCACTCGAACACATACAATATTGGCAATATCCTTCGAAGAAAAATCCAAACGAAACATGGGGAGAAGATTTTAACAGAATCATTTACGACTGGAGCGATAATAAATACGCTTTCGAATTATTGAATCATTATCTGTCAAACTCTTTTTTAAGATATAAGATCAATAAAAAGGCCCTGAAAAAGAATCTCAAAATGGTCTTACTGGTTCAGTCCTATAACGAAGCCTCACGAATCCATGCATTTTTAGATAACATTACTCCATATTTCGATGCGATCGTTTGGCTGGACGATGAAAGCACGGACAGAACATACGAACTGGCCAACCATGAAAAAATAGTCATTAAAGTTCAAAAGAAACGCACCGAGTTTAATGACCTGGAGAACAGAAATACGCTGTTGGATATAGCCTCCTTTTTAAAATGCGAATGGCTTTGTTACATAGATGTAGACCAATTGATAGACGAAAGATTCTCCAACTTTTCCGCATTCATTAATGATGAACATACAGATTCGGTCTTTATAAATCAAATTCAACTTTGGGACGATGAAAACACCTATAATTCAGAATATCCTTTTACCGCGAAAGGAATGTCGCCCAAACATCTTATGTTCAGAAATATCGGGCACAGCCAAATTGTTTCAAGAAGCGGCAAACTTCATTTTGCACCGGTTCCGTTCAGAGGAAGAGCCCTGCATGTACCTATATTAATAAAACATTACGGGAACATAACCAAAGAAATGAGACAGAAAAAATATGATTTCTACAAAATAGAAGACACCCAAAAATCACAAAGCAGTTATGAACATCTATTAAAAAAAGACCCGGAAAAAAAACGTGTCGATCAAATCACATTGAAAGATCTTATTACTGAAATCTAACCACAAAAACACAAACTTTATGAATATCCTTTTTCTAAGCGGCTCATATAAAAAAAATCATGAGATACTTATTCAATCGATTATCCGGTGCTTACAACATTCCGGTCACACTATAGATACAGAAATTCTACCAAGCAGGGAGTACGACTGCATTCTCATATTTAATAAGAAAAAGCTTAAGTTTATTAAGCAAAATCCTATATTCAGGAAAGTTCCTGTTATTTTCTCTTTTTGCATATCCGATACGCCCCACGAATATACTGTCGATCTGGGTCTTTTCGATCACACCATAATTTTTGAAGACAGCAACTCAAGCATACCATTATCTTCGTTCAATAATAAAAATTTCATGAACATGATATACTATCCTGAGGATAAAAGAAATCTGAATCCTGAAAAAGATATATCAGATAAACCGGCTATATACGTCAATATTGATAATGGATATTTCGGTGAAATGATTTTTCTCAAAATTCTACCTATACTGAACCAGCTAAACCACTATGATTTTTATTGTCAATGTAGCAAGAATTATCGTCCGCTATTAAACAAAAATATTAAGATACTCGATGATAAACACGATCCGATAAAATATATACAAAAATCCGAAATGGTCATCGGCTCCGGTTATCCGATAATAATGGCTTTACTGGAAAATAAAAAAGCGATAGTCGTAGGAGAAAAAGGATTCGGAGGGATAGTAAACCACGAAAATCTGGATCATCATTTCAGGAATTTCTTTCAGGGACGGAACGGAGGGAAATATGATGAATATATACCTTTGGATCTACTGAAAAGAAGCATTGAGGAGCCTCATATTCCCTCCCTGGCCCCAAACATTACAGCATACCTGAATGCTAATAATTTAAATTTCATCCATGATATTGAAAATATCGTGGACTCATATCGAATAATTCATGATAATCTGCGAAACATTCCTTTGACATTAAAAAAAGAATATCTCCTGATGCATCATAATAACCGATACTGGATAGTAAACCATCTGTTGGGAACATTCCACAAAAGAATTAATGAATCGGAATGCGCGATTCTATCTATGTTCAATAAAGGATGTACTCCCCAGATGATTTTAGAGCAATATCCGGAATATGAATCCGAAGTCATGGAATTCATTAATGAACTGATAGCTATGAAAATATTGGTCCGCTACTACGGCAATAAAGATATGAGGAACAAATCAAGGCATATTATCGAATAAAAGGCAGAACTTATGATCGAAAAAATTGATAAAATCAACCAGGCACTCTTGTCTGTTGTTTCTCAGAACCTACTACCTCTGGGTCTCGCCAGAGGACGAATGGGAATATGCATATATTTCTTCGAATCGGGACGGTTGAGAGATAACAAAAATCATACAAAAATTGCCGAAGAAATGCTCGATGGGATATTAAATGATATAAACCAGCAACTTCCATTGGGATTAGAAGACGGTTTGGCAGGAATCGCATATGGAATAAGATATCTAATACAAAATAAATATGTAAAAGGCGATGTTAATAAGATTCTGTCCGATATTGACAATGAAATAATTAAGAAAATATCCTATCCCGATTTTTTTGAAAGGCCGGACGCCATTGAATTAATCGGATTATTATATTATTTTTCGGTACGGGCTTCCGATATAAATAAAAATGACAAAGAAGCCCTTTACATTTATCAGGAGATAACTATCAACCTTATAAACCAAATATATCCCATAGTTACAAATACGATTGGGAATGAACCCTTATCTTTCAAGATAAATTATCACCTTCCTGTTTTCCTTTATTTGTTAAGCCAGATATATACTTTAGATTTTTATAATTATAGAATAACAAAGATAATTGATGAAATGACCCCCCGGGTCCTCTCTCAAATTCCTTATGTTCATGCCAACCGGCTATTCCTGCTTTGGGGAATGAATTCAATTAATAACTTTATAAATTCCAGGGAATGGGCCGATCACATTAATTTACTAAAGTCCCGTATTGATATGAATAAAATCTTATGGGAAGAAATGAGGAACCAAAATGTATATTTTGAAGATGGTATAACCAGTATTCTCATGATCCTACAATCATCGGGAATTATATCGTATGATTCCAAAATATTTTTAGAAAAACTAAAAAAATCCGATGTCTGGGATATGTTACAACACGACCGCTCCTATTTTTGGCAACACATGGGTCTTATCAATGGTTTTTGCGGCATAACACTGGCATATCTGAAACTTTCGGGAAATAGATAATTTATAAATAAAGCAGAGATACCATGAAAACATATCTTCAAGATTTTACATTTTTAATATTAATCCGTATCGATTCGGTTCAGCGGCTGGAAAACATACTTGCTGTAACGGATTATTTAGCCAAAAACTTTCATACACAAATAATAGTACTTGAAGCGGACCGGTACAACAATAAAATACTTCAATCCTTGCTGAACAGGAACGTACGTTACGAGTTCATAGAAGATAAAGACCCTATATTATACAAGACAAAGTATTTCAACCAATTGGCCTGGAATATAGACACTCCCTTCTTCTCTATATGGGATGCCGATATGATAGCATCCAAAAATCAAATTATCGATGCAGCCCAGCAGTTAAGAGACGGCACGGCTGACGTAGCTTATCCCTATTCCGGATTCTGCTTCGAAACGTCCGAAATAATCCGGAATTTGTATATCGTGAAAAAAGACATTCGTATCCTCTCCCGTAATCAGAATAAAATGAAACAATTATACGACAAGGAACATCCGGGGGGAGCAGTTATGATGAACACTTTATTTTTCCTGAATAATGGAATGGAAAACGAAAAATATTACGGTTGGGGACACGACGATTTTGACCGCTATTATCGATGGAAAAGATTAAAAGCCAACATGTACCGTAACCCGGGGTATCTTTATCATTTGGCACATCCCCGGAATCTCAACAGTAGTTTCCGGAATAAAGATCATACCGAAATATCTTTTGCAGAATTAAATAAAACACACAACAGTTCCAAAGAAGAACTAGAAAGAGATTTATCAAAAACACATTAAATATTAAGAATAATGGGATTATCTATTTTTTCGCAAAAAGAGACAAACATATTCACTTCATTTTTAGAAGCATTAAAAGTTAAACATACCCGCGAATATTCAAATAAGTTTTTTAATGAACATCCTCATAAAAATAATTTGTTTGGAATATCGAAAATGCTGACAGATTACGGGGTTGACAATCAAGGAATTAAAATAAATGACAAAAACGATATCACCGATATTGAAACGCCTTTTATTGCTCATATCGGCAATGATTTTGTCACCGTACTTAAAGTAACATCCGAAAAAGTTTTATATGTGTGGAACAACAGAAAATTATCTGTATCTGTAGAAGAATTCAAAGAAATATGGACAGGTATCGTTCTCTTAGGAGAAGCAGATAACGGTTCTGTAGAAAATGGCTATTATCATAACTGGAAAATGCAAATTTTCAACAACATCCAGAAAGCAGGACTTTTTATATTATCTGTAATACTTATAATGTGGGCCATAATAAATAATTCAGTAATATTCAGTTTTGGATATGCCTTATCATTGTTAGTAAACATGTTCGGTGTTTATATCGGATACCTTCTGGTCTTAAAGCAATTACATATTCGCAGCAGTTATGCCGACAAGATATGCTCTTTATTCCACGAAAATGATTGCAATAACATCCTAGAATCACGGGCGGCAAAATTATGGGGTATTATAGGCTGGAGTGAAATAGGATTCTCTTATTTTATCTCCAATGTACTTGTTTTAATATTCATGCCCTCTCTAATAAACTATTTGACCTTAATCAATATTTGCGCTCTTCCATATACCATCTGGAGTGTATGGTATCAAAAATTTGTCGCCAAGCAATGGTGCGTTTTATGCCTTATTGTACAAGCTACATTATGGGCCATATTTATAATAAACTTCATTTTTGGCTACATCTCTTTCCCCGACTGGCAATTTACAGACTTTATCGGTCTGATGATATTATACGGAATACCTTTTCTTTTAATCAACCTGTTTCTCCCTAGGATAATCGACAATCGCCGATTGGAACAGGTTACGCAGGAAATGAACAGCCTGAAAGCGTCGGAAGAAGTATTCGTCTCCCTATTAAAAAAACAACCTCAGGTTGAATATAAAAATATAACAAGTGTAAAATGGGGCAATCCCGATGCTAAAATTATTGTCACCATACTCACCAATCCTCATTGTGGCCCGTGCGCTTATGCACATGACCATATTGAAAAACTAATGGAACATACAGAAGACAAAATATCCTTCCAATACGTTTTTTCCTCTTTTCACGAAAAACTGGATACCAGCGGAAAATTTTTACTTGCCGTATATCTTCAAAAAAATAAAGACGAAGCAGCCGAAATTTACCATCAATGGTTTAAATCGGGAAAATATGATAAAGACAACTTTATGAAAAAATGGAACGTCAACATAGATGATGAACGAGTAGAAGAAGAATATAAAATGCATCAGCACTGGCATAAATTTTACAATCTTACCGCAACTCCTATGGTATATGTAAACGGATATCGGCTTCCGTCTACTTATTATATCGATGACTTACGCTATTTCTGTGATGTAGAGATATAACATTGCAAAACCGCAGAGCAATGTTATTTAATAAAATCTGCGGTATAATTTATTATTTTACAATTATGAAAAACTTGAAAAAAATCAGGTTGCATGAAGGTGATCAGATACTGAACGACCTTCAGTTGAAAAAAATCGTAGGTGGTATTTACGTTCCCCCGGGTGGTAGCTATACCCCCCCTGACCAACCCGGCGGAGGCGGACCTACAGATTATTGCAGTACCATGAAATGTGTACACAACCCAGCACTCGGTTATGACGAATGTTGGGGTGGATGCCGATGCGATGCTGCTCATGTTGGATGTGTTCGTTGGTAAAAATTTCAGGCCGGGACAATAGCTGAACCGACCCGAAAAACTGAAATAAAGGGGGAGTCGGAAGTAAAGAAGACACCCCCCTTTACAAAGATAATATTATTTAAACAATATTATTTGTATATGCTATTATCTCACACATAGTAAAAAGAGGTAACGGACAATACATATCCGATTTTGGTCATAAATATTACAGATATTATTGTTTCATACCGTTGAAAATTATTCTATTTATAACGAAAACATTGCGAAGCTGCAGGGCAATGTTGTCTTGAGAAAATCTGCGGTATAACCTATTAAATTTAACAATTATGAAGAATTTAAAAAAGATCAGATTACATGAAGGTGATCAGGTATTGAACGACCTCCAGTTGAAAAAAATCGTCGGTGGCGTCTATGTAGATCCGGGACAACCCGGTGGCGGAGGTGGTGGAAGCACCGACTACTGCAGTACTTTAAAATGTCACAATGACCTCGGTTATTGGGATTGCTATGGTCCATGCAGATGTAATATGGCCACGGGCACATGTGTTCGTATCTAAAAAAATGAAGGTGGCTCTATGCGCGAACCACCCCGAACTATTAGTCCAAATGTAAAAAAGAGTTGTCTTTTTTGAAAAGACAACTCTTTACTAAAAATAACATCAATTTAAAATATATTTTATGGCATTATTCCCGCATTATGCACAACTCGACGCAATGGATTGCGGCCCCACTTGTTTACGTATGATTGCAAAATATTACGGACGTAATTATACACTACAGACCCTACGCTCCAAATCCTTCATTACACGTGAAGGCGTATCGATGCTGGGAATAAGCGATGCAGCCGAAAGTATAGGATTTCGCACCACCGGTTTACGAACTACATTTAATCAGTTGGCAGAAGAAAAACCTTTCCCCTGTATCCTTCACTGGAACCAAAATCATTTTGTAGTATGCTACGATATAAAAAAGAAAAAAAACGACTATAAAATAAAAATATCCGATCCCGCCAGCGGACGGTATGAACTTAAAAAAGAAGAATTTCTCAAATGCTGGATCAGCACCAAAGCCGAAGGAAAAGATACAGGAACGGTACTTCTGCTTGAACCCACCCCCGACTTTTATGAAAAAGACGACGATAAATATGTAGCGAATAAAAACTTCCGTTATTTCTTAGGTTACCTCAAGCCACATAAGAGCCACATCCTGCAGCTGGTAATGGGAATGGTCGTAGGCAGCCTCTTGCAGCTTATATTTCCGTTCCTTACACAATCCATGGTAGATAACGGAATAGGCAACAGTAACCTCAATTTTATTACTCTCATATTAATCGCTCAGCTTGTCTTATTCGCTACACAACTGGCTGTCGAATTTATACGAAGCTGGATCATGCTCCACATGAACACCCGCATCAATATAGCCCTTATATCCGACTTTCTCGCAAAACTGCTGAAACTTCCCCTACGTTTTTTCGATACAAAAATGGTAGGAGACATTATGCAGCGCATCGGGGACCACGCCCGCATCGAGAGTTTCCTGACCGGATCATCCCTGATGACTATTTTTTCCTTTTTCAATTTCATCATTTTCGCATTTATCCTGGCCTACTACAATTTAACGATACTTACTATCTTCGTTATCGGCAATACCCTGTACGTTATATGGATATTATTATTCCTGAAATACAGACGCGAACTTGATTTTAAACGCTTCGCCCAGGCCTCCAGTGAAAAAAGCAACCTGTTTCAGCTCATTTCCGGTATTCAGGAAATAAAATTGAATAACCGGGAAAAACAAGAAAGATGGAAATGGGAAAGGATTCAGATCAAATTGTTCAAAATAAGCATCAAAGGCCTGGCGCTCGGGCAATATCAGCAATCAGGTTCCATCTTTTTTAATCAGATCACCAGTTTGCTGATTTCATTTGTGGCTGCAAAATCCGTCGTAGACGGAAATATCACGTTAGGAATGATGATGTCGATAAGCTACATCATCGGGCAACTATCCGCACCCATCGGGCAACTTATAGGTTTCATACAATCATTCCAGGATGCCCAGATAAGCCTTGAAAGGCTAAATGAAATACACGGAGAAGAGGATGAAGAACAAACTATTGATAATAAAATGGACTATATATCCGACAACAAGACCATTTCCATCGAAAACCTCTCCTTCAGTTACGACGGAGCCGACAGAGATTATGTGCTGGAAGATATAAATCTCGTCATCCCGGAAAATAAGACCACGGCCATTGTAGGAGCGAGCGGCAGTGGAAAAACGACATTGATAAAACTTATGATGGGCTTCTATGAGCCCAATAAAGGAGACATCAAAATTGGCGAATTCTCCTCTAAGAACATCAACCCTCACCTGTGGAGACAAAAAACAGGAGTAGTTATGCAAGACGGATTTATTTTCTCCGAAACTATTGCCAATAATATTGCTGTAAATGAAGATACCGTGGATAAAAAACGCCTGGCACAAGCAGTGGAAATTGCCAATATAAAAGAATATATCGACAGCCTTCCACTGGGTTACAATACAAAAATAGGGATGGAAGGCAACGGATTGAGCCAGGGACAAAAACAAAGAATACTCATAGCCAGGGCCGTTTATAAAAATCCCGATTTTATATTCTTAGACGAAGCAACCAACGCGCTCGATGCAAAAAACGAACGGCAAATAATCGATAAACTATCCGAATTTTATGAAGGAAGAACAGTCGTAGTAGTAGCTCACCGCTTAAGTACGGTACAACATGCCGATAAAATAGTGGTATTGGATAACGGAAAAATCGTAGAAGAAGGAACACATCAGGAACTCGTACATAAAAAAGGAACATATTATAATTTAGTTAAAAATCAGTTAGAATTGGGAATGTAATATGGGAGTTAAAGATACAAACGATAACATAGAATTGAGGAGCGAAGAAGTACAGGAAATTCTCGGCTCATCCCCCTATTGGATAGTCAGATGGGGAATTACATTAATCGCATTTATTTTTTTGTTACTATTGGCAGGAAGCGCAATTTTTAAATATCCCGATATGATAAACGCCTCGGTGACACTGACGGGAACAGTGCCCCCCGCCGAAATCGTATCGAGGAGCACGGGAAAACTGCACAAACTCTATATAAAGGACAACCAGCACGTAAAAAGAGGCGATTATCTGGCAGTTATAGAAAATACCGCTGATGAGAAAGACATCTTTTATCTCGAAGCGTTTCTGGATTCTCTGCCTCGCTATCTGCAAAATAACGATCTGGAACTACCCGATAAAGAATTGAATATCGGAGATATACAATCCCTCTATTCCAGTTTTTACACGACATTATTCAATTATATCGAATTTATAAAATTAAACTATTATCCGCAGAAAATAAATATCCTTCAAATAAGACTGAACCAGTACAAACAACAGTACGACAATATTTCACGACAACAAAAAATTGTCCGCGAACAATTACTGACCGTCAAAAAACAATACGAAAGAGACTCTTTGCTCATGAAAAAGAAAATACTCTCTCCACAGGATATAGAAAACACATATAACCAGTACCTCCAAAGCCGTCTCTCCCTGGAAAATATGACCGGAACTTTAGGAAATATGAATATCCAGATAACACAGATAGAAGAAAACATTATGGATATCAGCCACCAGTACACCGAAGAAAAAAATAAATACCACATCCAAATAAATTCCCTGGCAACACAATTACAGTCCGCAATTCTCTCCTGGAAAATAAACTATGTTCTTTCTTCCCCCATTGACGGAAAAGTTACGTTTACAAACTACTGGACCGAAAATCAAAACATCGTTACAGGAAATATCATTTTCAATGTCATTCCGGAAGATACGGTCGAAATCATGGGAAAAGCCAACCTGCCCATAGCCAGGTCGGGAAAAGTAAAAGCCGGACAAAAAGTAAATCTGCATTTCGACAATTTCCCGGATAACGAATTCGGCATTGTTAAAGGTTACGTACAAAACGTCTCCTTAGTACCGGCAGGCGACAATTACATTCTGGATATAAAATTATCAAACGGACTTAAAACCACATATAATAAAACACTACCCTATTATCCCGAAATGAAAGGACAGGCAAATATTATAACCGATGACATATCGCTTCTCGAACGGTTTATTATGCCAATAAAAAAAGTACTGACAGAAAATTAATTATATCGTTGACCCCAAAAAACAGATTCAGACATCCTTAAACAAAAAGATCAACTACTATTCGGTAGTTGATCTTTTTATATGATCCGCCTGGGATTCTCCTTACAGAGTTACCAAGCTGATATTTAAAACTTTATATTTTTAGATTCAAGCATATCCCATAATTTATCCCACTGATTTTTTACAGTAGTTTTCATCACGTAAAATACTGATACAAAGATAGTTATTTTTATCGAATATAAAAAATTAACTGGATTTTTTTAATATCCATACCAGTAATTGAAAATCTAATATAAGTAACAATATATCAACGTCTTACAAAATCATTTCTATCAAACACCATAAATAAGCAAAATCTACATTTGCATGCCTTGCAATATTTCGATTTAACCAACTGATTGTCAATAAAATGAAGAAAACTATTTGTAGTATATCAAAGAATAAATATGCGAAAGATTAATATTGTAAAAATATTATGGTTGTCGATATTTTCTTAATTTGAACCTTATATTTATGATTGAGATTGAAGAATCTTATTTTTTATAATATTCAAAAATGTTGAATTTCTTGCATCTGCATCGTTTATTAATGAGTTTAAATCCATAATGAAGATTCCTACAGGAAGTGTTATCTTTGGGTCTTTCTGTATTGCAACAGTTGTTTCTTTATAGAACATTTTTCCCGTAGAATAAAGTTCTGTATATTCTCCCATTAAAGCCAATTCTATTTCATCGTTAAACTCAATTATGCCATAGAACCATATTCTTTGAATTTTATTTTTATAATACTTCATCAATCTTCTGGCTCTTGTTTCCAATTGAGTAATAACTTTCATATTGTCATTGTGAGTCAATCCTTTTTTCTTTAATTCTACAATAACAACATCAACAACCTTATCTTTATTTGGATCATTTGAAAAAACGATGGCAATGTCAGGTCTATCATTATCCTTTTCAATTATTTCTCCTTCTGTTATTACTCTAACGACATCAGTCATTTCTTTATCACTTAAAATAGAGCTATAGGTCATATATTTGTCATCTAATATCCACGCATTATTCCTATATAAATCTTTTGAAAAATCATCTTTTGTAAATTCTTGTTTCATAGGAATAATAAGACTATGTATATCTGATTCCAAACTTTTATTGTTTATTTTTTTTAAATTTTCAATAGATAATTGTCTAAATAATATGTATTCTGTTAACGTTCTTGATGATAATTCTAAAGCTTTACTATATTGCTCTTCAGTTAGAGAATTTGCATCTAAAATATCTCTTTGAGCTTTAAAGAACTTATCCTGTGCTCTTTTCAATAGTTCCGCTCGAGAACTGAATCCAATACAGTTTTCTTCAAAATATCCATTGAGATGAGGGTATCGGCTAATTAATGATATTTTAACCTTTTTGTTACTTTCTGCAATTTTAGGTATTTTCTCAGAAATTAATTGGGATACTTTATTTCTAAAAATATATTTAATTTGTTGCATATCAGATTCTGAAATATCAAGATTTTGACGTGCATGATCTACTTTTCCAATAAACCAATCAGAATAAAGAAGAAATATCATTTTATATCCTAACGGAATATTTTCTTTTGCAATAATTTCAATCTTTTGACTGCGATTATCTACTGATATAGCTGTTATAATAGAGGGTTCGTTGGATGCCTCGATAGAATAATATAGATATATTTTATCAAAAGCTGAGACAGAATAATCTAATTCTATTTTTTCAAGATTTGGTATATCATTTGTAGATAAGGTTTCAGTTATAAGTTGATTTTCTATTTCTAAATTTATAGTAATAGTTATTTCTTTATTTTCTTGTTTTAATTGGTATAATCTAGGGTAAAATTCTTCTAATATTCTGCTCTTTAGATATTTTGGCTGAATATAATTATATTGTCCAAGTCTGGATAATACGTAATTCGACATGGAAAATTTTGTACCATTTATAGTTGATGGACTTTTTACAACGGTTGATTTTTCATCAAAATCATTAGAAAATTCAAAATTTCTACAAAAATCATTGTTAAAATAGCTTTGAACTAAAATTTTTCCAAAATAACAAAGATATACCAATCTTCCAAGACCTTTGTGTGAAGATTCTTCTACATCAAATAGGTTACAGAATTTACTAAATCTTTCGTCTGTGAATCCGATACCATTATCTTCTATTTCGACTTTTAAAGTCTCAGGTTGATTATATGCCTGTGTAAAAATTTTAATTGAAATTTTATTGGCATCTGCATCTAAAGCATTCGCAATCGCCTCGAAGTACACCATTTCTAATGATGAATTTCCGAAGAACATTTTTACAGCTTTACTTAATTTAACTTTCATACTTTATCATGCTTTAAAAGACATTTAAAAGAATAATCTAATGTGGTCTTTAAATTCTTATTACAAAGATATTTTAAATATTTATAGTCTCATTATTTTCTTTTTCTTTTTTATCTTCATCTTTCTGATTAGAGAATCATCCGGCATATTACTATAAAACGGATCAAAAGCTCCGACAAGCGCTGCGGCGAGAACCTCGAAAATATTTTCCAGAAATGATGGCAATATATAGGGTTTCACAACTAATTTGTAGGATTAAACTATTTTAGACGGTATTGCCAACCAAAACCATTCCAGTTGCAGCTACTTTGGCATTCCACTTAATTGAGAAAAAGGGATTTTCAAATAAGAATATAGAGCAATTATTAAATAATAATTAAAAAAATCATAAAGAAGTGCTCAAACAGGATAAAAAGAAAGGTAAAAACATTTGATTATGCAATTTCTCTGAACAAGCCAGGCCCATAAGCGATTTACTTATGAGCCTGGTTCATATCTTTGTTATTTTCCTTATTTATTTTTGCGCTCGGCTTCCAATAAGCGTTCGTATAATTCCACTATCTTATCGATCGGATTAAATGTACAGTTATAATGGTTTACGGCTGCTGCATCCTGAAAAGTATTGGCAAATATATTAACAGCCATTTCGTCTGGCATATTCTTTATAGCCTTAACCGGGATTTGAAGCACTTCCGCAACTTTATTCAGTGTTTCATCTTCGATCACTTCTTTTTGTTCCAGTTTCGAGACTGCCTGCTGCGACACGCCCAGTGCATCGGCAAGTACTTCCTGCTTAATTCCCATAATATCCCTGAAACGTTTTACGTTCCTGCCGTGGTGTACTTTCGGCATTGTAATCGTATCTGTATCCATATCCGTTCTTTTATCAGACAATAATATTATAATAGCAAAGTTACGAATTAGGTTTTAAAATACAACCATCCTATTGTAAAATACAACCGCCCTGTTGTAACGAAATGCTATAACTTATGCTTTCTTTGTCTCCGTTAATACTTTGTAAAGTAAACGAAAAAAAAGGATTAAGCCAAGAACGGTATTAAGGATTTTTTCTGTACGGCAATTTTTTTACAGTAGCGGAAACAGATACCGGAGAAAACAAATAAAGCGAACGTAAACGGTCGGTCGGCTGAGGGCTGATTTTGGTTCGCACCTCAAGAATTATTTGTTTAACTCCACCGGTATGAATATTTTAAAAAGAAAGCTCATGCTCTGCTTTTTGAAGCATGAACCGCCCGTCCCGAAACTGAAGATATGCGAGAACATCCTGCCCTATTTGCGGCATTACGGGTTTAAGCTCAACGATGAAGGCATCGTATTTCCTGCGGATTGCAGCTATGAACAAAAACTGATACACCACTTGTCGTCACACCTTATTTACAGGAAATCGATTCCCTACGAAAGCGTAATACGGCTCGAAACCTGCGGACAATGCCTGTCGCTGATGCTGCGCACAGGACACATATTTGTACTGGATTTGCGGTCATCCTTATGGAAGATACACAATTTATACGACTATGGCGAGCCGGAACGTCTTACCGTACTATGGTGGAATATATCGGGTCGGTTTGCAAACTTCCGGCAAAAAGTGAAGCAGGCTTTCTGGTTTCGCAAAAAAAGCGAATAAACCGAATTTATCCGTACAACGGATAAATCTAAGAAAAATCACGTATCTTTACACGGTATAACATAATAAAACTGATTTACCGATGAAAGATTCGATCGATTTTTTACCCGGTTACGCCCGGGAAGATTTGAAACGAATTGTTGAATCCGTATTGGAAAAAATTCCGACATGCGAAATGATTATCCTCTATGGCAGCTATGCCCGGGGGACTTTTGTAGAATATGACGAGCGGCTGGAATTCGGCATTCCTACCTTTTTTATGAGCGACTACGACCTGCTGGTCATTACCAGCGGTATCAACGTAAAAGAAGCCGGGAAAATACTCGATGACATCGACCGTGAATATTACAAGCGTCCCCGCAATCAGGTCCCTGTACAATTTATTAACGAGGATATAAAAAAATTCAACTCCGACTTGTCAGAAGGACGGTATTTTTACGCCACGATCAAGAGAGAAGGTATTATGCTATACGACAGTAAAAAATACAAGCTGGAACGTTCCCGGAAACTAAACTACCAGGAGATAGCACAACAAGCGCAGGAATATTTCAATGATAAAATGAACCGGGTTAATGAATTTCTTATAGATGCACAATCGGCATTTAAACGGAAAAGTTATACTCAATCCTCTTTTTATTTACATCAGTCCTGTGAAAATTTATTTTATACAATTAATCTGGTACATACGTTAGATAATGGAAAGCAGCATAATCTGCAAAAACTATTCCGGGCTACCCGGAATTATTCACCGGAACTGGCCGCTATATTTTCTTTCAACAAAGAAGAAGATAAACGGCTATTTGAAATATTGAAACGGGCATATGTAGAAGCTCGCTATAATCCCGATTTCGTAGTTACCCAAGAAGATATAGATGCTTTGTTTCCCAAAGTGGAAAAATTACGCGATGTAGTTTCCAAGGTCTGCAAAGCGCAAATCGAATCGTACCGGGAAATGAAATAACACTCTCTCACTCAAAATAAAACACACAAAAAACAGAGATGCCATTACAGGATAATCTCCGGTTTTATTATAGCCTATTTATCTGTTATTTACACAATCAGGCATTCCTCCGTTTTTTAGAAACTTGCTCTTTTAGGTAAAAACAAAACGCTGTTTTCCGCCATTAGAGAAAACTAAAATTCCTGATAATTAATGATTATCAGGAATTTTATCGATTTTCATTTCGTTTCGGGTGTTCCTTCCGGTTCATGAAACGAGCAATCTTTTTTCCTCAATATCAATGCTTTTAAAAATTTAAGCTTTGTATTCGTCACGCTTTAGTCCTTAAAAAACTGTCTGCCGTTGTCCGGTGTCTGTCTGCCGTCCGGTATCTTGAATTCAAAAGAGTATATTATTTCTCCAGTTATGTAAGCCGTTGATAATGAATTTATATTATCGATACAAGCAGATAAACGCTCTGCACCTGGCACGGAAAAAAGGTATAATTCAATTTGCGAATTTGAATATTGTTCGTACATTTGCGAACAATATTCGAGATATGGAAGAAAAGAAAGATTATACAGCTACGCAAGAACAGTTGGCAAGATTTGCCAAAGCACTGGGTCATCCTGCCCGAATTGCCATTATGCACTTTTTGGCAAAGCAGAAAACGTGTTACTTTGGAGATATTCACGAAGAACTTCCCATTGCCAAAGCAACCGTGTCCCAACACTTGAAAGAGTTGAAAGATGCAGGACTTATACAAGGAGAGGTAGAAACACCCAAAGTGAAATATTGTATCAACCGGGAAAATTGGCAACTGGCTCGTGAACTCTTTAAGGAGTTTTTCGGGCAATGTATCTGTAAATCGGGGGAGTGTTGTTGATAGTCCCCCTTTTTTAATATTAATGTTCGTTGTTTTGCGAATTACGTTTAATATGATAAATTTATAAATTATGGAGATTAAAGTATTAGGAACAGGTTGCGCCGGTTGTAAGGCTCTGTATGCAACAGTTGAGCAAGTAGTAAAAGAATTAGCTTTGGAAGCAGTAGTAACCAAAGAAGAAGATTTGATGAAGATTATGGAATACAATGTAATGACGCTTCCGGCTCTTGTTGTGGACGGTAAGGTTGTGGCAAAGGGCAAACTTTCTGCCAAAGAGGTAAAAGATGTATTAACCCGGTAAATCAGATTGTGATGAAACGCTTTTTATTCCTTACCATTACTTGTTTGTTTTCTATTTGGGGAATGGCTCAGACTACAACAGACACTTATGTGGAAGTGCTCTATTTTCACGGTAAACAACGCTGCGTGACTTGCAAAGCCATTGAGAAGTATACGAAAGAAGTAGTCCATACGGATTTGGCGGAGTTGGTGAAAAATGGCAAACTTCGTTTCAAAGAAGTAGATATTTCAACTCCCGAAGGCGAAAGACTGGCAGAGAAATATCGCGTAAGCTGGTCGTCTCTCTATGTAAATAAATGGAAGAACGGCAAAGAAGAACGTAATGATATGACACGCTTCGGTTTCCAAAATGCCCGGAACAATACAGCCACATTCCAGAAAGAATTGAAACAGAAAATCAATCAGCTACTAAAATGATACGGCTTTATGGAATACTTACAAACATGGCTGGATAATAGTGAAATACCTATTATTACCGCTTTTCTGCTCGGTTTGCTGACGGCTGTAAGTCCTTGTCCATTGGCTACCAACATTACCGCTATCGGATTTATCAGTAAAGATATAAATAACCGCAGCCGGATATTTACAAATGGTATTCTATACACTTTAGGGCGTGTATTGGCTTATTCTGCATTAGGCGCAATACTTATCGCAATACTCCGGAAGGGTGCGGATATGTTTGCCATACAAAAAGGTATCAGCGAATGGGGAGAACTGCTGCTTGCTCCTGCTTTGATGTTGATAGGGCTGTTTATGCTATTCGGAGATAAATTGCAATTACCTAAGTTCGGATTTTCCGCTACTGAAAAGACAGAAAAACTAAAAGGCTCATGGGGTAGTTTGTTGCTGGGGATATTGTTTGCCATGGCATTTTGTCCTACCAGTGGGTTATTCTATTTTGGCATGCTTATTCCCATGTCTGCAATAGAAAGTGAAGGATATTTGTTGCCTGTCATTTTTGCATCGGCAACAGGGCTTCCGGTTATGCTTGTCGCTTGGATTTTGGCATACAGCGTAGCAGGAATAGGAAAGTTTTATAATCGGGTACAAGTTTTTCAAAAGTGGTTTAATTACGTTGTAGCTGTGCTGTTTATCTTGGCAGGCATTTATTATGAATTGATTAATTTAGGTGTAATATGAAAATTTTGATTTTATGTACAGGAAACAGTTGCCGCAGTCAAATGGCGCATGGCTTCCTGCAATCGTTTGACAAGAATATACAAGTGTTCTCGGCTGGTACGCATCCGGCAAGGAAAGTAAACCCTTTGGCTATTGAAGCAATGGCGGAAGTCGGTATTGACATAAGCAGGCATATTCCTACCGATGTGGCTGCTTATTTAAGTGATACATGGGATTATGTAATAACCGTATGCGGTAGTGCTAATGAAACGTGTCCGGCTTTTGCAGGTAATGTAGGGAAACGGTTGCATATTGGTTTTGACGACCCCTCGGAAGCAATAGGGACGACTGACTTTATCAGAAGCGAATTTGAAAGAGTGCGTAATGAAATCAGGAATGAATTTACCAAGTTCTACCTTACAGAGATAAAAAAACAAGAATTGCCTAAATGTGCTTGTAACCGCTAATTTTTTAGGCTGTTTGTACGTATTATTACAAACAATAGTAGAATTATGATACAAAGATTTGCTGATTGGCTGGTGTATAACATCTTCGGCTTGGATGCTTTGACAGCTTTGGGAGAAGCTATTAACTTCTTCTTTTACGATACGATAAAGATTTTAATATTATTATTTTTTATCAGCGTGATAATGGGCATTATTAATGCCTATTTCCCGATAGAACGTTTACGCAATTACCTGACTTCTCGCAAACTATATGGACTGCAATATTTCTTTGCCGCCTTATTTGGAGCTATCACCCCGTTCTGCTCCTGCTCTTCCATACCGTTGTTTATCGGATTTGTGAAAGGGGGCATTCCTTTGGGGGTAACCCTTGCCTATCTGATAACCTCGCCTTTGGTAAATGAGGTTGCCGTTGCCATGTTTATCGGCACTTTTGGGCTGCGCATTACTACTATCTATGTGATTAGCGGCATTCTGCTGGGTATGGTAGGCGGATTTATTTTAGGAAAGATGAAGCTGGAACCTTATTTGAGTGATTGGGTGAAACAAATACAGCAAAACTCGACTTCCGACTCTGGAACATGGGAAAAAGAGCATACTCCTTTTCTGAAACGACTGCCAATTATCATGCAAGAAGCGTGGGGGATTGTCAGAGGAGTGCTTCTGTATATTCTTATCGGCATTGGTATCGGTGCGTTTATGCATGGTTATGTGCCGGAAGGATTTTTTGAGCAGTATATGTCTAAAGAAAACTGGTTTGCTGTTCCCCTTTCTGTAATACTCGCAGTGCCCATGTATGCCAATGCTGCCGGAATAGTACCGGTGATTGAAGTATTTGTATCCAAAGGTATTCCCATAGGAACGGCAATCGCTTTTATGATGGCGGTAGTTGGGCTTTCACTTCCCGAAGCCACGCTGTTGAAAAAAGTAATGACTTGGCGTTTAATCGGCATCTTCTTCGGATTGATAACTTTGTTTATTATAGTATTAGGTTATCTTTATAACATCATATTGTAACGTAAGTACTGGAATATTTTGATCACTAATACGTCATAGCAGAATATGACTACGGTATATTTGCTTATCGGGCGGAACTATGAAATAGAGCTTTACCTGCAATTTTTACTCCTAAAATCGGGCAGTCACCCCATATTTATAATATGCAATTTCAAATCAATACAGAAATAAAACATTTCTGTACCGATGGTTATATTAGAATTAAGAGTATCCGGCTATGAGACATTTATAACAAAAAACGACTCCTATATATTTATAAGAGTCGTTTTTATATCGTTTTATCGATTATTGGTGTGATCCGCCTGGGGCTCGAACCCAGGACCCCAACATTAAAAGTGTTGTGCTCTACCAGCTGAGCTAGCGAATCATCCTGTATTGCTTTTGTTTTACCGAAAAGCGTTGCAAAGGTAACGTTTATTTTTAAACAGACAAGTCTTGAAGGAAACAAATCGAAGTTAAAAAATGTTTTAAATTTATATCTTATTTATTTTCAATGATATCTGTTTCTTTTTTTTCAGAAGGAATATCTTCTTTTAAAATGTATTTCTGATAATAGGCAAGCAACAAAGTTGTCAGAGGAAGGGCTATAATCATTCCTATCATACCCAGCAAAGTTCCCCACACCGACAGCGACAGCAAAATAATAGCCGGATTCAATCCGGTTACCCTTCCCATGATACGCGGCACAAGAAAGCCATCCTGTATGATCTGCACCACGATAAAGACCAGCATACAGGCTCCGAATAAGATCCAGAAGTTCGTTCCGGTATCGGAAGAACATATCATACAAAGGATTATAGTGGGTATGACCCCTATAATCTGCAAATAAGGAACCATATTAAGTAATCCGATAAAAAGTCCCAGCACAATCGCCAACGGCAAACCTACGATAAGAAAACCTATACTGAAAAGTACTCCGACGAGCGACGCTACCAAAGCCTGACCCCGGAAATAACGGTTCATGCTCTGTTCCACATCGTCGGCTATACCCAATACGGCAGGCCTGTATTTCTGCGGTATCATAGACTTGAACCCGTTCAGGATTTTGTCATAATCCAATAAGATAAACACGGTATAAAGCACAACGATAAGCCAGCTTACGATCGTAATAATCTCCCCTACCGACCCGGATATAAAACTCCAGGTCTGTGATATGCCGGTTTTGATAAGCTCCATCCATTGTTCATGGTTCAGCAGTCCGGCAAGCTCCTGAAAATCTATATTTTCCCGGATAAACTCATGAACGGCTGCCGGAATAAACGGTATATCTTCGGACGTATGTACATAATTGTACAGCAGGTCCTGCATCTTTGCCGTCTCGGTCAGTATAGACGGGACAACGAGTATCCCTATAAGGGAGAAGAAAACAAGCAATTCCACAAAAGTCAGTAATATAGGCAATGCCCTTCCCTTCGTACGCAAAACACGACGCTGATTGAATACCACAATAGGATTTATCATATAAGCGATAAGCCAGGCTACCATAAAAGGGAGCAATGCACCTTTCAGTATTTTTATCAGATATAATATACCGATAACTACTATTGCGGACAGTACGATCCGTACTACCCGGTCCAGGGTATAAGGCCTTCTTTCACTCATAACGAATTATATTTTAATATGAAACGACAATTCTCCCCCGGCAAAACAGGTTACTACGATTCTTTCCCCGGTACGGCAACCGGTTCTTTATCTCCCAGCTGCTGCAAATAGCAACGGCGGCATAAAGGCTGGTACTCATTTTTTTCACCCAGCAACACCCGTTTGTCATTGTCGACAAGACGATAAGAATAATTTGCCAGATGACCGCATTTCACACATATCGCATGTACCTTCGTCACATCGTCGGCGATGGAGAGCAAGCTCGGCATCGGTCCGAAAGGAACACGTTTAAAGTCCATATCGAGCCCGGCCACAATGACCCGCGTTCCCTGATTTGCCAGTTCACTGCATACGTTCACGATCCCTTCGTCAAAGAACTGTGCCTCATCTATTCCTACGACATCCACTCCCGCAGCGAGCAATAATATGCTCCCCGAATTATCGACAGGCGTTGAGCGTATGGAATTACTGTCGTGAGATACGATTTCTTCTTCGGAATAACGCACGTCTATGGCAGGTTTAAATATTTCCACCTGCTGACGGGCTATTTTTGCTCTTTTTAAGCGGCGTATCAGCTCCTCTGTCTTTCCTGAGAACATCGAGCCGCATATTACTTCGATACTTCCCCTCTTGCTCGTCTCGTAATTATTTTCTGCAATAATCATGTTTTTCAAGTCATTTCATTTACTCAACAAATGTACATACAGTTTTTTATTTCCCGAAAACATTACAACGATAATTTAGAAAGATAATTTCACAAACGGTTGGTATATATCGGGTAAATAGATTATATTTGTTTAAGTAATGAAATGAATACCGGATGATGAACTCAAGATGGATTATGATGATACTGGCCCTGGTAATAGCAGGAGCATGGGAAAAATCGTACGCAAACAAAGCCGAAGATTTTGCAGAAAATGAATCTCTGCGTTCCGCAACGGTAGGAATATGCGTCATGGACGTAAAAAACGGTAAAGTCCTCTCTCATTATAACGACAGACAAGGGATCACTCCTGCTTCTGTCATGAAACTGGTAACATCCGCGACTGCCATAAAGTTGCTCGGTCCTTCTTTCCGTTTCCACACGCCTGTTTACTATACGGGAAAAATAGATGCGAAAGGGGTTTTGCACGGCGATCTCATTATCCGGGGAAGCGGAGATCCTACCTTGGGCTCCCGGTATTCCTTGCAACGACCCGGTTTATTTCTGGACAATACGCTGGAAGCTGTAAAGCGAGCCGGAATATGCAGAATCGAGGGACGGATCATTGCCGATGATTCGTTATTCGGGGACGAAGCCGTTTCTCCCAAATGGATGGTGGAGGACCTGGCCTGGGATTACGGATGCGGAATATCATCGCTTAATTACGCCGATAATAACTATACACTAACGTTACGTTCCGGAGAGCCGGGTACAACTCCGCAGATCGCCAGCAGCCGGCCCGATATACCCGGCATGAGCTATTCCAACCGTTTACAAAGTATAGCCGGAAAAGGAGAAATACGTATCTATGGCGCACCTTATTCCCTGCACCGGGATCTCTCTGGAACTATTCCCGCCCGTAAAGAGTCCTACAAACTATCTTGTTCCATCCCCGATCCCGCCCTTTATCTGGCTCAAACACTTTCGGAAGCTTTGGACAGTGCCGGAATATACATCACACAGCTCCCTGTCACATTCCGGTATTTACGCGAAAACCAATATCCGCTCCCTTCTCCCACCGGAAATACATTACTGGAATTTGCTTCCGACTCTCTGGGATATATCATCCACAGCATGAATGTAAGAAGCGACAATATGTATGCAGAATGCCTGCTGAAACGCCTCGGACTTGAACAAACCGGAAAAGCGGCAACAGATAACGGAACCGATGTCATTCGTTCTTTCTGGCACAGAAATGGTATAGACACCTGCTCCCTCATCATGTATGACGGAAGCGGCTTATCCGCCGCCAACAAATTTTCGGCACGTTTCATTTGTGATGTACTAATGCAAACAGCCAGAGATGCCAGTATCTCCGGAATATTCGTTCCGTCATTGCCTCTCGCGGCAAAAGAAGGAACAGTCCGCACCCTGCTCTCCGGAACCAAACTGGCCGGGAAATTACGCCTTAAAAGCGGTTCTATGGCGCGCGTCCATTGTTATGCAGGTTATTACACCGATAAAAAGAATCAATATGCAATCGCCATACTGATAAATAACTTTAACGGTTCCCGGGCCGACTTGAAAAAAAATATTGAAAAGTTTCTTTTAAACCTGTTCCCGGACAAATAAAACAGACGTAACTTAAAATAAATAAAGTATTCGATAGACATATCCATTATTTTATCGTTATTTTTGTATTAATTTTTATCTTGTTGAAAGATGGCTAATGATAAACGTATCGATAATATTCTCAGGCATCTGGGAGAACTGAAAGATCTGCTGTTGGTTATAGACGGGCAGGGAGAGAATACTCCCGATGTCCTATACCGGCTGGCCGACGAAAAAGCGGCATGCATCACACAATCGATTTGGAAACTACGCGACAGCCGTTTCTGGCAACGTCTGGACGAATTCGAAGACGAAGAAGAACTCGTATATGACATGGAGGGAACTGACGATACTGCAACGGAAACCATAGATACGGGCATTCCGTCAATTCCATCATCCCACGAAGCGCCTCAGCCGGAAACCATTGAAAAAGAAATTACTTTAAATAAAATAGCAGAGGAACCTGAGCTTATTCCACAAGAGACAACAGCCGGAACACGAATATCGACACCCGTTTCATTTACCGAACAAACACCACAAGATAACAGTAACATAACTCTCGAAGAGGTTTTACAGCGCCGTAAAGCAAAAGACATGAGAAAAGCCATCAGCCTGAACGACCGGTTCCGGTTTCGTAAAGAACTTTTCGGGAACAATGACACTTTCATGGGAGAAACGCTGGACGCCCTGAACAACATGGAGTCATTCGAAGAAGCCGCCAATTATCTCTCGGCCTGTTGCAACGACTGGGACAATGAGAACGAAGCCGTTACGGATTTCATGAACATTGTAGAGAAACACTTTTTATAAACCCCGTAACCACACCTATATGGCAAAATTATATGTGGTACCCACACCGGTGGGAAATCTGGAAGACATGACCTTACGCGCCATACGCGTATTAAAGGAAGCCGACTGCGTATTAGCGGAAGATACCCGTACAAGCGGCATACTGATGAAGCATTTCGACATCCATACCCGCATGCAGTCTCACCATAAATTTAACGAACACGATACGGTAGCCGGCCTGGTAGAAAGACTGAAGGCCGGGGAGACTATAGCTCTTATTTCCGATGCCGGTACGCCTGCGATCTCCGACCCGGGCTTCCTGCTCGTACGCGAATGCCGGAGAGAGGGAATACCGGTCGAGTGCCTGCCAGGAGCAACGGCTTTCGTACCGGCTCTAGTAGCATCGGGACTACCGAACGAAAAATTTTGTTTCGAAGGTTTTCTTCCACAGAAAAAAGGCCGGGCTACCCGGCTTGCCCGACTGGCTGAAGAAACACGCACGATGATATTATACGAGTCTCCTTTCAGGCTAACGAAAACACTTATTCAACTGGCCGGAGCATTCGGGGGAGACAGGGATGCCTCGGTAAGCCGTGAAATATCGAAAATACATGAAGAGACGGTAAGAGGTACACTGGACGAACTCGTCTCTCATTTTTCCGAGAACGAACCAAGAGGCGAAATTGTTATAGTGATAGCGGGAGCTCCGGAAAAAGAAAAACAAAAGAAAAAGTATTCCCAAAATAATGAAGTTTCAGAATTCTAAAAGCAGATGATTATGAAAAAGATTATCGCCGCCGCATGTATCGCGGCATCCTTATTTACATTTTCCTGTACCAACCGTTCGGCTGAAACAGCAAAATTACAGCATGAAAACGACTCTCTTATGCAACTGAACGAACAGACAAAAGCAGAATTCAACGACATGCTGCAATTAATGAACGAAGTAGAAGACGGGTTCCGTCAGATCAAAGAAGCCGAAAATTATCTCGTTTCCCAAAAGAATGCGACCGGAGAGGTTAATCTTTCTACCCGGGAAAAACTAAAAAACGACATGTCTCTGGTAACCGAAACATTGTTGAAGAACAAAGAGAAACTGGAAGCTTTGCAAAAACAGCTTTCAAACAGCCGTTATCAGTCTTCGGAATTGAAAAAAACAGTAGAACGCCTTACTGCTGAGATCGACACTAAAACTGCAATGATTGTTTCTTTGCAGGAAGAACTGGCAAAAAAAGACGTACGTATCACCGAACTGGATGAAGCTGTAGGACAGCTTTCCGGAAAAGTGGAAAACCTTACATCTGTAAATACCCAGCAGCAAGAAGTACTGGAATCGCAAGACAAAGCCTTGAACATGGTATTTTACGTATTCGGAACCAACAAAGAGCTGAAAGATGAAAAAATAGTAAAAGGCGGCGGCTTGTTCAGCAGTAAAAAAATAATGGATGGTGATTTCAATAAAGCCTATTTCACGAAAAGTGACTTACGCAAACTTAAAGAAATACCTTTAGAGGCTAAGAAAGCAAAAGTTCTGACCAATCATCCCGACGGTACGTACGAATTCGTAAAAGGTAGCGACGGTATGTTGACGTTTGTAATTACCCAACCCGAAAATTTCTGGAGTCTGGGTCGTTACCTGGTTATCGAAGTAGATTAAAGATATTGCGTTCAATTATAAAACGGCAGCTTAACTGATTAAGCTGCCGTTTTTATATAACAAGGTATTAATCCATCAATTATTTTCAGGACGCAATTTGCGGACTACCATACCGGCCTGCCACATTTCACTCTCGCGGAGGTCTTTCAATTCCTGGTTAAGTCCGTCACGATATCCGGGTTTACTGTTCGTATCGATAGAACGCTGGGCTTCATTACCCTTAGCCACCTCATCATACAATTCTTCAAACACAGGTTTCGTTGCATCCCTGAATTTCTTCCACCAGTCCAAAGCTCCCCGCTGAGCTGTCGTCGAACAATTGGCATACATCCAGTCCATACCATTCTCGGCAATAAGGGGCATAAGGGACTGCGTAAGCTCTTCGACCGTTTCATTGAAAGCTTCTGACGGCGTATGCCCGTTAGCCCGCAATGTCTCGTATTGTGCAGCAAATATCCCCTGAATAGCTCCCATTAACGTGCCCCGTTCTCCGGTCAGGTCGGAATATACCTCACGTTTAAAGGTAGTTTCGAACAAATAACCCGAACCTACCCCTATTCCCAGGGCTATGACTTTTTCTTTCGCCTTTCCGGACGCATCCTGGAAGATAGCATAACTGGAATTCAAACCTCTGCCTTGAAGGAACATACGGCGCAAGCTCGTTCCCGAACCTTTAGGAGCAACAAGCACAACATCTATATCGGCGGGGGGAACGATCCCTGTACGGTCTTTATAAGTAATAGCGAACCCGTGAGAGAAATAAAGAGTCTTCCCGGCAGTCAGATGTTTCTTGACAGTAGGCCACACTTCTATCTGGGCAGCATCGGAAAGAAGATATTCTATAATCGTACCCCGTTCTACAGCTTCTTCTATTTCAAACAACGTCTCTCCGGGAACCCAACCGTCGGCCACAGCTTTATCCCAGGTTTTAGAACCCTTACGCTGTCCTACGATAACATTAAATCCATTATCTCGCAAGTTCAGGCTTTGACCGGGACCCTGTACTCCATAACCTATTACGGCTATAGTTTCATTCTTCAATACTTCTCTTGCTTTCTCCAAAGGAAATTCCTCGCGGGTAACTACATTCTCGTCAACTCCGCCAAAATTCATAACAGCCATTTTGTTTTTATTTTATAAAGTTTTGTAATTGGTTCATCATTCATAATTTACGGGGAGAAAAAACAATACGTCCCCGGCACAGACTATTCCCGTCATGCTTCATTTCAAGTGCAAAATCGTTTTCTGCGGTTTCCTGTTTCAGCAAGGTAAGGTCGATATCGTACCGCGCCTCGTTCACATAACTTATTTCGAAACGATGAATAAGATATTCATCATACCGAGACAAAGGAAACAAGTCCAGCAGATGCTCGATATATTTTACGCTGTTCATATGCCTGTTCAGGTCTATATCGCCATATTTAACACGATATAAAACACCGTCGTTATCGGGCAGCGGACGTACACGGGACTGCTTTTCCATAGGACATTCTTTATCGATCACATTTCTCTCGATATACTCGAACCGGCTTATATCTACTGATTCCCGGGTAGCCAGATCCATAACCACCCAAATGGTCCGGGCGTATCCGCATACTTCTCCAGCCTGATTGAGGAAACAAAAGTTACGGGCCGAAAAATGTTTGTTATATCCTTCTATCCATGTCTGTACAGTATATTCTTCATTGATACGGGGATAAGAAGTCATCTCCACCGCCAGGCGGGAAAGCACCCACACCCGGTTATCTCTAATCAGCGTACTATATCCTACATTCCAGCTTTCCGCATGATCCGTAGCACACGTCAACATGCGCTTTACCAATAACGTCAGCGGAAGTTCCTGCTGCCCGTTGCTTTCCGGAGGCTCCAGCCGGAATGTTGCCGATGCAACTTTCAAAGGTTCTTTATTCATAATCAAAGTTCATTTTTACGATCTTCCTGTTCCTGAAGGAACAAACTTACATGTTCTACTGTAGACTTCGTTATAGCCACCCGGCCCGAACGTACAAACTGCATGACATCGTATTTGCTGAGTTCTTCGAACAACTCCTGAGTCTCTTCAGGATGGCCCGATTTCTCTATAACGGTATAAATACGGTTTACTTCCAGTATACGCGCGTTAAATTTGCGTACCAGATCCTCGATATTGCGGTCATCCAGCAACTTATCGGTCGGGACTTTATATAAAGCAATCTCCTGGTAAACGATCTCGTCGTCGGTGTAAAAGAACGCCCGCAAGACATCGATACGTTTCTCTATCTGCTTGACCAGTTTCTCCATAGTCTCGCGGTCGCTGTATGTCGTAATAGTGAACTTATGTACCCCTTGTATGGCGGAAGCCGATACCGACAGGCTTTCTATATTAAGACGCCGACGGGTAAAAATAATGGATATCTGGTTCAGCAAACCCACCTGATTCTCGGAATAAACGGTTACAGTATATAATGTTGTTTCCATATTCAATATTTTTCGGTCGAGTTCAACATGATATTCGTCACACAAGAACCGGCAGGCGTCATCGGAAATACCATACCGCCCGGCTCTATCTGTACGTTCAGCATATAAGCTCCTTCATGAGCCAGCATCCTTTCAATCGCCCCGTCCAGTTCTTCCCGGGTTTCCACATTCTCGCCGGCTATTCCGTATGCCGAAGCAATAGTTATGAAATCAGGATTGAGCATAGGAGTCTCTGAATAACGTTCACCGAAAAAGAGTTGTTGCCATTGCCGTACCATTCCCAGGAAATTATTATTCAATAAAATGATTTTCACATCAATACCATACTGCATAATAACTCCCAGCTCCTCTATCGTCATTTGCAATCCACCGTCACCCAAGAACAGGCAGACTGTACGTCCGGGAGCTCCCAGCTTGGCTCCTATGGCAGCCGGAAGACCGAATCCCATCGTCCCTAATCCTCCGGAAGTTACCAGGCTGCGAGGCAGAGTAAATTTAAAATACCGGGACGAAAGCATCTGGTTTTGTCCCACGTCGGTGACCAATACCGCTGCATTCCCGGTAGCCTCCGATACTTTACGGGCCACTTCTCCCATTTTCATAAGACCTTCTTCGGGATAAGCTTCTATCTTTATAACCTTTTCCTCCTCGGTCTTCTCACAGGCAGAAAAAGATTCCAGCCAACGGGTATGGTCGTTCGGCTTTATTTTTTCATACAAAACAGATAAAGTTTCTTTCGCGTTCCCCAAGACCGGTACATCGGTTTTCACATTCTTATCAAACTCCGAGGGATCTATATCGAGATGTATGATTTTTGCCTGCTTAGCATATGTATTCAAATCTCCTGTCACGCGATCGTCGAAACGCATACCCACCGCTATAAGCACATCACACTCGTTCGTCTTGATATTAGGTCCTATATTACCGTGCATTCCCAACATCCCTTTATACAAAGGATGATTATACGGCATACAAGACAGCCCCAGCAATGTAGCAGCAACAGGTATTCCCCCCTTTTCGGCGAAACGGACCAGTTCTTCCTCCGCATTTCCCAGCAGCACACCTTGTCCCGCCAAGATCAATGGTTTCTCAGCTTCATTTATAAGTTTAGCGGCCCGGGCAATTTCATCAATATTCACCTTTGGGTACGGATTATAACTCCGTATATAATTACATTTTTCATATTTATATTCTGCCGTCCCCGTTTGTGCATCTTTCGCAAAATCAAGTACGACCGGCCCCGGACGTCCCGAATTCGCTATATAAAAAGCACGGGCAACAGCCCAGGAAATATCCTGCGTACTCCGTATCTGGTAACTCCACTTCGTCACCGGCTGGGTAATACCCACTACATCGGTTTCTTGAAAAGCATCGCTTCCCAGCAAAGACGAAAATACCTGACCGGTAATGACCACTAGGGGGGTACTGTCCATCATAGCGTCCGACACTCCCGTAATAATATTGGTAGCTGCCGGCCCGGAAGTAACCAGTACCACTCCCGTCTTCCCCGATACCCGGGCATAACCTTGCGCCGCATGTGTCGCTCCCTGCTCATGGCGGACAAGAATATGGCGTAACGTATCTTTATAGTCGAAAAGACGGTCGAATACCGGCATAATGGCTCCTCCGGGATACCCGAATATCGTATCTACCCCCTCGGCTATCAATGAACGCATCAGTATTTCGGAACCGGGTATTTTATCCTGACTCATATATTCTTTCTTTTATATTGCATTATAACTCATTGTCATATCATTCTCACGCCGCCTTTATTCGCCGAAGACACCATAGCGGCATAGGCCCGCAAAGCTTTGGATACGGTCCGGACCCTGTGATGCGGTGTAAAAGCATCTTTTCCTCTTCTCATTTCCTCCTCTCTTCTTTTCTCCAGCTCCTCCTTACCCACTATTACCTGAATGGAACGTGCAGGAATATCTATTTTTATAATATCTCCGTCCCGTACCAGACCGATGTTTCCTCCTGCAGCAGCTTCCGGCGATATATGGCCTATTGATAATCCGGATGTACCTCCCGAAAAACGTCCGTCCGTGAGCAAGGCACATTCTTTCCCCAAATGTTTCGATTTAATATAGGAAGTAGGATAAAGCATTTCCTGCATACCGGGACCACCCTTGGGGCCCTCGTAAGTGATAACGACAATATCGCGCTTTTTCACTTTCCCCCTCAGAATACCTTCACAAGCAGCTTCCTGCGATTCAAACACCCGGGCTATACCGGTAAAGCGAAAAATGCTTTCATCTACCCCGGCAGTCTTCACTACACATCCGTCTTCAGCGATATTACCATAAAGGACGGCAAGACCTCCGTCACGGACATACGCATGACTGAAATCCCGGATACAGCCATTCGTCCTGTCGAGATCCAGCGTATCGTAATAATTTTCCTGGGAACCCATCTTCAAATTAAAACGGTTACCCGGCGCACTCTTCCATAAAATCTCTGCTTCTCCGGAATATTCGTTTTCCCCCGGGACATAGCGCTCTATGGCTTCGGCCATAGAATAACCGTCTACACGGCGTACCGACGTATACAATAAACCCTGACGGGCCAGTATGCCTAATATAGATAATATACCTCCGGCACGGTTCACGTCCTGTATATGATAATGGGAATTAGGAGCGACCTTACACAACACCGGAGATTTACGAGATAACATGTCGATATCTTGCAACGTAAAATTCACTTCAGCTTCATGGGCGATAGCCAGTAAATGTAAAACCGTATTGGTAGAACCACCCATTGCAATGTCCAGTGTCATGGCATTCAGGAACGCTTCCCGCGTCGCTATGCTGCGGGGCAATACACTCTCATCTCCTTCTCCGTAATAAGCGTAACAATTCCTGACGATCTGTTCCGCCGCTTTCATAAATAACTTTTCACGGTTCACATGTGTGGCTACAATAGTCCCGTTACCGGGCAATGCTAATCCGATGGCTTCGTTAAGGCAATTCATGGAATTGGCGGTGAACATGCCGGAACAGGAACCGCAGGTAGGACAGGCCGACCTCTCTACACGGGCGACCTGTTCATCACTGACCGATTCATCTGCCGACTCTATCATGGCATCTATCAGGTCAACAGGCCTGTCATCATCGTATCCGGCTTCCATAGGGCCGCCCGAAATAAAAATAGCAGGAATATTCAACCTCATCGCCGCCATAAGCATCCCCGGCGTAATTTTATCGCAGTTACTGATACAAACCATAGCGTCCGCCTTATGCGCATTCACCATATATTCAACGCTATCGGCGATAAGATCACGGGACGGCAGCGAATAAAGCATACCGTCATGCCCCATGGCTATACCATCGTCTATAGCTATTGTATTGAACTCCGCAGCAAAACACCCCAAACGCTCGATCTCCGCTTTCACCTTTTGACCTATTTCATGCAAATGTACGTGGCCCGGCACAAACTGGGTAAAAGAATTGACAATGGCTATGACAGGCTTTCCCATCTGTTCAGCCTTCATTCCGTTAGCTCTCCACAAAGCTCGCGCTCCCGCCATACGGCGTCCCTGCGTACTCGATGCACTTCGCAATTCGTTTTTCATAAACTTTCAACTTTAAAAAAAGCCTTTCCTGTGTATATCGGAAAGGCTTTTCATATTTATTCTCTATGTCTTATGGCAACATAAAGCAACCACATACCTTTCCGATTTTACTGTCGCAGGACGACAACTAATAGGATGACCACCACTCGGCTAATAATATGTAGGTTACAGCTAATCATTATCTGTCATTAAATCTTTTGATTTTGCAAATGTAAATGCTTTACCGGTATTATGCAAATAAATTGAAAGAAAAAAGGAACAAATATTGAAAATAATTACAATTTAACTATATAATTCTTACAAATTATTCGACAAACATTTGAAAACCCAACACATTAACAGATATTTAAAACAAGTCGGGATAAAAAGCGATAAGGTTACTCCTGAAAAAATGATACCTGGCGATACCACTTTCGGCAAGATAACTTGTGTAAACGTAGATATTTATGTACGTTTGCAATCCTATTCGCACAAACTATCGGTATGAATTCGCACAAAAGCCGCTTCTTTTCATCGGTACTGTTCCTACTGGCGCTCCTTGTCTCGGCATGCAGCCCCACTAAACACGTGCCTGCCGGTAGTTATTTGCTGGACCGCGTAAAAATAGAGACCGACAATAAAGACGTAAAACCCGAAGACCTGAAATCCTATTTGCGCCAGGAGCCTAATCACCGCTCCTTATGGATATTCCGCTTTCCCCTGGGAGTATATAACATGTCGGGAAACGACACGACCAAATGGTACAACCGGTGGTTACGCAGGGCCGGAACTCCTCCGGTCATATATGACGAAAGCCTTATGAGATTATCCCAGGAACAAATACGTAAAGCATTGTCCAATAAAGGTTACATGGATGCCCATGTAACAGCCGACACCCTGACGAAAAAAAAGCGGATGAAAGTCACTTACCATGTGGAGACGCACGAACCGCATTATTTAACAAGCATTTCATATAATATACTCAACGATACATTATATCGTATCATACTGGGGGATTCGGCCGCATCGATGTTAAAACCGGGGATTTTATTCGACCGGAACATACTGGATAAGGAACGCCAGAGGATATTCGAATTGTTAAGGAATAAAGGATATTTCGGTTTCAGCAAAGAGTATGTAACCTATACGGCCGACACCGCACAAAACTCCAAAGAGGTCGACCTTACGCTAAATTTGATGCCCGCTCTGCAGGCTACACCGGAGAATGGAACGATAAACCGCTCCCACAAACCATACCGGATGCGTAATATTTATTTTATAACCAATTACGACCCGGTAAATTCGTCGCTCAACGGAACCGCCGACATCACCGATACTATAGGATATAAAAGTTTTTACATCTTGTACGGCAAAAAAAAATATATCCGAAAGGAAACGTTGGTCGAGAACTGTTTCCTGCGCCCGGGACAATTGTTCAGTAACCGCGATCTCAATAATACCTATACGGCTTTCGGGCGCCTGGGAATAATCAAATATGTAAATATAAAATTCCAGCCGGTAGAAACAGACGAAGCCGAAGATAAGCTGGATTGTTACATATTACTGACCGAAGGCAAATCTCAAACCGTTTCGGCCGAACTGGAAGGGACAAATTCCGAAGGCGACCTGGGATTTGCCGTAGGAGCCACCTATCAGCACCGAAATATATTCCATGGTTCCGAAACATTCTCAACAAAATTAAGAGCCTCTTATGAAAGCCTGTCAGGAGATCTCAGCAAACTTATCAACGACCATTATACCGAGTTCGGAGGAGAAATAGGTGTCACTTATCCCAAATTTCTCTTCCCATTCATCCGAACCGATTTCCGCCGGAGAATGAAAGGGACGACAGAATTCTCCACCTCCCTTAATTTCCAGCAACGGCCCGAATATACCCGAGTCATAGCCGGAGCCGCCTGGAAATACAAATGGAGCACACATAACATTTACCGGCACAACCTCGATCTCATAGACATCAGCTATGTTTACCTGCCGAAAACTACAGACGGTTTTCTGGACGAAATCGCCCCGCAAAATCCTTTACTACGCTATAGCTACGAAAACCACTTCATCATGAGAATGGGATATACGTTCTACCGGTCAAATATCAACATAAACAGCTCGGTACGCCGTACAAACTATTATACGTTAAGAGCCGCCGGAGAAATAGCTGGTAACGTGTTGTACGGCATCTCTAAAATGATAGCACAAAAACCCAACGAAAACGGACAATACGAAGTATTCGGCATAAATTATTCCCAATATGCCAAAGCAGATCTCGACTATAGCTATACCCATCTGTTCGATACACGCAACTCGCTGGCCCTTCACGTCGGCTTCGGACTGGCATATCCCTATGGAAACGCATCCATATTGCCTTTCGAGAAAAGATACTATTCGGGAGGAGCCAACAGTGTACGGGGCTGGTCGGTAAGAACATTAGGCCCCGGTAAGTTCAACGGAGGCAATTCCGTATCTAATTTTATCAACCAATGCGGTGACATACGTTTAGACCTGAATATGGAATACCGGAGCAAGCTGTTCTGGAAATTTGAACTAGCTGCATTTGTGGATGCGGGAAACATCTGGACGGTAAAAGATTATGAATCCCAACCGGGCGGACAATTCAATGTAAAAACTTTCTACAAGGAAATAGCGCTCGGATACGGACTGGGGCTACGGCTGGATTTCAACTACTTCCTGCTCCGCTTTGACCTCGGATTAAGAGCCTATGATCCGGCGGAAAACAGCAAACACTGGATAAATGCATTCAAAGATTTCCAGCGAAACTCCACCCTGCATTTTGCCGTTGGTTATCCGTTCTGATACAGAACCGGCCACATCATAATAAAAAATCGGAGGTTAAAGTTTGGAAATTCGGTAAATATAGCTACCTTTGCATCGCTTTTTAAGCAAAAAGGTCAGGTCGAGTAGCTCAGCTGGATAGAGCAACAGCCTTCTAAGCTGTGGGTCTTGGGTTCGAATCCCAACTCGATCACCGAACAAAAAGTAAAACGGATAAATCCGGTAATCAAAGATCTTCAAATTTTGTATTTGAGGATCTTTTTATTTTAATCTTTCCCATCCTTCATATTTCATTGGATACAAATAATAAGAATATAAAAAGTCCTGCCCCCAATTTTAAGGAAGCAGGATTTTTATCAGAAAATCTTTATTTATTCACTATATAAAATAGGTGATGCCCATTCAGGAATTTGATTTACATATTGTTTGGTGACTTCCCCGTCAGTCAAGCGAAACAGTAATTTTGCTTCTGCCCCATCAGCTGAATTATCATAAACATAAGTTCTGTCTGCGAATTGGGAGGCTACACAACAATTGGCAATAGATTTTTCATATCGGGATATGATTTTGGGAATAGGAACATCATGTCCCCCTTTCATCACTCTATTAGCAATACGTGCCGCATTAATGGTAGGGTTACTCGTACATACAAAAAACAGACGGATAAAAAATCCTGCTTCTTTAGCTCTGCGAATATAATCGACTTTATCTCTTACAGATAACACAGTTTCAAAAATAAGGCTTTTTTTCTCTTTAATACAATCCTCCCGTAAAGTTTCGCAATATTGTACCGATTGCATAACCGCCTCTTTAGAGTTCCAATCTCCAAATTTTTCCTGAGCTATAATATCCGGATTTATATATATGCAATCTTCAATCCATTCATGATGAAGAATTTTAGTCGTCACAGATGTTTTTCCAGAACCATTTGGACCAGCAATAACTATAAGTACAGGCTTACGCATTTTTAAACTTTATATTATATTCTTTTTCCCATGCCTTTTTCTGCTCACGGATACGTTCTCGCATTTGTTGAAAAAACTTTCTATTTACTGCTTCCGTACTTTCCTTAGCTTCCTTAGCCACTTCTTTCATTAATGCGGAAAGCATCTCGTCAGAAGGTTCTTCCAAACTCGTTAATCGGTATGAATTTAATTCTTTTTTAGTCATATCTAATACCCTTTATTTTGAACAAATATAATCATTTTACTAAATAATATCGCTATAATATAACCAAACAATTATCACTTAATAAGCATAATACAAAAGTCCTGCCCTCAATTTTAAGGAAGCAGGATTTTTGTATTTATATTGAATCAAGTTTAAACGAAGGCTCGACCTCCGGCATTTTCTTATAAATAGAGGAAAAATATTTCTCCGGTAAAGAAGCATCTAAACGCAGTACCTTTTTTACTTCCCTCACCACTTTTGAATAAAAAAATTATTAGACAAACTCTGCCGGAGAAATAAAATTACTAAGTCGCACGAATATACGATGGAAATAGAGGAGCCTTTACAAAGGGAACGAAGTCATTTTATCGGGACAAATCCCAGAGAGGCGGATTTATACCCACTCAAAACGAAATGCGTAGTATCCGTCGTTACTCTTCTTCCAAGTGGCGGATACCAATGACCTGGATATTTTCCACCTCATCGTTTACCCCGTAAATTCGTTCGTCTCCATCGCTTTTTCCAGATCTATTTTCCTGTTAAACGCACATGCTATTCCAGGCTTGCACCGGGAATTAACGGTTAGCCGGATACCCTATACGAAATATGTTCATTCCTAAGAATTAAATATTAATTTATCTAATTATTACTACTTAACAAAACATACCCCCTTCTTTATCTGTTCTCAGTTAAGCTATTATTAATTAACTGTACAGAACAAATGAAAAAATTATTTTTATCTTTATGCGTGATCGCCGTTACCGGAATGATCACCTCATGCTCCAATCAGAATTCCAAGGACCATATGAATAAAAATATGGAAAAAGCAGAACAGTCTGTCAATAAAGCCGTCGATAAAACCTCTGATAAAATAGAGGAAGGAAAAGAGAATATTAAAGAAGGGTGGGAAGAGACAAAAGATGCCGTGAGCAAAAAGGCCGATACCATTAAAGCGAACGTCAAATCTGCTGCGCAAAGCGTAAAAAATGAAATGAATCAATGATAAAGCCGAATTAAAAGGTATAATCCACCCTGATATAAAACAGCAGGCTGTATAAATTATACAGCCTGCTGTTTTATATGATCTTATTTAATTCGTAACCACCTTTCTCATAACGACAGAACCGCCGGAATAAATAAGCTTGACCAATAATACCGGAGTAACGGCTCTTACCGGTATATGCAGCATCTTTCCTTCGAGGGTACAATGTGCAAGCAACCTCCCCTGCATATCATATATTATAACGTCCGAAACCGCATCTTCCGCCTCTATCTGCAGCATATCGTCTTTATATATTATAGCTTCTCTTATTCCGGGACCTGTAACTCCCGACGGAACCTGCAAAGCAAAAGAAGAGGTCGTAAGATGACGGTCGCTGAATTCAAAAGCAATAAATTTCGAATGGGACATCTTACAATAAACACTGTCATTCTGCATACGGGTAAAAACGAATGTCCCGTTATCTTCGGTATAATCCTCCCCTGCCTGTAATAATTTATTTCCCGAATACCATGCGAATGTAGTCCGGCCGCCTCCCTGGTTCCCGGTCCTGATTTGGGCACTCAAATCCAACGTTTTGTTTAACGAAAAAACACCAAACCCTAATTCCATTATATTCTGAGGCGCGTACTGATAAGTGAATATACCATCGGTAGGAGGCAAAGTCTCTAATGTCAAATAATTATGATCGCAATACAACGACGCAGATACGACATGCCCGCCTGTTTCAAGCCGCGATAAACGATTGTTCCCGCAGTATAAATACATAAGAGCCGGACACCCGCTCACGTCAAGAGAGACCAAATTATTCCCTTCGCATTTCAGGCTTTCCAAAGATAAAAGACCGTTTACATTCAATTCGGTAAGAAGATTATCATCACAAAAAACCTCTTTCACATTAGGACATCCCGAAAGCTCCAGATCCGTCAATTGATTATTCCTGCAAAGCAGGTTATTCAATTTATCGTTCCCATTCAGAGTTATGGATGTAAGCCGGTTCTCATTGCATAACAACTCCTTTAGAGAAGGATTGGACGCCGCATCCAGGGAAATTAACTTATTTCCTGTTACATCTACTTTTATCAATTCGGGACAACCGGACAAATCCAGCCGGGTTAATCCTGTTTCCCGAGCAATAAAAGAAGTAAGCCTTCCGCAACCCGACAAATCGACTTTTTCCAAATCATTACCGGAACAATATAAATCTTCCAAAGCCGTCAAGGTCGTGACATCCAGTGAAGTCAATGCATTGTTTTCACAATCGAGCCAGGCGAGCTGCACATCTCCGTCAAACTTCAACGAATTAATGGAATTGTCGGCACATTCGAGCCACCACAATTCGGTAAATCCGCTCACGTCCAGATTTCCGGAAAGGCCGTACATACTCCACTCGATATCCGTTACCCGGTTATCGTCTTCTTCATTCCAGGTAATCCCCGTCCACGCCGACGGGTCGTCCATATCCTCGATCTCCAGAGCTTCGGCATTTGTCACTCCCGCAGTTTCCGACGGCTGTAAAAGGAAAGCCCTTAACTTGGCTAACTCTCCGGCATTATATCCCTGCGCTTGTAAAGCAACGCAAGCACCGGCACATAAGCAAAAAAAGAGAAGTGGAATTATTCTTTTCATATCGATCATAAGTTTAATTCAGTTTATAAATATAAACATTCTATATAACATTTAACTACAAAATCCGATCTATTAATTACACAAATCCATTTTTCACAAACAATAATTAATATTCCCTCACGGCAAACAACTCATCCGAAAAATAATATACAAAAAAAGGGTGGCTTTACAGCCACCCTTCATTCTATTATAAATTCCCATTTTAATAAACCACAACTTTTTGCTTATTCACAACATAAATACCGGCCGGTACGTCGATCGTATATGTAGTTCCGGCGGCAACGTCGATCTGTGAAACTAAAGTACCGCTTACATGGTAAACCGTTACCCGGGTATCTTCGGCAGAAGTCACCATGATTTTTCCGTTAGCACAGGTTACGGTCATTTCATCGGCAGCGAGGCCGTCCAAGCCCGAAGGTTTCTGATCTACCGGCAAATATAACGGGGCCTTGGCGGCAGAAGCGGACGGTATGAATACCAGACCTTCATAGGGAGAATAAACAGCACCGCTGGTCTTTACGAAGTTAGTACCATCGGCACTCAATTTATAAGACTCTCCTGACACCGCATAATCTTTAAGTACGGCATTACCGACAAATTCGTACATACCGCCGGTCGCCGTAGACTTAGGTGCGGTATCGTCCGCATTCAGCGTAACACCGGCTACGGAAGTAAACTTAACGGTAAATCCGCCATCGGGGAAAGATTGCGGGAAGGCAATAATATATCCTTTATTAGCCTGAATGGAAGCTACATCTCCAAATATTATACTTTCGGTAATGTTCTTCGGTTCAAAGCTCCTTAACCAGTAATGAGTTCCGGCTGTCAGAGGGAAATCGGTTCCATCGGTATGCACAACCGCCACGCTCTCGATATCGAACGGGAACGATACAGCATACCAGTTTTTCTTATTCTCGAATTTACGGGCTACCGTCACTTTTCCCGCCACCTGTTTTTCGACAGGAACCGATATCTGGGGAAGAGTTCCGTTACTGCCGTCAACCACCAGGTGTCCGTCTACATCCTGTTCTATCGTCGTAGCGTCCGTAACGGTCGAAGTTTCCATCGGAGCAACAGTTCCTTCAAACGATAAACCACCGTTATCGCCAGTTATATAAAACGCTCCGGCACTGCCGCTTGCGATAGGTATTATCCTGAAATAAACACTCTTTGCCGTTTTTATAGGGGCAGCAATATCACAGGAATAAAGAGCACTATTCGCACTTATCGAACCATCCGTACTTTGATATAAAGTCGTATAATTCGTTTCATCTCCTATACTATACTGTATAGCGAAATTCTTGGGCGCACTAGTATTAGCATTTCTTTTCATAGCGACATTAATCTTGGATATAGTCACAACATAGCCCTCCTCGGGAACGACAGATGCCGTAAAATAGCTATTAGTAGTTTTAAAATTATCCGGAGAAGTACACCAGCCCGACGCAGCCGTTCCTCCTATACAATCGGTGGCTCCATTCCCAAAATTAACAAGGCTCAAATTCGTCTTCTGCAATCCAGTTGTATAAAGACTTGGTTCTACGGTAGCAGGTTTACTTCCGGAAGGAATCCATTTCATAATGGAATTATCTATCGTATAGGTCGCTTTAAACTGGTTACTTCCTGTCCATCCGTTCTTTTCTGCCTTAGCAATAATCGTGGTGGTCGTATTTATCTCGATAGGAGTTGTAAATTCCACCGCACTGGCATCGTTCCAGGTACTGCCTATCACATATTTGACAGTCGCTCCCGCTACGGAGGAAGATAACGTTACCGATTGAGGTGTATTGTAAGTCCCCTCAGGAACATCTGCCGTTGGAACAGGTAATTTAAAGTCGGTAGCGGTCCAGCTGAAACGTACCACATCGCTGTTTTCCCATCCGTCTATAGTTGCAATCGCCTTAATGGCAGTCGTCCCGTCTATAACGATAGGAGTTCCGTCATACAGGAAAGCATTTGTTATAGACGGTGTTTTATCTGTCGCATCGAAATATATTTTCGCATGGGGGAATCCTTCAACCGACAAGGTTGTCGTCTGTACCGCATCGAATTTTACAGCAGGACTCATCGCCAAGGAAGATGCAACCGCAGGAACCTGCAAAAGATATATCTCTTCCGTAATAATACTGTTATCCAAACCATCTATTTTAGCTCCGGCTTTAATCGTCATTGTTTTATCGACTGTAATGGCATCCGAATAAACCAATGCCGTACTTGATGTAAACGGATCACTTGCATCAAGGGTATAATAAATGGTCGCAGGCATGGCACAAGATAAGGCAACAGTCTGTACTGCATTATAGACGCCTCCATCAACAGAGAACAGAACTTCCGATACCTGGGATATCTGATCGGACACGGTTACCTTTACAGGTATTTCCAGCAATGTGACCGTATTTCCATCGTAAGAAACAGACAAAGTTACAGTCGTATTATAAACTCCGGCAGCGGTTGCCTTGAATGTCAAAGGAATTTCACATCCGCTTGCTGCCAAAGCCGTTTCTTTTGCAATCTCGTTTGCTCCCAATTGAAATTCTCCGGCTGCATTATCCGAAGCAGCAACTGCCAGCGTAAGATTTGCAGGTAGCACCTCACATTTTACGGTAACTCCTATCGGCTGGAATCCGGCGGTAGCCAAAGTAAACGGTAAAGTAAACTCTGTTACGGACATCAAAGAAACCGGAACCGTGCTTTCACCCGTCAAATCCACATAAACATCAGTTGCATCGGTCGCTGAAAGTTTAAGTTTTGCCGAATGAGTTCCCGCTTTAGTTCTTTTATAAACAACTTTAATCGTTTCATTAACCTCTCCGGCATTTTGGACTAAAGAAGTTATAACATTCCCAGCGGCATTCTGTAGCTCGAACTGATCGGCATCGGCTCCTTCAACAACCAAATTAATATCCGATGTCAATTTTGAAGCATTCACATCAATTGATTGTTCCGAACTCATTGTTTGATAAGCAGTGGCAAATGCAAGAGATTGAGAACTCAATTTAATTTCCGGTCCTGAAAACACAGGTGTAAAAACCACACTTCTAAGATACCCGGCACTACTTGTAGCATTTTTAATTTTTACGGCACATTCTGGTTCAGTAATAGTTACAGAAGGTGTTGATGGGGTTAAAGTCACAGTGCTCTTTTCCGTTCCATTAACTATAGTCGTAACATCCATTGAATTTGTACCAGAAGACCAATTCAAAGTAACCATCATACCTCCGCTTGAAGTAAAAACAGGAGAAATTACATATCCTCCCGTTCCGCTCTTATTTGTATACATTTGCAAATCTGTAGTTCCTTGTTTGGTCATACAATAGAAAAAAGTCCAGGTTTGTCCTCCTATCGTATATTCCTTAGGATCAGTTTTATCATAAGAAGAAATAGCAGTGGTACCATTGTTTTTCCAAACATCAAAAGTCAATTCTTGTGTTAAGGGCACCCCATAAGAAGTGTTTACGCCCAATAAAGCACACATGACTATCAAGAATAATCTCAGCGTAGTTTTTTTCATAATAGATTATATTTCGTTATAAACATATCGGATTCTTATCGCATAAAAGAATCAAAAATCAACCGGCCCATAAACGAGTCGCAAACAAGAAGCCCTGAACACCGAATAAAAAATCCCTATTGAAAATAACCGGCTGCAGAAATACAGGGCCAAAGCGCAACAATCATTAATCAATACATATCCCTATATGGATCTCTCTGCTGTACCGAACCTATACCGTCCGGATTTTCCATGTCTTCACCCTCTCCTATCTCATAATCACCGCCAACAGCAATTCTCTTTTCCAGCGAAATTTCTATAATCTCAACCAGAGGTTTTTCATACATCTTTTTTTCCATAGCTATTCTATTTAGTAAAGTATATATTATTAAGGCACAAATTTAGTTATTTCACAACAAAAACGGTGAAAAAAAACAATGTTATTTAACATGCAATAATTTTTTAATATTTATTACTATTTAATTTCAAAAAAGCAAAACATATATATACAAACAATAGGATAGATACATAAGTTTATTATCCTGATTTTTTTCTTATATATGTAATAATAAGGATCTAAGGCCCGTTAAAAAAAGTTTTATTAAAGAACTACAGAATCACTGTTATTCTTCAATAGCTATATTTCTTATATATCAGGAATTTCAGCAAATGCATCTACATAAATAATTACAACTTGGGGAGTAACCGGATATAACTTAATATTTAATATTTATCCACCGAAATATCAAACGTATAATCATGCTTTGTTTCATTACTTTGATTAAATTCAGATAATATTTGAATTTATCTTCGATACCATTAATTTGATAAATTGTTAAAGAAAACCATAATATTACACACGACTACTTACCAGCTATTCCAGTAAAAATAAAAGCATAGCTGATACAATAATGCCATGTATTAGAACAAAACAGAATAAGAAGCCGGATAGCTCCCCGGGATATCAGGCCGGGGCTGGAATATGCCATATATAAAACATTTACAGACGCCGCCATACGTGAGTTAGAGGAAAAACAATAGTATTATTTGGATTCTTAATGAATAAAGGGTATATATTTTCTTAGGAATATAACTGATTATATCTGACTGGCAT